>DATDHT010000261.1:0-5578 GCA_036521435.1 Roseiarcus sp.
ATCCGTATCACCTCGGCCAATGTTTCGGCCGGCAGCGCGTAAGCTCGCTCCGCAAGCCGGAAGACGAGAAAACGACGTTTCACGGAGCCAGAGATTTCCGCGATGACGGCGCTGTTCATGCCCGCGGCTTCAGCGCGTCGGCGAGAGACGCGATCTCCTCGATCGCCGCCGCCAGATCATCGGCGCCCTGCGCCTGTTCGGTCGATGCCGTCGCCGCCTGCCGAGAGGCATTGCGCGCCTGTTCGGCCGCCGCCGCGATCTGGCGCGCGCCGCCCGCCGCTTCAGCGACACTCGTGAGGATGATCTCGGCCCCTTCGAGGATCGCTTGATTGGCGCCGCTCAACGCCGTCACATCCGCATCCACCTTGTCGAGAGCCGCGAACACGGCGCGGTTACCCTGGACCTCGGTTTCGGCGCTCGCGGCGACCTGTTCGAGATCGCGCTTGAGCGTCGCGACCTGATCGAGAATCCCGACCACCGTGTCTTTCGCGCGCTCGACATTCTGCGACGCCTCCCGCGCCAGGCTCCGGATGTCGTTCGACACGACGGCGAAGCCGCGTCCAGCGGCGCCGGCGCGCGCCGCCTCGACCGAACCGCTCACCGCGAGCATGCTCGTCTGCACTGCCATCAAGGCGATGGCGTCGACGATTTTCTCGATACGGCGCCCAACCGTTTCCGAACGCACGATCGTCGCCAGGCTGGTTCGGGTGTCCGCGAGCGCCGCGTCAACTCCGGCGACCAGTCGCCCGACGGCCGCGCGGCTGTCCCTGAGCGCGGCCTCCATTTGCGAAACGCGCTCTGTGGAATCACGGGTTGTCTTCTGCGCGAGCTTGCCGCTATTCTCGATCTCGACAAGCGCGGCCGAAGTTTCGTGGGTGGCGGACGCCTGTTGTTGCGAACCGCGCTCGATTTGTTGAACAGCCGCCATGATTTGCGCGGCGGCGGTCGTCAGTTCCTGGATCGTCGCCGAAAGCTCCTCGGCAGTCGTGCCGATCTCCTCGGGCGCCGATGCAGACGCAGTTCCTGCGCGAAGCGTCTCAGCCAGCGTCGCCAGCGAGCGCGCAGCTGCCTGTCCCTGATCGAGCGACTTGGCCTGCTGCTGGACCGCCGACTGCGCTTCGCCCGCGCCGGCCGATTGTTGCTCGGCCGCGCCCGCGACCTGCTCGGCGCCTTTCTGCGCTTCAGACGCCGCCCGTTCGGCTTCGAGCGCCGCGCTCAGCATCTCCTCGCTCCCCTTCGCAACTCGCCGCATGTCCTCCCGACGATTTTCGAGGGTCTCGACGACCGCGGCCGCCGCCTTGGCTTCCGTCGCGGACGTCTCTGCCGCCTTCGTCACCGCGCCGACGACGCCGCTCACATCGACCTGAATTTCCCCCGCCAGTCTTTTGACTTCCTGGGAACTCTTGTCGGACGTCTCGGCCAGCGCGCGAACCTCGTCGGCGACCACCGCAAAGCCCCGTCCGTGATCGCCGGCGCGCGCGGCCTCGATCGCGGCGTTCAAGGCGAGAAGACTCGTCTGGTCGGAGATGCGACTGACTGTTTGTGTGATCTCGCCGATATCTCCCGCGCGACGCTCCAGCTCCGCTATGATTTCAACCGTCGCGCCCTGCCGCTGCGCGTTGCGCTCGATCGCCCGAGCCGAGGCGGTAATTCGGTCCGCCGCCTCGCCGAGCATAATATGCACGTTCTCGGTGCGCCGACGTAAGGCGTCCGCTTCCCCACGCGCGGTTCGTAGGCCCTCGAATATCCGCTTGATCGCTGCGAGTTGCTCCTGTGACGCACCGGCGGCCTCTTCGGCGCCGGAGGCAATCTGCTCCATCGACTTGCGCAATTGCTCGGCCGCCGCCGAAGCTTGGGTCAGTCCACTCGCAAATTCCTCGGTCGCCGCCGCGACTCGTTCGAATAAAGCTTCGGGTGTGCGGGCGCCGGACCTTTGGGCTGGAGTGGAGGGAGCGGCGAGCGGCTTCAACTCCGACGGGCCGGGGGTTGGGTTCGCCTTGAGCGTCCGAGCCGCGACTTTCGAGCTTTTGACAAGGGCCATGTGGGATCCGGAGGCTATCGACGCAGTGAGATGAGGAACAGCGACCGCAAACTCGGACCACTGGCGCGTTCCTCGAACGAGGACCGTAGGTCACTTTCAGACCGATACCAAGGCCAGGCGTTGGACCGGCGGTGATCGGGGCTGACTTCAGCAGAGCCTTGCCCGGTTCACGTCATATAGACGCCGCCGGTCACATTGATCCCCTGCCCTGTCATGAACCGCGCCTTATCCGAGCACAGGAACGCCACGACGTCGGCGACATCCTCCGGCTCTTCGAGCCGTCCTAGCGGCGTCTGCGCCACATAATCATCGACGACCTGCTGCGCGGAGATATTGCGCAGGCTCGCCTCCCACTCGATCTCGCGGGCCTGCATGCCGGTCTTTACGAAGCCGGGGCACACGGCGTTCACGCGAATGCCGCTCGGGGCGAGCTCGCGCGCGAGCGCCTGGGTCCACCCGAGCACTGCGAATTTCGAAGCTGAATAGTGCGCGAGCAGCGGGGCGCCAACCTTGGCGGCGAGCGACGCGGTATTGACGATGCAGCCGGTCCTTTGAGCGACGAAATGCCGGGCTGCGATCTGGTTGGTCAGGAATATGCCGCGCGCGTTGACGGCGAAATTGAAGTCCCAGTCGGCGTCGGTCAGCTCAAGGGCGCGTTGCATCGTCGAGACGCCGGCGTTGGCGATGCAAATGTCGCAGCCACCCAAAAGCTTGAGCGCTTCGCCGAACGCGCGCTCGACCGACGCGCGCTCGCGCACGTCTACCTCGACAGCAACGGCATTTTCGCCGATCTCTTTCGCTGTTCGCTGTGCTGCCTCGCCGTCGATATCGGCGATCGCCACCTTCACGCCGCTTCGCGCGAGCGCGTGCGCAATGGCGCGACCGATGCCCTGCGCGCCCCCGGTGACGAAGCCGCGCTTGCCGTTGAGCTCCGAATATGGCGAACTGTCTGCCGGCATCATCCCTCTCACGGGCTCGCGAGGGCGAGCCATATCAACAAACTCAGAGGCCGCGAAGGCGCTTTTTATTTGATAATGTCGCCCGCGGCGCTAGGTTGCGCGGCGCGCCGCGAAACTCCATTAGCATTCGGCGCAATCGGTCAAGCGCCTCTCGCGCCTGAGGAACTCTTTTATGGTTTTTGACTTTCTGGGCGACAAGACGAAAGTCGTGATCGCCATGGCGCATATCGGCGCGCTTCCGGGATCGCCGCTTTATGATGCGGACGCAGGCGTCAGCAAACTCATCGAAGGCGTGCTCAAGGACATCGACGCCCTTCAAACAGGCGGGGTCGACGCCGTCATGTTCGGCAACGAGAACGACCGGCCTTACGTCCTCAAGGCGCCGCCGGAAGGCATCGCGGCCATGACTGCCGTGGTGCAAGCGGTCAAGCCGCAGCTCAAGGTCCCGTTCGGCGTCAATTATCTGTGGGACCCTCTCGCCAGCGTCGCCATCGCGGCCGCGACGGGCGCAAGCTTCGTGCGTGAGATATTCACCGGCCTCTTCGCGTCCGACATGGGGCTCTGGCAGGCCGACTGCGCCGGGGCGCTACGACTGCGTCGCAGTCTTGGCCGCGAGGACATGAAGCTCCTGTTCAACATCAACGCGGAGTTCGCCCATTCGCTCGATGAGCGGCCGATCGCGTTAAGGGCGAAAAGCGCCGTCTTCTCGTCGCTTGCCGACGCGATCCTTGTCTCCGGCCCTTTGACCGGAGATCCGGTCGACCGATCGAACCTCAAAACCGTCCGCGACGCTATCCCGGACGTGCCGGTGCTGGCCAACACGGGCGTCAATATCGACAATGTGCGCGACATCCTCGCGATCTCAGACGGCGTCGTGATCGGCACGCATTTCAAGGTCGACGGAAACACCTGGAACCCGGTCGATGGCGCACGCGTGAAGCGCTTCATGGACGCCGTGGCGAAGCTGAGGTGACGCCGTCGCGCCAAGGGTGGCTCGCTTGGAGTAAAATCTGCAATCAATGAACATCAAGGCAGATTATTCCGCCGCATGGCGTGACCTGAAAAAGCGTCGCCTTATTGCCTGGGGCATGTTCCTTGGCTTCGTTCCAGGTGTTTTCGCGACGTTTTTCTTAATCGGGTTGCCGCTATCGTTTCTCAGCGGGATTCGGCCAGACTATTTCCTTTATCCAATCGCTCTTTCGTGGATGCTAGTGATCTGGACCGCCGCGCAGCGTGCAATTACTTTTCCATGCCCGCGCTGTCAGCAACGGTTCTTTGCCGCTCGTTGGTACTACAATGGGTTCGCTAGAAGTTGCGTGCATTGCAAACTGCGCATAGGCGCGAATTCGAATTGACAAACCGCCGGTGCATTCTCGGCCTCGACATCGGCACGACCTCGACCATCGGCATCCTCATCCGGCTGCCGGACGAGACGCTCGCCCTCGCCTCGCGTCCTGTAGCCTTGCGCTCCGACCATGTCGGCTGGGCCGAGGAAAACCCCGAGCAATGGTGGAGCAATGTCGGCGAGATCGTGCGCGAGCTCTTGCACACGGCCGGCGTTTCTGCAGCCGACATCGCCGCGGTCGGCGTGGCGGGAATGCTGCCGGCTTTGGTGCTTCTCGACTCTGACGGGCGCTTGCTGCGGCCGAGCATTCAGCAGAGCGATGCGCGCTGCGGCGCGGAAGTCGAGGAGCTCCGCGCCGAGATCGACGAAAAGGCGTTCCTCGCCAGGGCCGGGAATGGCGTCAATCAGCAGCTTATCGCGGCGAAGCTCCGCTGGATCGAGCGGCATGAGCCGAAAATCTTCGCGCGCATCGCCACATTGTTCGGCTCTTACGACTACATCAACTGGCGCCTCACCGGGGAGCGCGCGATCGAGCAGAACTGGGCGCTCGAGGCTGGCTTCGTCGACCTCGCGACCCACGCGATCGACGATGCGCTGGTCTCGCTTGCCCACATCCCGCGCCAGGCGCTGCCGCGCAAAGTCGCCTCTCACGAAATCTTGGGCGCTGTCTCGGATCAAGGTGCAGCGGAGAGTGGCTTAAGAGCCGGAACGCCGGTCATCGGTGGCGCGGCGGACCACATTGCTTCTGCGCTTGGCGCGGGCGTGGTCAGCGCCGGCGATGTCCTGCTCAAATTCGGCGGCTCAGTCGACATTCTGACCGCGACCGATCACGCGCGCCCTGATCCGCGCCTGTTTCTCGACTATCATTTGAAACCCGGTCTCTTCGTCCCCAACGGATGCATGGCGACCGGAGGCTCCGCCCTCAACTGGTTCGTGCGCCAGTTCGCCGCTGGCGAGGCGCCGGCCGCGAAGCAAGCCGGCCTCTCGATCCATCAATGGCTCGACCAACTCGCGGAGGCGCGTCCCGCCGGCAGCGACGGGCTCGTCGTCACGCCCTATTTTCTCGGCGAAAAGACGCCCATTCACGACGCCAACGCGCGCGCGACCTTCGATGGCCTCACGCTCTCGCACGACATCGGGCATCTTTGGCGCGCCCTGCTCGAGGCCTACGCCTATGCAATCGGGCATCACGTCGAGGTCATGAACGAGATCGGCTACACGACCGAGCGCTTC
>DATDHT010000262.1:0-4180 GCA_036521435.1 Roseiarcus sp.
GCGCCGCTCCTGGCGCGAGAGGCTTCTCGAGAGAAGCCGGTTTTTCCTTCGTTTCGGCCGGCGTCGCTTCCGCCGCCTTGCCGGCGGCCCTGGCCGGAACCACGGTAACCGGTACGGGTGCCCCACCTCGCTTGTGGCGTCCGGCTGAGCGAGACTCGCATTTCGATCTGCTCATGCGAGGGGCGCTAATTCCATGCATCAGACCAGGCATGATGCCGACTCTTATCAGCGCGTCGAGGTGATAACGGGGCTGCGGCGTCGGCGCGATTGGAGCGATGCGGAGAAGGCGCGGATCCTAGCCGAGAGCGCCGATCCGGAAGTGAACATTTCTGAGGTGGCGCGGCGCAACGGGGTCAGCCGGGGATTGCTCAATGTGTGGCGGCGCAAGGCGCGGCACGCTTCCAGCGAAGGACCGCAGTTCGTGCAGGTCAGGCTCGACGACGGTTTCGAGGCTCGGCCAGACGCGGTAGACCGGACTCGCGTTTTGACCGGTCCGGCTGAAAGGATCGAGATTGTGATCGTGGGCGCGACCGTGCGCGTCCCGGCCGGCGTCGATGAGCGGACTCTGGAGAGCGTCCTTGCGGCGTTGAGGTCGCGGCGTTGATTTCGTTCGGCCGCGACGTCCGTGTGTTCGTTGCGACGCAGCCGATCGACTTTCGAAAAGGCGTGCATGGCCTGGTTGCGCTGGTGGCCGAGGGATTGGTCGGCGAGCCCTACAGCGGCGACGTTTTCGTTTTCCGTTCGAAGCGATCGGATCGTTTGAAGCTCCTCGTGTTCGACGGCACGGGTCTGGTTCTGGCGACCAAATGGCTTGAGGACGGCGACTTCGCCTGGCCGCCTGTTCGCGAGGGGACGATGCGCGTGACGGGGGCTCAATTGGCGATGCTGATCGAAGGTCTCTCGGAGTGGTCGCGAGTGGTCCCGAAGGTGACGAAGCGGCCGAGGAGCGTCTGTTGAATCGCCCTGTTTTGCTGGCGATTCCGAGCGCTTTCGTGTAATTTTCCGACATGGCGATTCGCCCGGAAGATCTCCCCTCGGACCCTGCAGCTCTTGCCGAGATGGTGCTGGCTTTCGACGGCGAAAACGAGGATCTGCGCGCGCAGATCGCCACGTTGAAGGGTCTGATCTTCGGCGCGCGATCGGAGCGCTCGGCGATCATCTGCGCCGAACAGCTCGTGTTCGATCTGGAACGGACCGCCGATGCACAGCGCCCGGCCAACGACGACGAACCGGAATCGGGCGCGGCGAGAACGAAGCGGCGCAAGCCCCGGCGCAACATCGGCTCGCTGTCGGCGCATCTGCCTCGCTGCGAACAGGTGATCGAGCCGGCTTCGACGCTCTGCCCGTGCTGCTCGGGTCAGATGCATCGGATCGGTGAGGAGACCAGCGAGGCGCTCGATCGGGTTCCCGCGTGGCTGCGTGTGTTGCGCACGATCCGTCCCAAATATGCCTGCCGCACCTGCGAGGGTCCGATCGTCCAGGCCAAGGCGCCGGCGCGGCTCGTCGAGGGAGGCATGGCGACGACGGCGCTGATCGCTCACATTGCTACGGCCAAGTACGCTTGGCAGTCGACGCTCTATCGTCAGGCGCAGATCCTGGCGGGGCACGGCGTCGTCGTGGACCGTCAGACGCTGGCGCGCTGGATGGGGAGCGCGGCATGGATGGCCAAAGGCCTCTACGATCTGCAACTGAGGACCATGCATCGATTTGAGCGGCTGTTCTGCGACGAGACGCCGATGCCGGTGCTCGATCCGGGACGCGGGCGCACCAAGGTCTGTCAGTTCTGGGCGCATGCGACGGACGATCGCCCCTGGAAGGGTCCGGCGCCGCCGGCGGTCGCCTATGTGTTCGCGGGCGGCCGCGGCAAGAAGGAGATCATGACGCAACTGGCCGGCTTCGAGGGCGTGCTGCAAGTCGACGGCTACGCCGCCTACGCCTCGCTGGCGGGCGATGCGAAGATGTCGGGCAAGATCCGGCTGGCGTATTGCCTCGTTCACGCGCGCCGCAACTTCGTGAAGGTCCACAAGACGACGAACTCGCCCTTCGCCAGGGAAGTCATCGAGCGCATTGGGGCCGTTTATGTGATCGAGGAGGGGATCCGCGGTCTCGACGCCGATGAGCGCCGCGCGGTGCGGCAGGCCGAGACGAAGCCGCTGATGGAGGCGTTGAAGGCCCGTCTGGAAGCGGTGAAGGACGGGATCTCTCGGCAGTCGACGCTGATCAAGGCGATCGACTACATGCTCGAACGCTGGGAGGGTCTGACGGCTTTCCTGGACGACGGGCGGCTCGAGCCGGACACGAACACGGTCGAGCGATCGATCCGGCCGATTGCAATCGGGAAGAAGAATTCCTTGTTCAGCGGCGACGAAGGCGGGGGCGAGACCTGGGCGATCCTCTCTTCGCTTCTCAACACGGCCAGGCTGAATGGCGTCGATCCCGAGGTCTATCTCGTCGACGTTCTCGAGCGCATGGTGAGCGGCGCCACGAAGAACAACCAGCTACACGAACTTCTGGTTTGGAACTGGAAGGCCGCGCGCGAGGCCGAAAGACGCGCCGCGGCATGACGCAGTCGAAGCCGAAGCAACGGCAGGGAACGCGAGGAGCGCGCAAGCCGGCCAAGACGACGATGGCGGACTACGCCATGTCGTTCGAGCGACTCGGACAATGGATGAGCGAGCGCGCCAGGTCGCCAACGCTTGCGCATCCGCAAGCGACGTCGCTCTCCATGCTCGATGGCGCGGTGACCGCGGTCGTTGTCGGGCCGGTCTCGATGGCGCCCGAGGGATGGATGTGCCCGCTCCTCGGCGTCGATCCCGACGCCTTCAATCACGACACCGAGGAGTTCTCGGCGATCGCCGCCACGCTGATCCGGCACAACGCGATCAGTGAGGCGCTGTCGACGAGGCCGGAGAGCTTTGAGCCGCTGTTCGTGCGATCGTGGGACGGCGAAGTCGACGCGCGGCCCTGGTGCATGGGCTTCTACGCCGTCATGAAGCTTCGGCTTCTCGCCTGGTCGCAGCTGCTCTCCCCGAACAGGATCGAACACTATCTGCTCCTGCCGATCCTGTTCCATTGCGTCGATGACGCAGGCCGGCCCGCGATGCCCTTGGCAACGCCGCGCTGCGCGTCAAACGCCTGGCGCGACATTCCCGCAACCGTCGAGGCCCTGCGCCAGTTCTGGATGCCGATACGCTTCAAGCGCGGCGAGTAGGCCGCCACTAAGGCCGTGCCCTTCTCGTACCGCTTACGATCGATTCGCTAGAACGCTGCACGGTTCTCCTCCGTCGCCAGGAGATCGAAACTGACCGCGCCTGACTTCGAGCGCTTGGCGCGAAGGCCATGTCCGGAGGCTTCCTTTGCGTCCTCAGGCATCAAGGCTTTGAGCTCCGACTTGGCCCGCTCATGGTCGAGAAACGCCGAGCGGGTTGCGGAGAAGAGGCCAGCGAACTCCGCCCACGAATTGGACTCGCTCATGTCGACTATACGAACTGCTTCGATCCGCGGCCGAGGCGGCTCGAGGCCATAGGGGCGCGGCGTCTCTCCGGTCTGGACGCAACGCCAGAACCGCCTCTCCGCCGTCACCAGAAAGTGCTGGTAAAGAGCGTCGGCAGGTATGGTCATCTCGATCCATTTGCCCCCGCCGGTGATGATCGACAGCGCCGCCGACCGGGCGTTGGTCACCCACATATTGTGCTGGAGCTGGGGCATGTGCTTCTCGATCGCGGCCTCTTCGGAGAACGACCAGGGCAGCATGAACTTGGCCTCGAATACGGCGTCGAGATCGTTGACGAACCCGTCCAGGGTCGCCGCCAAGTACCGATGGACAGGGTGCCGAACCCAGCGCTGAACGTCCGTTACGGCCCGCCCAGCATTGCGCTCGTACCAAGTCCGGTTCAGAGGCTCGGTGGCGACGCCCAGTTGGACGATAAGGTTGCCGCTCAGATCCTCTGGCTCGGCCTCCCCGCGCTTTTCCTTCCAGAGCCGGATCAGCGCCGACTCGTCGGGGCTCATGATGATCCGCGCATCCGAGCCGCCGAGGAATTGCCGGCGGTTTGGTTCTTGCGATCGGCGCGCTGTGATGGGTTCAGATGGTTTGAAGTTCACTTGGATCCTCCTTGATTCGACTGCTTGGCGTTTCGCGCCTGCTGACAAGCGCACAAATCCGGATGGCGCGTGCTGC
>DATDHT010000263.1:0-6061 GCA_036521435.1 Roseiarcus sp.
ATCAGTTCGACGAGGCCGCCGCACAACACCGTCTGCTCGCCGAACAGGTCGGTCTCGCATTCCTCCCGGAACGACGTCTCGATGACGCCGGCGCGCCCGCCCCCGATCGCCGAGGCGTAGGACAAGCCGACGTCGTGCGCGTTGCCGCTCGCGTTCTGGTGGATCGCGATGAGGCACGGCACTCCGCCGCCCCGCTTATATTCGGACCGCACCGTGTGGCCGGGCCCCTTCGGGGCGACCATCAGCACGTCGAGATCGGCGCGCGGCTCGATCAGGTTGAAGTGGACGTTGAGCCCATGGGCGAACATCAGCGCAGCGCCGTTCTTCATGTTGGGCGCAAGCTGGTCGCGGTAGATATCCGCCTGCAATTCGTCCGGCGTCAGCATCATCACGATGTCCGCCCATTTGGCCGCGGCGGCGACGTCCATCACCTTGATGCCTTCGGCCTCTGCTTTTTTGGCGGAAGACGAGCCAGGCCGCAGCGCAACCGCGATCTCCTTCACGCCGCTGTCGCGCATATTGAGGAGATGGGCGTGGCCCTGGCTGCCATAGCCGACCACCGCCACTTTCTTGGCTTTGATCAAATTGAGATCGGAGTCTCGATCATAATACACACGCATGTTCTGTCCTGAGTCTAGCGCGAAACGCAGCTTGGCGGAAATATTGAAGTCAGGCGTCGCCACGCCGGACGGGCGTTTCTAGTGAATGCTTGAGGTGCGATCAAGCACGCCCTGACGAACCGGGCGCCCGGTTGGCCGTCAGGACCATAGCTGATGGCTTAATGGCGTTTGGCGCCTTATGATTGGGCTCCGGCCCGCGAAGCCGCGGGGTCTTGATGGGGCAGGGGTTGGCGATGGGCTTGCTTAATCGGTTGCGATCGTTCGCGGTTCTGGCGCTGATCGCGGTTTCGGTTTCGGCATGCGGCTATAATGTCATCCCGACCAAGCAGGAGGCGGCCAACGCGGCCTGGGCGGAGGTTCAGAACCAATTTCAGCGTCGCGCCGACCTCGTTCCCAATCTGGTCGCGACCGTTCAGGGCTTCGCCAAACAGGAGAAGGACGTGTTTGTTCAGGTCACCGAGGCGCGCGCCAAGGCGACTTCGATTCACCTCGACGCCAACGATCTGACCGACCCGGCAAAGGTCAAAGCGCTGCAGGACGCGCAAAACGCACTGTCGGGCGCCCTCGGGCGACTGCTCGCGGTCAGCGAAAACTACCCGGAGCTCAAATCGAACGCGAATTTTCTCGCGCTGCAATCCCAGCTCGAGGGAACCGAGAACCGCATCGCTGTCGCCCGTCGCGACTACATCGCCTCGGTGCAGGACTTCAACACCACGCTGAGAACTTTCCCAAGCGTGCTCTGGGCGCAGACGGTGTTCCGCTCGATCAAGCCGCTGGTTCCGTTCACCGCCAATCCGGAAGCCCAGGCGGCGCCGAAGGTGAAGTTCTAACCCGGCCCAAGGGAGAGCTTGCATGCCTCGCCTCTGGCTGCGGGCGCTGTTTGTCCTCGTCGTCGCGGCTCTATGGGCCGCCGCGGCGCTTGCGGCGGCCAACTTCCCCCCTCTGACCGGAAGGGTCGTCGACCAGGCGAACATCCTCTCGCCAGTCACGATCGCCGATCTGGAACGCAAGCTCGCCGACCTCGAGCAGAAATCCCGCATTCAGCTCGTCGTGGCGACCGTGCCGTCGCTCGGCGGCGAGGAGATCGAGCCTTACGCCAACGCGCTGTTCCGCGCCTGGAAACTGGGCGAGGCCAAGGACAACAACGGCGCTCTCCTTCTGGTCGCGCCGAAGGAGCGGCGGGTGCGCATCGAGGTCGGCTACGGCCTCGAAGGGACGCTGACCGACGCTGTCTCCAGCATCATCATTGCGAACGCGATCGCGCCGCGCTTCAAGGCCGGGGATTTCAACGGCGGCGTCACCCGCGGCGTCGACGACATCATCACCGCGCTGACCACCGACTCGGCCGAATGGAAGCCGAAGCCGACCGACATGCGGGCGGAACATGAGGCTTCGCTCCTCGATACGCTCGCGCCCTTCCTCATTTTTCTCTTCATCATGTTCGTGCTCAGCCGCATGGGCCGGCGAGGCGGCCGCGGCAACGTCGTCTTCATTCCGATGGGCACGGGAGGGTTTGGCGGCGGGTTTCGCGGCGGCGGAGGCTTCGGGGGCGGCGGAGGATTCGGCGGTGGCGGCGGCTTCTCGGGGGGCGGCGGATCCTCTGGCGGCGGCGGCGCCTCCGGAGGCTGGTGATGATTCTCGCTCCCGACGCTGCGGCGCGGGTCGAGGCCGCGTTCGACGCCGCGCAACTCAAGACCCGGGCTCCGCTCGTGTGTGTGCTCGCCGGCGCCTCGACTTCCCTGGACGGGGAGTTTCTGCTCGGCGCCTGCATCCTTGCCCTCGCGACGCCGCTGCCGCTCCTGCTGTTCACGGAACTGTCCGCGCACCGCATCTATGTCGCTCAGCTGCTGGTCGCCATTCTTGCGGCCGTGCTCGTTTCACTGCCGCCGCTGCGGCGGTGGCTCATCCCGAAGCGTTTGGCGCGCTCGGCCGGCCACCAGGCGGCGCTGGCCCAGTTCGTCCTGCGCGGCATCGATCGCTCGCGGTGCGGCGCGCTCATCTATGTTTCGCTGGCCGAGCATTACATCCGCATCGTCGCGGCCGAGGATGCTGCGCGGGTCATCTCCCAGGAAAAATGGCAAGCCGCCGTCGATGCGGCGCTCGGACCTCTCGCCGCAGGGGAGACGGAGGCCGCGCTGACCGGCCTCGCCGCAAGTTGCCGCGACATTCTGGCTGCACATTTCCCGCCGGGTGCGCCGGTGGACGCGGCGAAGCAACGGTTCCACATCGTTTGAGGGTTCGCGCAATCTGCGCCAAACAGGGTGGACCTTATTGTCGCCCGGGGTCCGTCGGAACCCGGGCTAAACACCGCCACGGCTTGAGATTCCAGCCGTTCTCCACTAGGAAAGCCGGAGTTCTGGACATCGCGGGGAACCGAATCATGCCATTTGGCCGATGCTGGATCGGAAGACGCGTCCTGTTTGGCTTCGCCGCCGCGCTATCGCTCGGCGCTGCCTCGGTGCAGGCGACCCCGTACCTCGTTGTCGACGCGGACAGCGACCAGGTGTTGATGGAGAACGAGGCGAACGCGCCGTGGTACCCGGCGTCGCTCACCAAGCTGATGACGGTCTATGTCGCCTTGGACGCCGTGCGAAGCGGCAAACTCACGCTCGATACGCCGCTCGTCATGTCGGCGCGCGCGGCGCGGATGCCGCCCTCGAAAATGGGATTCCGGCCCGGCACCGAGGTGACCCTGGACAATGCGCTCAAGATGCTGATGGTCAAATCGCCCAACGATGTCGCGGTGATGGTCGCCGAAGGCGTTTCGGGCTCTATCGAAGCCTTTGCTGACGACATGAACGCCGACGCGCAGCGGCTGGGCATGCGCGAATCGCATTTCGTCAACCCCAACGGCTTGCACAATCCCGCTCATGTGTCCTCGGCGCGTGACATGGCGATTGTCGCCCGCGCGCTGTTGCGCGAGTTTCCAGACCACGCCGATCTCTTCAGCATCGGCGCGCTTCAGCTCGGGCGGCAATACATACCCAATCACAACGGTCTGCTTGGCCGCTATCCCGGCGCAGACGGGATGAAGACCGGCTTCACCTGCCCGGCGGGATTCAATGTTGTGGCGAGCGCCAACCATTCCGGACGGCATTTGATCGTAGTCGTGCTCGGGGCGCCGTCGGCGAGAACGCGCAACCAGGAAGCGGCGGACCTCTTCGACCGTGGCTTCGCCAGCGGGGGAGGCGCCGGCTCGCTGGAATCGCTGCCATCGGGCTCCGGCGCCGCGCCCAACATGCGCGCCGACGTTTGCCTGCATCGCAACGCCGCGGCGATCGCGGCCGCCGAAGATGACAGCATTGCTGATCAGGCTCAGGCAGCCGCGGGATTAGTGGGACGCGGCGGGATGCTTCCCACCCCCTTGGCGGCGCTTTTTGCGCCGGTAGTCGCGCATACCGAGCTCACCAATGAAAGGATCCGCTTCGATCCGGTGCGTGTCTACATTGGTCCGGCGCCTGGGTGGAAGGGGCTTGCGCTGGGCGCCCGCAGGACGACAACCGACACTGCAGCCGCGCCGGGCGGCGCCAAGACCATATCCACTGACAATGCGTCCGCGGCCGCGACTATGCCGGAAGGCGACGCGAGCGCCCCCATCCGGACCTCACCCAGATCCAAGCACAAGTCGGCGCGGCATTCCGGGAAAAGGACGGCTGCATACAAATCGATCAAGAGCGCGCCCGAAAAATCCGAGAAGAAGGACGTATCTACCAACTGAATCTGAGGTCACCTGGCTAAAGGCAACGGTGATCACTAAAGGTTTCAACTATTTGTGATCATACTTGTTTGTTCGGACCATCAACTGGTCGAAGTAGGGCAAAGAATTTTTTACAAAATGCCTTGTTTTGGCCAGTTTGTCGTCAAGCGGGCGCCGCAACGGGTTGTCATATTTAGACAGTGCCCCCGTGGAATCGGTTCGCGGTTAGCTCGGTTTTCTTGCCCCCCAGCCCCCGAGCGCCAAGTCGGACCGAAATAAACTCCACGAGAGCTAGCGGATCGGCGGGCCCCCTCCTAGCCGATCCGCTCTTTTTTTGTCCGCATGGCAAAGTCGCGGATGTCACTCTCCAAATGTCACCGCCTTGTAGGCCCACCGCTTGAGTAGGTGATGGGCGATCGCCATCGGGGTTGGAGCCGCCAAGCCCTCCGGGTGGCGGTGTTCGAGGAGCGCGATTGTTTCATCGCGGCTGAACCAGCGAGCGTCCTCCAACTCGACGCGGTCGATCTCGAAGCTTCGGCTTTCCGCTTCAGCAAAGCAGCCGATCATCAATGAGGCGGGGAAAGGCCATGGCTGCGAGGCAAAGTACTGAACTGCGCGGCAGACGACAGCGGCCTCCTCGCGGATCTCGCGCCTGACAGCGGCCTCGATGGTTTCTCCAGGTTCGACGAAACCGGCCAGCGCCGAATACATGCCCTTTGGGAAACGCGGCTGGCGACCGAGCAGGCAGGCGTCGCCATCGACCGCAAGCATGATGACGACCGGATCGGTGCGCGGGAAGTGAATGGCTTTGCACACGGGGCAATCCCGGCGCCAGCCCGCCACGGCGACCTCGGTCGGCGTCCCGCAATTCGAGCAGAAGCGATGGCGCGCATGCCAATGCATCAACGCCTTGGCCGCCGCCAGCATCGCGGTCTTGTCTTGCGGCACGAGGCCGCCGGTCGCGATCGATCGCAGATCGACGAGTTTCAGGTCTTCGCGACCCGGCACGACCAAGATCCGCCGGTCGAGAAAACCGTCGCTTGCGTCCGAGCGCAGTTCGACAGCTTCGTCAGCCAGCAAAGCGATGAAGATTGGCGCGCCGTCGGGCGCGAGACCCAAGAGCGCTTCGACTTGCGCCCCGCCAAGCGCCGCGATCTCGCTCATCGGCAAGAGCGGATCGAGCCCCTTCGCGGCGTTCCGCAATATCGGCATGTCGCGGGCGATCAGGAGCGCGCGCGCATCCTCGCGGGCCCGCAGGCGGGCGACTTCGACCGGGTCCTCGCGTCGATACGATCCGCGATCAAAATAATCGACGACATAGCCCAGCCCTTCAAGAGGCGCCAAAGTTGATCTCCTTCAGCGGCGTTAAGCCGGGATCGGTGTGGGCGAAACCCAACGCGACGCGCGGCGAGCCTCAACGATAGCGCGCCTTGAGGCTCGACACGCGATCGGCGTTGTAGTCGATGATGCAGCGCAGACGCGGATCGCCGGCCTTCGCGTCCATGCCCGATTCGAATGGCGCAACGTCCTGGCATTCCGAATCGCGCCACGCAACCCATTGCCCCTGAGCGTCATTAAGCGAGCGGCGCCAGCGCGCCTTCTGCGAGGATAGCAGGCCCGGGCGAGCGTCAAGCGATTTGATCGCCGCCTCGACGGTTATCGCGAGTTCCCTGTCGGACCGATCTGCGGTGGTTCTCAGGCACTCGGCAAGCTCGCGCGCGCCAATTTTGGCGGCGTCGCAGGC
>DATDHT010000264.1:0-6838 GCA_036521435.1 Roseiarcus sp.
TCGGTGCTCGCCACAATCGGGCTGACGGTGCCCTCGATCATCATGGTCAGCCGCTTGACCGGGCACGAGATCGTGCTCGGCGTTGAGCACACCGATTTGGTGATGCTGACGCTCACCCTGTTCCTGTGTGTGGTGACCTTCGGCAGCGGCCGAACCAACGTGATTCAGGGCGCCGTCCACGTCGTGCTGTTCCTGGTCTATCTGGCGTTGATCGTCCAGTCGTGATTAGGAGCTTCGCAGCGTTCAATCGCGCTCGCGCCGCCGCTGGCGGACTGAACGGAGGCAGCGTGAAAAGGCGCGCAGGCAAACTTCAGCAATGACAGCTACCGCTTCCCCCAACCTCCCCCGGTTGGGGTGATAATCTCGACCGCCTCGCCCGCCTCGACCCGCGTCTCCGCGCAACCCGGCAGGGTCTCGATGCGACCGTCGTTGCGGCGGACCGAATTGCGGCCGAGCTCTCCCGGCTCCCCGCCCATCATGCCGGGATTGGCGACGGCGCGGTAGCCGCTCAAGATCGCCGCCTGCATCGGCCTTAAGAAACGGACGCGCCTCAGCGTGCCGTCCCCCGCGCGCTGCTCGCCCTTGCCGCCAGAGCCTCGGCGGATGTGGAAATCCTCGAGCACCACCGGAAAGCGGCTCTCCAGCACCTCGGGATCGGTCAGGCGTGAATTGGTCATGTGCGTATGCACCGCGGCCGCGCCGTCGAAGCCGGAGCCTGCGGGCGCGCCGGAGCAGATCGTCTCGTAATATTGATACGTGTCGTCGCCGAAGGTGAAGTTGTTCATCGTCCCTTGCGACGAACCGAGCGCGCCGAGCGCGGCGAACAGGGTGTTGGTCACGATTTGCGACACTTCGACATTGCCGGCGACCACCGCGGCCGGATATTCCGGCGACAGCATCGAGCCCTCCGGGACGATGATGCGGATCGGCCTGAGACACCCGGCGTTCATCGGGATGTCGTCATCGACCATGACCCGAAACACGTAGAGGATCGCGGCGCGCGTCACCGGCTCGGGCGCGTTGAAATTTGACGCCTGCTGCGGCGACGTGCCGGTGAAATCGACTGTCGCCTCGCGCTTCTCTTTATCGACGCTGATCTTGACCTTGATCACTGCGCCCTGATCGGAGAGGCTCTCAGCCTCCCCGTCGTCGAGCTTGTCGATGACGCGGCGTACGCTCTCGTCCGCGTTGTCCTGAACGTGCCCCATATAGGCCTCGACGACCTCAAGCGAAAACATTTCGACCATGCGCTTGAGCTCCCGCACGCCCTTCTCGCAGGCCGCGATCTGCGCCTTGAGGTCGTTGACATTCTGCAGTGGATTGCGCGCCGGATAGGACCCGCTCTTCAAGAGCGCGTAGAGTTCACGCTCGCGGAAACGACCGCGGTCGACAAGCAAAAAGTTGTCGATATAGACGCCCTCCTCGTGGATCGAGGTCGCGAGCGGGCTCATTGAGCCGGGCGCGGTCCCGCCTATGTCGGCATGATGGCCCCGCGAGGCGGTCCAGAACAGAATCGTCTCGCCGCGTTCGTCGTAGACGGGCGTGCAGACGGTGATGTCCGGCAGATGCGTGCCGCCGTTATAAGGGGCGTTGAGCGCAAACACGTCGCCCGGGCGGATGCGCCCTTCGTTGTCGCGGATGATGGACTCGACCGAGCGATCCATCGAGCCCAGGTGCACCGGCATGTGCGGCGCGTTGGCGATGAGGCGCCCCTCGCGGTCGAACAGAGCGCAGGAAAAATCGAGCCGCTCCTTGATGTTGACCGAGTAGGCGGTGTTCTGCAGCGTCACCCCCATCTGCTCGGCGATCGACATGAAGAGGTGATTGAAGATCTCGAGCATCACGGGATCGGCTTTGGTTCCGATCGCCTCGCGTCGCAGCATGGCCGCGACGCGCGTCATCGCCACATGATTTTTCGCTGTGATCTCGGCGCGCCAGCCCTGATCGACGACGATCGTCTGATGCGGCTCGATGATCAGCGCCGGCCCATCGACGGCGGCGCCGACGGCAAGCGCCTCACGCGCAAAGACACTCGCCTCACGCCAGCCCCCATGCGAAAAGAAGCGCGTCGCGCGGGCGGGAACGGGCGGCGCGGTGGATGGCGAAGAGGGCGACGACGGGGTTCGATACGTTCTCTCGGTCAGCCGCGCCGCGCCGCCCACGGCCTCGACCGACACCGCCTCGATGACGATCGCCTTGTTCCGATCGATGAAGCCGAAGCGGCTCTTATGGGCGCTTTCGAACGCGCGCCGCATGACCGCTGGCGTGGAGAGGGGAACCTCGATCGTCGTATCGGAGCCCGAATAGCGCAGCTGCGCGCGGCGATGAACCTTGATCGCCTCCCGGGCGACCCCCTGTCCCTCGACCTCGGTGACCGCTGCGCTCGAGAGTCGTTTCACGATGGCGGCGACCCGAACGAGGGCGTCGATGCGAAGGGGCTCGTCGACTCCCTGCGCCCGTTGCGCGGCGATGTCGGCCAGTCCCATGCCATAGGCCGAAAGCAGCGACGAAAATGGATGGATGAGGACGGTCGAAACCGCCAGGGCGTCGGCGACGTCGCAGGCGTGCTGGCCGCCCGCGCCACCGAAGCAATTGAGCGCATATCGCGTGACGTCATAGCCGCGCGCGACCGAAATCGTCTTGATCGCCTCGGCCATCTTTGCCACGGCAATGGCGAGAAAACCGTCGGCGACCGCCTCCGGCTCCCGCCCGTCGCCGATGTCGCGCGCAAGCGCCGCAAAGCGCTCCCGCACGATTTTGTCGTCGAGAGGCTCGTCGCTGCCAGCGCCGAACACCTTTGGGAAGAGATCTGGGATCAGCTTGCCCGTCATCAGATTGGCGTCGGTGACCGTGAGCGGACCGCCGCGGCGATAAGCCGCGGGTCCGGGAACGGCGCCGGCGGAAGCGGGGCCGACCCGAAAGCGCGCGCCGTCGAAAGAGAGGATCGAGCCGCCCCCCGCGGCGACGGTATGGATTTTCATCATCGGCGCGCGCATGCGCACGCCCGCGACTTCGGTTTCGAAGGCGCGCTCGAACTGCCCATCGAAATGAGCGACGTCGGTCGAGGTGCCGCCCATGTCGAAGCCGATGATGCGCTTGAACCCTGCACTGGCCCCGGTGCGCGCCATCGCCACCACGCCCGCGGCAGGACCCGACAGGATCGCGTCCTTGCCGGCGAATAAGCCGGCCGAAGTGAGGCCGCCCGACGACATCATGAACATAACGCGCGCGCCGGTCCGCTCAAGGTCGAGATCGCGCGATACCTGGCTCACATAGCGCGCGAGAATCGGCGAGAGGTAGGCGTCGACCACGGTCGTGTCGCCACGCGAAACGAGCTTGACGAGCGCCGAGGTCACATGGCTTTCGGAGACTTGTTTGAATCCGAGCTCACGCGCGATCTCGGCCACCACGCGTTCGTGTGTCGGATAGCGGTAGGCGTGCATGAATACGATCGCGACGGCGTCGTAGCCTTGCGCTCGCGCGTCGGCCAGCGCAGCGCGCACGCGCTTATGGTCGGGCGCCGCCTCGACCGCGCCATCGGCGCGCACGCGCTCGTCGACCTCGACGACGCCGGAATAGAGTTGCTCGGGCTTTATGATGTTGCGCGCGAATATGCGCGGGCGCGCCTGGTAGCCAATCTCGAGCGCGTCGCGAAAGCCGCGCGTGGTCACGAGCAGCGTGCGCTCGCCCCGCCGCTCGAGGAGAGCATTGGTGGCGACCGTCGTTCCCATCTTGACCGCGCGAATGGCTCCGGTCGGAATTGGCTCATCCGAAGCGAGGCCAAAGAGCCGGCGGATCGCCTCGACGGCCGCGTCCGTGTAAGCGGAACTCTCGGACAGAAGTTTGATCGGATGCAGCCGCCCGCGCGGATCGCGGCCGATCACGTCGGTGAACGTGCCGCCGCGATCGATCCAGAAGTCCCAGGCTCCCGTTGGTGTTTCTTTGGACGAGCCCCGCTTCGCGTTCACGTTTGATTGATCTCCGTTGAGGCTCCCTCTTTGCCGCGAGCCCGCTAATGGTCCTATCATTGAGGCAAATCAAACGTGAAACGAGGGGACCTCGGATATGGAAACCGTGAAGTTTGGCAAAACCGGCATGCAGGTGTCGAAGCTCTGCCTCGGCTGCATGACCTATGGCTCGCCGAAATGGCGCGAATGGGTGCTGGAGGAAGAGGCGTCTCGGCCTTTCATTCGCGAGGCGCTGGAAAAAGGCATCAATTTTTTCGACACGGCGGACGTCTATTCGCAAGGGGTCAGCGAAGAAATCCTCGGGCGCGCGCTCAAGGAATATTCCAAGCGGACGGACGTCGTGATTGCGACCAAGGTGCATGGGGTCATGGGCCCGAGCGCCAACGCCAGGGGCCTGTCGCGCAAGCACATCATGGAGGCGATCGACGCTTCGCTGAAGCGCCTCGGCACAGACTACGTCGATCTTTATCAGATCCACCGCTTCGATCCGCTAACGCCGATGGAAGAGACGCTGGAAGCGCTCAACGACGTCGTGCGCGCCGGCAAGGCGCTCTATATCGGCGCTTCGTCAATGTACGCTTGGCAGTTCGCCCGCATGCTCGACATCGCGCGCGAGAAAGGCCACGCTGAGTTCGTCTCGATGCAGAACTACTACAACCTGGTCTATCGCGAGGAAGAGCGCGAGATGATGCCCCTCTGCGCGAACGACGGCATCGCGGTCATTCCGTGGTCGCCGATGGCGCGCGGCTATCTGGCGGGCTCCGGAGTCGGCGCCGACGCTTCGACCACGCGCGGCCGCACCGATCCGTTCAGCGTGACCTTGGGGCTCGGTTCGCGGCAAGACGAGGCCATACGCAAGCGCGTTGTCGAGACAGCCGAGAAGCTGAACACCAAGCCTGCGGTGGTCGCGCTCGCGTGGGTGCTGTCCAAGCCTTTCGTCACCTCGCCGATCATCGGCGCCTCGAAGCCCCATCACCTCGCCGACGCCGTCGCGGCGACCGAACTCAAGCTCGACGCGCGCACCATCGCCAAGCTCGAGGAGCCCTATACCGCGAAGGCGGTGGTCGGCCACGGCTAGCGGACCGCCAGGCCCCTGCTTATGTAAGGGCCTTCATGATTTGAAGCCTTCGAGGAGACCCTGATGACTCAAGCAGGAACCAAGGACCATCCGATCACAATCGAGCCGATCCACGAGCGCGTGCGCGTGATCTGGCATGGGCGCACGATCGGCGACAGCAAAACGGCGTTGGAGCTGCGGGAAGCGAGCTATCCGCCGGTCGTCTATGTTCCCCGCGCAGACATGGACATGACCGCGCTCGAGCGCACTGCCCGGGTCACGACTTGCCCTCACAAGGGCGAGGCGAATTACTACTCGATCACCGACGGCAAAGCTCGCGACGACAACGCCGTCTGGACATACGAGCTGCCGAAAACAGAGGTGGGCGAGATCGGATCCCACCTCGCATTTTATCCCGACAAGGTCGAGATCACGCGCGGCGGATGAGGTTCCGCGCGCCGGTTAAAACCGGCTGAAACCACTGTTCTCGCTGTAAGTCGCCACGATCTCCAAGTCGCCGCACGAAGCGAACCCGCGGCGGCTGTGCATTGCGTTAACATTGTTCTACAATGATCCCCGACTCGGTTGGGACAGGGAATAAGAACAATGCTGTTTGATGGTGGGTTTACATTCGGCAATTTCATTGCCGACGCCTTCACAATATTCATGTTCATATTGTGGTTTTGGCTGCTCATCGTTGTGTCGGGCGACCTCTTCCGCCGTCACGACGTGTCCGGCCTCGCCAAGGTGCTCTGGGTTATCGCGTTCGTCCTGTTCTCCTACATCGGCGTCTTCGCCTATCTTCTCACGCAAGGACGGGGCATGGCGGAGCGCAACAAGGCGCAGGCCAGCGAGGCCCGGGAGGAATTGCGACACATCGTCGGATACAGCGTGGCTGACGAGATCGTGAAGCTCGACAAGCTGAAGACGGCAGGCTCGATCACCGAGCAGGAATACGGCCGCCTGAGAGCCAAGCTGGTCGCATAGAACGTCATCGCGAACGCCTGTTCGCGCCGAAGAGATCATCAAGACGGCTCGCAAGGAGCCCGGAGGGAGGCGCGCGATGTGCATCAATTGCGGAACTGACGGAATCCGCCGGCGGGATTTGATGAAATTCGGCGCAGCGGCAGCCATCGCGCTCGCGGCCGGCGGCGCATCGGCTGCGGCGCGGGCGGCGGATGCCGCGCCTAAGGCGCTCTCGCCCGCGGACGCGCTCGCCGCGCTCAAATCGGGCAATGAGCGCTTTGTGAGCCATCCAGAACTGTGTTCGGTCGATCTCGCGCAGAGCCGGAGCGCCGTCGCCGGAGGCCAGGCGCCTTGGGCGACCATCATCAGTTGCGCCGACAGCCGCGTGCCCCCTGAGCTCATTTTCGGCGGCCACGGCGTGGGCGAACTGTTCGTCTCGCGCGACGCCGGCAATCTCGTCGATACTGCGACCCTGGGCACGGTCGAATTCGGCGCCGCTGTGCTCGGTTCGCCGCTGATCGTGGTCCTCGCCCATACCGCCTGCGGCGCTGTGAAGGCCGCCTGCGACATTGTGACCAAGAACGCAACCTTTCCTGGTGCGATCGGCCGAATGATTCAGCCGATCGTCCCTGCGGCGCTTGCGGTGCGTAACGACCCTGGCGATTTCACCAACAATGCCGCCAAGGAGAGCGCGAAGCGGACCGCAAGCGGCCTGACCGCTACGAGCACACTCATCGCCGACCTTGTGAGCAAGGGCAAAGTGAAGATCGTAGCGGGAATCTACGACCTTGAAACGGGCGTCGTCACTTACCTCGATTAGCGGCGCGGGGCCGGGGCGATGGGTCGC
>DATDHT010000265.1:0-3859 GCA_036521435.1 Roseiarcus sp.
ACAATTGCGCGCGACCAAGGACCCAGCGGCGCTTTACGCCCTTCTGACCATGGCGCCGACCTCGAATGCGGCCTGACCGGCCGGGAGCTTAACCCCCCATGAAAGCGCGCGTGATCGTGACATTGAAGTCCAGCGTGCTGGATCCGCAGGGCAAGGCGATCGAGGGCGCGTTGAAAGGACTGACCGTCGACGGCCTGACAAGCGTGCGTCAGGGCAAGGTCTTCGACATCGAGTTCGACGGGGACGACCACGCAACCGCGCGCCGAAAGCTGAGCGAAGCTTGCGAGCGTCTGCTCGCCAACACCATCGTCGAGAATTACGCCATCGAGATCGCGTAAGGGGCCCATGCGCGCGGCGATCATCGTCTTTCCCGGAATTAATCGCGAAGGCGACGTCGCGCGCGCGCTTCGGCAGGCCACGGGCGCCGCCCCTGCAATCGTCTGGCACGCCGAGCACGAACTGCCGCCGGGCCTGGATCTGGTCGTTTTGCCGGGCGGATTTTCCTACGGCGATTATCTGCGCTGCGGCGCGATCGCCGCCAGGGCGCCGATCATGCGGGCAGTCGGCGACCACGCGGCGCGCGGTGGCCTGGTGCTGGGCGTCTGCAACGGTTTCCAGATCCTGTGCGAGGCCGGGCTGTTGCCCGGCGTTTTGATGCGCAACGCGCAGTTGCGCTTCGTCTGCAAGATGCAGCATGTCCGGGTCGAGAACGCCCAAACTTCGTTCACGCGTCGTTATGCGTCGGGACAGGTGGTCAAATTCGCCATCGCCCACGGCGAGGGAAACTTCGTCGCCGACGATGACATCGTCCGCAGAATCGAGGCGGAAGGCCGGGTCGCGTTCCGCTATTGTGACGCTGAGGGCAGGGTCGGGGACGACACGAGCCCGAACGGCGCCATCAATTCGATCGCGGGCGTCTTCAACGACCGGTTCAATGTCCTGGGTTTGATGCCGCATCCAGAAAACCTGGTCGACCCGCTCGTCGGCGGCACAGACGGACGGGCGCTTTTCGCTTCGCTAGCGGCCTGAATGGATTTGATGGCGGCGAGGTAAGGTCTGACGGCCTGCGCCATGCCATGCCTTCCCCAACTAATCCCCAGGCTTTTGCAAATAATCCCCCAGGCTTCCGCAAAAAAATTTCCATTTCCACCTTTTTGTCATACTGCGTGAACCCTTATTCGGCATTATCTGGTGTGAATAAGGATAATCCGAACGCATGACTGATTCGCTCGATAGGCTGTTCGCCGATGTCCAGGAAGCCCGGGACCGAAGTCCCTCGGTCTCCCGCACCTCCAAGCTATTCCGCGACGGGGTGCAGAAAATGGCCAAGAAGCTGGTCGAGGAAGCGATCGAGGTTGGGCTCGACGCGGTGCAGATGAACCGCGAATCGGTGATTCTGGAGAGCGCCGACGTTTTTTATCATCTCGCCGTCATCTGGGCCGAATGCGGCGTGTCGCCTGCCGACGTGATGGGCGAGATCGATCGCCGGGAGCGCGTCTACGGCATCGCTGAAAAACTGCCCAAGCAGGCGAGCGTGGCTCAGATCCGGCGCATGGCGCCATGGGCCGCCCGCCGAAGGGCCTCCTGATCGGTCGGGTCGCTGTTGAGTCCGGCGATCCGCGCCGCTTGGCTAGAGCACGACCGGGTTCTGGCCGCCGTCCATGGATAGGGTCACCCCGGTGATGTAGCCGGCCTTCGGCGAGGCGAGGAAGAGCACCGCGTCGGCGATCTCTTCCGCCGACGCCATGCGGCCCAACGGGAGTTTGGCCACTCCGCGGCTGCGCGCTTCTTCAACCGAGATGCCGGAAAGCCGAGCGTCCGCCGCGAGCCCCTCGGCCACCCTGTCCGTCTCCGTCAAACTTGGACTGACGCCGATGACGCGAACGCCCTTGCCGGCGTAAGTCGCGCCAAGCCCCGCTGTGGCCAGCATCAAGGCGGCGTTGGCCGAGCCGCCGGCGAGATGGGTGGACGAAGCGACCTTGCCGCCGACGCCGATGACGCTGACGATGACTCCGCTCCCGCGTTTCGCCATGCGCTTCACGAGGGGATCGATGACATTGATGTAGGAGAAGAACTTGGCGTCGAACGCGTCGCGCCAGACTGTGGGATTCAAGTCATCCGGCGGCGTTCGCTTCGCAGCCCCGGCCGAATTGACCAGGATGTCGATCGGCCCCAGGCGGTCTTCGACCGTGTCGATCACCCGCTCCGCCGCCACCGCGTCCACGAGATCGGCAACGACGCCAAACGCCCTGTCGAGCTTGGCGATGGCCTTGTCGATATTGTCGCGGGAACGTGAACAGATGGCGATCCGCGCCCCTTCGGCCGCGAATCCCGAGGCACAGGCAAGCCCGATGCCCTTCGAGCCGCCGGTGACGAGCACGACCTTACCTTTGAGTCCCAGTTCCACCCGGCGGTCTCCGCGTTTTTAGATCTGCAATGGGTCAAAGACGGACGGTATGACCGGATCGGCTTTTCAGGCGATCGTTGGCGCCTGTCGTCGCTTCAGCCGAGCTTCGACCCATTCGTCATCAAGAGGACCGAATAGAGCGAGGTTGTGCCGCAGATGTATAGGCGATTGCGCTTCGGACCGCCGAAAGTCACGTTGGCGACGATTTCGGGGATGAGGATCTTGCCGATCAGCTTCCCGTCCGGTTCGTAGCAATAGACGCCCTTGGCGGTGCTCGTCCATATTCGTCCCGACCGATCGACGCGGAAGCCGTCGTACAGTCCGTCCTCTGGCGCCAATTCAGCGAAGATATCGCCCGGCCCCTTCACGCTCTTGCCATCCGCGTTGACGCTGTAACGGCGAATGGCGCGAGGGGTTTTTTCTTTGTGCGTCGCGCCGGTGTCGGCGACATAGAGGAGCTTTTCGTCGGGTGAAAAAGCGATTCCGTTTGGCCGCACCATATTGTCGATGAGCCTTGTGATCGCGCCGGTCTTCGGGTCGAGGCGATAGACGTGGCAGCCGTCGATATCGGGCGTCGCCGGGTCGCCCTCGTTGTCGCCGTCGATGCCGTAAGCCGGGTCGGTGAACCAGATCGAATCGTCTGATTTCACGACGGCGTCGTTCGGCGAGTTGAAGCGCTTGCCCTCCCACTTGTCCGCGAGCACCTTGATCGAGCCATCGAACTCGGTGCGGGTCACGCGGCGCGTCAGATGTTCACAGGTGACCAGCCGGCCCTGATTGTCGACGGTGTTGCCGTTCGAATTGTTGGAGCCCTGCCGGAAAACGGACACCTGGCCCGATTCCTCGACGAAGCGCATCATCCGGTTGTTGGGAATGTCGGACCAGATGAGATAGCGGCCAGCCGCGAACCAGGCCGGGCCTTCCGCCCAGACCGCGCCGGTCCAATGGCGGGTCACTCGCATGTAGCCGGCGAACAGCGACCCGAAGCGTTTGTCGAGCGTGACGAGATCCGTGCCTTCGACTTGCCCGTGGAACATATTTGCCTCCCCCCAAATTGCTGTGGCGACTGTGCGGTTAAGGTTGGCGCCTTCGGCGCGCAAGGGCAAGAGCGGCGCCGTCCGCCCGCCCGTCAAGGAAAAGTGAGGACTGGCGCAATGAAATCCTCGCAACTAAACGCGCGCCTAGGCTTGCGGGGCGCCCCGACATCCTCCACATTGATGGTCATGAATCGCTCGCCAGCGCGGGGCGACGCCTCGCGGCTCATTGCTGTTCTTGGCCCGACCAATACGGGCAAGACGCATTTGGCGGTCGAGCGCATGCTGGGACATGCCTCGGGCATGATCGGCCTGCCCTTGAGGCTGCTCGCGCGCGAGATCTACGATCGCGTAGTGAAAGTGCGGGGCGCGGCCGAGGTCGCGCTGATCACCGGCGAAGAAAAGATCATTCCGTCAT
>DATDHT010000266.1:0-10080 GCA_036521435.1 Roseiarcus sp.
AGCTTCACCTCGACGAAATCTCACGCAACGTCGCCGAAGGCGCCCACGCCGTTCTCATCCTCGACAGAGCCGGATGGCACACGACGAGCAAACTCGACGTGCCCGACAACATCACGCCGATCTTCCTGCCTTCCCGCGCCCCGGAACTGAACCCGGTCGAGAACATCTGGCAGTATCTCCGCCAGAACTGGCTCTCGAATACCGTCTTCGAAGACTACGACGCCATCGTAGACGCCGCATGCGCCGCCTGGCGAAAGCTCATCGCCAACCCGAAACAATCACCTCCATCGGATTGCGCGACTAGGCTCACGTCGGTCAGCCGTCATGACCTTTGGTTTTATGCCGAGTATCGCGGCCGCAAGGCTTTCGTCGTGAGGCCCGCCTGATGCGCCCCCCTCCTCCTCCTCGTTTCGCAGAGCCTCGCCGCCGAGGCCCTGGCCAGCTGGATCAGCTGATTGCGACTCTCAAGGAGCGTCCGACCAATATCGCCGGCCTCTTCGCGCTGCTAGCGCTGCTCCTTGCGTGCTTTTCGTTCTTCATGCCAGCGACCTTTCCGCACGTCACGACGTTTCAAGCGATGATGTTCCAGCTTCCTGAACTGGGGCTCCTCTCGCTGGCGATGGCGATCCCGTTAATTTCGGGCGGAATCAATCTGGCGATCATAGCTACCGCGAATCAGGCGAGCTTGCTGTTGGCCTGGATCCTGACCTCGGTCATGCCGGCCCACGCGGGCGGAATAACGCTTGCCCTCTGGCTGTCTGGCGCGCTCGCCGCCGGGCTCTTGAGCTGTATCTTCGTTGGCATGATCACTGGACTGATGGTCGCCGCCATCGGCATCCATCCGATCCTGGTCACGCTCGGAACTATGACATTGCTCCATGGCCTGAGCATCTATTTCACTCGCGGCCGGACTCTGTCCGGGTTCCCCGACGGCTTGATCCTGATCTCTAACAAGACAATCGCGGGCCTCCCGCTTTCGTTCGTCGTCTTCATTATCGTGGCGCTGGCGGCGCATGTGCTGCTGACGCGGACCGAGCTTGGGGTGCGCATCCACATGATCGGATCGAACCTGGAGGCGACCCGTTTCTCCGGCGTCGACACGCGTCGCGTGCAAGTCTGGGTCTACCTCATCTCGAGCATCTTATGTTGGCTGGCTGCGATCGTCATGATGGCGCGTTTCAATTCCGCGGGCGCGGACATTGCTCAGTCATACCTGCTGATCACAATCCTCGCGGCGATTTTGGGAGGCATCGATCCCTATGGAGGCTTCGGCGGGGTCGGCGGCTTATTCATTGCGCTCTGGATTCTTCAAGTCGTCGCGAGCGGTTTCAATCTCCTGAACGTCAGTCCTCATCTTGCGCTCGCATCGTGGGGACTGATCCTCCTACTGGTTATGGCGGTCAAACGTTTTGCTGGGACGTCGGGTCGCTTTGCCGCGATCACCCGCTCCCAGTCGGAAGTCTTGCCCGCTCCGCAACTCGACAGGCCACAAGAAGGTCCGCGATGATGACGGACGGCGCTACTCATGTCGGCTTTGTCGGTCTTGGTCACATGGGCCACGGCATGGCCGTCAACATCCTGAAACGCGGCTTTCCATTGCATGTGATGGTTCATAGGAGCCGCAAGGCAGTGGATGACCTCATTCGGCGAGGTGCGCAGGAAGTCCCCACTGCCAGAGCCATGTCGGCCTCTTGCGATATCGTCCTTCTTTGCGTCCCTGGCGCAAAGGAAGTCGAGGCTTTGGTGACGGGCGGCGACGGACTAGCGGCTGGCTCCCGGCCGGGACTTACCGTTGTCGACTGTACGATCTCCGATCCTTCCACATTGCTGCGCTTGGCCGCCGAATACGCGCCGCGTGGCCTTGTGTTTGTCGACGCGCCGCTTGGGCGCTCGCCGCACGAGGCGTGGCAAGGCTCGCTCTCGACCATGGTCGGCGGCGAGCTATCGGCGCTTGAGCGAATCCGCCCTGTTCTTGCGGCCTTCGCTACGACCATCCAACACGCGGGCGCGCTTGGAAACGGCCATCGGCTTAAACTGGTCAACAATCTCATATCGCTCGGCTACGCCGCGCTCTACTCGGAGGCGCTCGCGCTCACCGTCAGAGCCGGGCTCAACGCCGCGTCCTTCCACGCTCTCGTGTGCTCGAGCCGCATGCACTGTCCGTTCTACGATACGTTAATAGGCTGGGTCGTCTCAGGCGATCGCCAAAGCCATCCATACGTGCTCGACGACGCCTTGCGCACGATTTCCGATGTCGTTCAATTTTCCCAATCGGTTCGCGCGAACGGACGCCTCGCAAGCAGTGTGCGAGAGATCTACGCCGAAGCCGTAGCAGACGGGTTCAGCGCAGCGATGTTACCCGAACTGCTGCGCGCCGTCGCGAAGGCGAATGATATTGATCTCAAGCCCGCGTGTGACGGCGCGCCGCCGTAAGATTGCGGCGAGCTGGAAGCTCCGCTGCGACCCTTGACATCCGCTGCGCTCGATCCAGCGGGCGGGGAACTTCCAGACCGGAAAGAACCCGCTGCGTGCTGACTTCGATATTGCGGATGTGCTCCGACATCGCGCCGCCGGCGCGATCCGGAATACGTGTTATGATCCCCGCGGCGATCTTAATGTGATCCGCGGTACTCTGGGCGATCAGGCCGGGCTCATTGCGCGCCCGTCGGTCAAAGTTCTGGAAGTCGAGGCCGAGATTGTACAGTCCGTAAGCGATTCGTTGGAGCACGGCGTTGCTGGCTATCTCGGACAACTTTTCGTGGAAGCGGGTGTCGAGAATGCGAAATCCGACGGGATCGTCCTGAACGGTCTTATGCGCCTCGATGATGATGCGGAGATCGTGGAGATCCGCGGGCGTCGCCCTTGCCGCCGCTCTTCGCGCAATTTCAATTTCGATGACCCTCCGACTATCGAAGGCGTCGGCAAATTGGCCTTCGTCAACGAGAGGTAGAAGTCGAGGGGCGCAAGCAGCGTCCGCGCACCAAGATCGCTGACATAAGCGCCGCCGCCGTGCAGGGAGTTGATGACCCCCAGCATTGACAGAGCCTGCACCGCTTCGCGGAGACTTGGCCTGCTGATGCCGAAAATCTCGATAAGCTCACGCTCGGGAGGCAGCCTGTCGCCCGCACGCAGGCTCCCCGTTCGGATCAGTTCGAGAATTCGAGCGACCACCTGCTGACCAATAACCCGCTTGTCGCTTGGGTCCATCCTGGCGACAGTCAGATCTTTCGCTTTCGGCCTTTTCGCCATTTTTCACCCAGGTTCCGTTCAGCAGCCTTGCTTAACCTTACAGCTTTTGTCAGCGTTCTCCAGCCAGCAATTGTTTTCAGATGCTTTGACGCGTAACCGGCGCCGTTTGCTGTATGATCTCCATCTTGAACCGGACCTTCGACCGGGATCCGACCGAAAACGAAAATTCGCGGCGGGCTGACGAGCGCCGCAGCTCCGCATTGCCGCGTACGCCGCATCGGTGTGGCGCGCCGGCGCCGAAGCGCGGATCACGAGCGTCAACTCCTGATGAGAGCGCCGTAGCGCAGCGCGAGGATCCTCGCTTGCGAGTAGGCTGGTCGCCTCCCGCGTTTGACATGCCTTGTGCGCGAATTGCGGGAAACGGCGCGCGGCCGATTGATGATCGAATGCGCGCGCCGCAACCTTTTGACGCGTTGTTATACGCTATATAAACAAATTCGTATCAGTTCGTCGCAATCCGGTAGCTAGTTCCGGCGAATGTGTCAGTCGTAATGTAACGATGGGGCCGAATGTCCTGCTGCCGCTCCCGGCGCCGTCGGAGCGATAAAATGACGATGGAGGGAATGCGATATGAGGTTAAGAGGTGCTTTGGCTGCCGCTGCCGGCGGCGCGTTGGTCCTGGCCGCCGGTCTTGCGGGAACCGCCAACGCGGAAGCCGTTTGCAGTCATGATGTACGTGTGCTCGCTCAACCGCGCGACGGCCTGACGCTGCTTGAGAAATACAAGGACGAGTTCAAGACTCTGTCAGGCGCGTCGTTCAACATCGACTATCTCAATGAGAACGATCGCCGCGCCAAGTCCCGTGCCGACGCCTCGACCGTCGGTAAATACAACGTCTATTACATCGACGAGGCCAATGTCGCCCTGTTTGCGAAGTCCAATTGGGTCATGCCGCTGCTTGATTACTATCCTAAGGAATACGACTTCGCCGATTTTGATCCTGGCCGGCAGAAGGTCGCGACCTTCGAGGACAAGGTCTACTTCGCGCCGCTGACCGGCGGCGGCGACCTGCTCGTCTACCGCAAGGATCTGCTTGAGAAGGCGGGCGTCAAGGTGCCGACGACGCTCGACGAGATGATCGCGGCTGTGAAAAAGCTGCACGACCCGGATCATGGGGTTTACGGAATCGCGCTGCGCGGTCAGCGCGGCTCGGGCGCGAACGTTTGGCGCTGGATGCCCTATTTCCGTGGTTTCGGCGGCAAGTGGTTCGATGGCAACACGCCTGTGTTTGACGGCGAGCCGGCCGTGAAGGCGACCGAGACCTATCTCGAGCTGTTCAAATATTCGCCCCCTGGCACCAAGACCGGCAGCTGGGACGAATCGACCGGCGCCTTCCTTGCCGGTGAGGTCGCGCTGCTTGTTGAATCGACGCCGCTCGCGGGCGAGGCGATCGATCCGAAAGTGTCGAAAGTGGTCGGCAAGGTCGGCTACGCGCCGCCGCCCTCGCCGCTGACCGGTGGCGGATACGCGCACGGCCTCGCCATCGGCACGAAGGCGAACAAGGACGATGCCGCGAAGAAATGCGCCGGCCTGTTCATCGCCTGGGCGACGTCCAAGGAGAACGAGAAGCGCCGCCTCGACGACGGCGAGTTTGGTGAGCTCAACCGCACTAGCATCATGACCAGCGACGAGTTCAACCAGAAGTTTGGCGCCGATCTTGGCCAGGCGCTTGGCGAGACGGCGAAAGTGACGGCGGTCAACTTCTGGCAGGATCCCGAATGGCCGAACCTCGGCGACCATTGGGGCATCGAGCTCGAGGAGCTGATCACCGGCACGCGCTCTGACATCAAGGGTTCGCTCGACGAACTCAACACCTACGCGAAGGGACTTGTGGCCAATCGCAAGTAGCATCGGCAGAAAGGAGCGCCCCTCCGCGCTGCGGAGGGCGCCTCCGAGTTCAAAGCGGCTCGCCCCAACGCCTATGAAAATCCGCACGAGCCTGCCGATCGTCTTCACCGTGCCGACCTTGGTGGTCCTCGCGATTCTTGCCTTTGTGCCGACGATCGACGCCGTCAACATCGCCCTACAGAATCGAGAACTCAGCAATCCCGACAGCGTCTATGTCGGCTTTGCCAACTTTCGCGCCCTTGTTGATGATCCGCGCTTTCTCAATTCTGTCTGGGTCTCGATCAAGTGGGAGATCCTCACGGTCATCGCCACGATGGCGGTCGCGATACCTCTTGCCGTTCTCATGTTTGAGGCGACATCGCCGAAGGTGCGCAACGCGCTTTGCGTCCTGTTCATCGTGCCGGCGCTCTTGCCGCGCGTCTCGGCGGCCTTTGTCTGGCGCTTCGCGTTCCATCCGCTGTTCGGTCTGGCGGTTTACCCGGTGCGGTTGATCACCGGCCATCCGATCGACCTGCTTTCCGACCCGCACACGGCGATGGCCACGGTCGCGGTCGTCGACGTTTGGCAATGGGGCCTTTTGTTCTCGGTCGTCATCGTCAAGCTTCTGGAAACGCTGCCGCCTCAGCCGCTCGAAGCGGCGCGCCTCGATCATGCCCGAACCTGGGAGGTCTACGCCTATGTCGCGCTGCCCATGCTGCGCGGGGCGCTCATCAGCCTCGTCTTCGTCAAGATGATCGAATCGCTGCGCGCCTTCGACCTCATCTATGTGATGACGCGCGGCGGTCCGGGGATCACCACGGAAACGCTCGACATGTATGCCTTCTCGCAAGGCTTTATCGAATCCGGCCGTATCTCCTATGCGTCGAGCATGGCGGTGCTGATGATGATTGCAACGACTGTAGCCTTCACTCTTCTCTGGCGGCGGGTGCGGCGGTGGCAAGAGGTCTGAGCCGGTTCCCGGCCCGCGCAATTATCGCGCTGGCCGGGGCGTCCGTGGTCGTCCCGATCCTCTGGACGCTGCTGAGCGGCTTCAAGAACCGCGTCGACATTGTGACGCCGACGCCGATGCTGTTTTTCACTCCGACGCTCGACAATTTTCTCTACGTGCTGGAGCGCGAGAGCGTGCGCGCGGGGCTCATCAACTCGATCATCGTATCTGGATGTTCGGTGCTGATCGCCGCCGCGCTTGGGCTGCCTCTGGCTTACGCCGTCGCGCGCTATCCGATGCGCTTCGCCAACGACATCCAATTTTTCGTATTGTCGCTGAGATTTCTTCCGCCGGTCGCGATCGCCATTCCGCTCATCGTCATCTGGCTCGATTTGGGTCTCTACGATACGCGCATCGCGCTCATCATCACCTACAGCCTGCTGACACTCGCGACGACCATCTGGCTCGCGATCCCTGCGTTCAAGCGCGTGCCAAACGAGATCGAGGAAGCGGCCTTCGTCGACGGCTACGGGGCCTACGCGATCTTCTTCCTTGTCGCGCTGCCGATCGCTTGGAAGTCCCTCATCGGCGCCATAGTGTTCTCCTTCGTGCTTGTCTGGAACGAATTTCTTATTGCGCTGATGCTGACGACATCCGACGCAAAAACACTGCCTGTCGTGGCCTCGGAGATGACTCAGCTCGGCCGCGACGTTCCCTGGGGCATTCTCAACGCTTCGGTTATTCTCCTGTCGCTGCCACCGCTCCTCTTCCTCGGCGTGCTGAGCAGCTTCTTGAGCTCCGCTCTCAAAGCCAGAAATCAAGGATAGTCCCATGCGCGCGCTTGTTCTCGAACGGAAGCGAGTCCTGTCTCTTCGCGACATCGACCTTCCCACGACGGTCGGCCCGGACGACGTCCGCATTAAACTACACACGGTCGGTGTCTGCGGCAGCGACGTGCATTACTACACGCACGGTGGAATTGGCTCTTACATCGTCAAGAGTCCGATGGTGCTCGGGCATGAAGCCTCGGGTACCGTGATCGAGGCCGGCGCCAACGTTCATTCGCTCAAAGTTGGCGATCGGGTTTGCATGGAGCCGGGCGTGCCAAACTTCCGCTCCAAGGCGACGCGGCTCGGCATTTACAATGTGGATCCGGAGGTGACCTTCTGGGCGACGCCGCCGATTCACGGCTGCCTCACGGGCTCGGTAGTTCATCCGGCCGCCTTCACGTTCAAGCTTCCCGACAACGTCACGTTCGAAGAGGGCGCGATGGTCGAGCCTTTCGCTGTGGGCATGCAAGCCGCGACGCGGGCGCGCATCAAGCCGGGTGACGTCGCGGTCGTACTCGGCGCCGGCCCGATCGGCATCATGGTCGCTCTCGCGGCGCTAGCCGGAGGGTGCAGCAAGGTTCTGGTCAGCGACGTCCACCAGCCGAAGCTCGACATCGCTGGCCGCTATCCGGGAATCATCCCGATCAACATCACCAAGCGTGATCTCCTCGATGCGGCGAAAAGTGAAACCGGCGGCTGGGGCGCCGATGTCGTGTTTGACGCCAGCGGCGCGGCGAAGGCGATCGAAGGGTCGGTGAGCCTTGCCTGCCCAGCGGGTGCGATCGTGCTTGTGGGTATTCCCGTCGAGCCGGTAGCCTTCAACATTCCCGCCACGATCGGCAAGGAATTGCGGATCGAGACTGTTTTCCGTTACGCCAATATGTACGAGCGCGCGCTCAACCTCATTGGTTCCGGCAAGGTCGATTTAAAGTCGCTGATTTCCTCAACGTTCGACTTCGAGCGCTCGATCGAGGCCTTCGAGCGCGCCGCGGAGGGGCGCCCAGCCGACGTCAAGCTGCAGATCGACATGACAAAAGCCGCCGCCTGAGCCGATGGCCGAGCTGTCGTTCCGCAACATCTCCAAAAGCTACGGCGAAACCGAGGTCGTCGCTGGTTTCAACCTCGAGGTGAAAAACCACGAGTTTATCGTCTTTCTCGGGCCGTCGGGCTGCGGCAAGTCAACGATCCTGCGTATGATCGCGGGTCTCGAGGACATCACGGGCGGGGAGCTTTCGATCGATGAGCGGGTGGTCAATCAGCTCTCGCCGCGCGAGCGCAACATTGCGATGGTGTTTCAGAATTACGCGCTCTATCCGCATATGTCGGTGCGCGACAACATCGCGTTTGGCCTCAAGCGGATGAAGATCGCTCCCGACGAGATTGACCGCCGCATCAAGACGGCGGCCGCGACGCTGGGCCTCGAGCCGTTCCTCGACCGCAAGTCGACCGCGCTTTCGGGCGGCCAGCAGCAGCGCGTCGCGATCGCTCGCGCAATCGTCAAGACCCCTGGTGTGTTTCTGTTCGACGAACCGCTCTCGAACCTTGACGCCAAGCTGCGCAACCATATGCGCGTCGAGATCGCCAGATTGCATCAGCGACTCAAAACGACGACGGTTTACGTCACCCATGACCAGCTCGAGGCGATGACGCTCGCTGACCGCATCGTCCTTCTGCGCAACGGATTGATCGAACAGGTTGGTACGCCGCGCGAAATCTTCGAACGCCCGGACAGTCAATTCGTTGCGGCCTTCATCGGCACGCCGGCGATGAACTTCTTTGAGGTCGAAGTGAACGGGAGCGAACTCAACGCGGCGGGCCGCAATTCGCCGGCGCTCTTCATTGATCGCGAGCGCTTCGACCTTGATGGTTCGAAGACGATCGTCGCGGGCGTCCGGCCCGCTCACTTTCGCGCCGCGAGTGCTTCCGACACCGTCAATGTAATTGACGGCAACGTCGACCTCATCGAATTCCTTGGCAATGATGCTCTGATCAATTTCAAGTACGCAGGCGTCGAGATGGGCGTCCTCCTGCCGGCGCAACAATGTCCCGCGGTCGGCGACCACGTGCGGATGACATTCTCGAACGATAACCTTCACGTCTTCGACAAGGAGACCGGCCGTTCACTGGCGCGGAGACAATAAGGGGATGAGATATGGCGCGGAAGAAAGGCGCGGCGCGACCGCCGGATTTCGAATCGATTGTCACCGATCCTTCGCAGTCGTTCAAATGGCATCAGCACGATTGTCCGAGCAACATCGCCCGCTGGAACTATCACCCCGAATATGAAATTCACCTCATCACCCGCACGCACGGGCGACAGTTCGTCGGCGACTATATCGGCGAGTTCAGCCCGGGCAATCTCGTGCTCACGGGCTCCAATCTGCCGCACAATTGGATGAGCGATCTCAAGCCCGGCGAGGTGATCGAAGGGCGAGACATAGTGATTCAGTTCACCCCCGATCTGTTGCACTCACGGGCCGATGTCTTTCCCGAACTCGCCGACCTCGAGCCGTTCCTGACAGACGCCCTGAGGGGCTTCGAGTTCTTTGATGACGCGGCGCGGCGCGGCGCGGATCTCATGTGGCGTATCGGCGCGGCGGGCGGATTTCAGCGCCTGGCGCTATTTTTTGAGCTCATCGATTTGCTTGCGCGCGCACCTGAGAAGAAGATCCTTGCTTCTCCCGACTATGCGCCCACCCTCGATAAGGAGACGCTCCGCGTCGTGCATGATGTCATTTCGTATATCGTCGACAATCTCTCGGCGACGGTTAGAATGTCGGAGGTGGCCGCGATCGCCGGCATGACGCAATCGACCTTTTCTCGCTTTTTCAAGAAGAACACCGGCGCCAATTTTGTCGACTATTCGCGAAAACTGCGCATCGGCCGCGCCTGCAAGCTGCTGTCGGACACCGGACGCCCGGTCACCGACATCTGCTTCGAGGTCGGCTACGCCAATATCTCCAACTTCAACCGCCATTTCCGCAGGGAACGCGGCGTGACGCCCTCACAATACAAGCGGCTCTCGAATCTGCGCGCGACACTGTCTTCGCTTCCCCCCTGAGCTCGGGTTTGGAACAGAATTTTGGCCGAAGGCGCGCGTCTGCACGAAGCGTTCGGCCGCCTTAGACTTACCACTGAGCTTTAACCGGCTCTGTTGCGCGAGCTCTTTTATCGTGGCAGCGTTGTTGGTCCCGGTACGGCGCTTCCGGGAGACGCGGCGAGAGC
>DATDHT010000267.1:0-4672 GCA_036521435.1 Roseiarcus sp.
CCCGAAGGGTCAGTCAAAGGCGCCACTTTGCCCGGTGCCCCGGTCTTCGTGCTCGGCCAGAACAATTCCATCGCGTGGGGGCTGACGACCGCGGATTCAAACGTTCAAGACCTCTTCATCGAGACCGTCGATCCGACGGACCCGTCAAAATATCTGAGCCCCGACGGACCGAAACCATTCCAGGCGCGGACAGAAACCATTCACGTGAAAGGCGGCCCCGACGTCCAGCTTACGGTCCGCGCAACCCGCCACGGTCCGGTCCTCTCCGATGTCAACGCCGATCTGGCGAATTTCGCCGGGCCGGACAAGGCGGTCGCCCTCGCCTTCACCGGGCTTGGCGATCGCGACACGACCGGCGAAGCCCTGATGCGGGTCAATTCCGCGCGAAACTGGGGCGAATTTCTCGACGCGCTCCGCCTCTATCAGACACCGACCCAGAACGTGGTCTTTGCCGATGCGGGCGGCGACATCGGCTTCCTGAACCCCGGCTTGGTCCCCTTGCGAAAGTCCGGGCTCGGCCTCGACCCAGTCGACGGCGCGTCGGGCGCCTTCGACTGGACCGGCACGATCCCGTTCGATCAATGGCCACAGCTGCACAACCCGGAAACCGGGTTCGCCTTTAACGCCAACAACGCCAATTTTCCCGACGATCACAAGCCAAGCTTCGGGCAGGATTATGAAGAAAATTTCCGCGCTCGCCGTATCCAGCAATTCTTCGACACGATCGACAAGCACAGCCTGGAAACCTCGGCCGCGATGCAGGCCGACCACCTGTCCCTGGACGTGAAGGAGTTGCAGCCATTCATTGCGACGATTGCGCCGTCGGACGAGCAAGCCCGGAAGGCGCAGGCGATGCTTCTCAGTTGGGACGCGGTGATGGATAAAAACCGCGCCGAGCCCTTGATCTACACCGCATTCCTCCGATCGCTCCGCAAAATCCTGCTTGACGACAAAACCGGACTTCCCATGGGGGAGAAAGGCCCTTTCGCTGCGACGACCTTGGTGTCGCTGATGCGTAACCATCCCTCCTGGTGCGGCGGTCCAAGCGCTCCGGATCCGGGCTGCCGCAAGGCGCTCGGGCGCGCGCTCGACGACGGACTCGCCTTGCTCGTCAAGCGCGACGGCGCGGATATGAGCCAGTGGCGCTGGGGCGTCGAGCACAGAGCGGTCTTACAGCATCAGGTCTACAGCCACGTCCCGCTCTTTGACCGGCTGAGCGACCTTAGCGTTCCCTCGAGCGGGGGCTATTACACGCTCGATCGTGGCGGCGGCTCCGAGGTCGTACCGAATCTGCCATTCGCCCGAACTCATGGGGGCGGGTTTCGCGGGCTTTACGATCTGGCGGACCCTGACAAATCCCGCTTCATGATCGCGACCGGCGAATCGGGCCACATCTTTTCGCCCCATTACGGCGACCTCACGCCGCTGTGGAACGACGTCAAATCGATCAGGCTTGCGGGCTCGGAAGACGAACTCAAAAAGGCGGGCGCCAAAGAGTTGACGCTCGAGCCATGAATGCCGGCGCCCCGCGCAAGCCGCATGCTCGCCGTAATCCTGCGGTAGCCGGCGCGTTCTCCAGCGAGTAAAGTCACTGAGATGAGCCAAACGCGACAATTGCTGATCGTGGATGATGACAACGACCTGCGTCAGGCGCTGGTCGAGCAGTTGGCTCTGCATCCCGAGTTTCAGGTCCAGGCGGTCGAGACGGCGCAAGCGGCGCTTGATGCGCTCACCACCACAACCCCCGACCTCATCATCATGGATGTCGGCCTGCCCGATCTTGACGGGCGCGAGGCGGTCAAACGGATGCGCCGAGACGGGTATCGCCGGCCAATCATCATGCTGACAGCGCACGATTCGGACGTTGACGCCGTAGCCGGTCTTGATTCCGGCGCCAACGATTACGTCGGCAAGCCGTTCCGGTTCGTCGTGCTGCTGGCCCGAATTCGCTCGCAACTGCGGCAATACGAAGCCAGCGAGGACGCGGAGTTTCAAGTCGGCTCTTACACCTTCCGCCCGACTTCGAAGAACCTCGTCGATTCGCAGGGGGTCAAATTGCGGCTGACCGAGAAGGAAGCGGCGATCCTGCGTTATCTCCATCGCGCCGAACAGCAACCCGTGGGCCGCGAGACTTTGCTCAAGCATGTCTGGGGCTACAACGCCAACGTGACGACGCACACGCTCGAAACGCACATCTATCGTCTGCGTCAGAAGATCGAGAACAACCCTGCCGAAGCGCAGCTTCTTATCACGGAAGGCGGCGGTTACAAGCTGGTGGCAAGCGCGGCGTCCGGGGGGCGGACGGAGTGACGCTCGACGACGAAGTGGCGCGACTCGGGCAAACACGCCCCTTCGACCTCCTTCCGCGCGAAGCGGTGCAATTGATCGCGTTTTCATGTGAGAAACGGCGCCTGAGGGCTGGCGAAGCCTTGTTCTTCGCCGGCGAGACCGCCGATTCGGGGTATTTCGTCCATTCGGGCGCGATCACCTTGCTCGAAGATGGGGCGGAACCGAAAGCCGAGCGGCGCGTCAGCGCAGGCGCCCTGATCGGCGAGAGCGCCCTCTACGCGCCGACCGCGCGCCACGTCAGCGCGCGTGCGGCCGAGGACGCGGTCGTGATGCGAATTCCGCGCGAGACCTTCCGGCGTGTTCTCACGGAGTTCCCGGCGGGCGCCGCAGAGATTCGCGCCGTCCTCGCCGCCCGGATGCGCCGCCTGGTCGACGGACTGGAAGCAACCCGCATCAAATCGTTCGAAGGCTCCCTCGCGCCGAGACCCCGGGCTGCGCAGTGACTGCAGAGGCGCCGAGCGGCCTCTCCTCGTTACGCGCTCCATCGTCCGAAGACATCGACGCCCTCGCCCGGGCCGCATTCGAACGGCTGCCAGCGTCATTCCGGCGTCTCAGCGACGGCCTGATCATTCAGGTGGTCGATTTCCCCGACGACGGGACGCTTAACGAGATGGGCGCGGAGAGCGAGTTTGACCTCTTGGGCCTCTTTCGCGGCCGCGGGCTTGCGCAGCGCGGCGCGACCGAGGAGACGGGCGAATTGCCCAACATGATCTGGCTCTATCGTCGGCCGCTGCTCGACTTCTGGTGCGACGGCGAGGATTCGCTGGAGGAGGTCGTGACCCACGTCCTTGTCCACGAGATCGGCCATCATTTCGGGCTCTCGGACGCCGACATCGAGGCGATCGAACAGTCGGCGCGCTGATTGATTCGTCCTGGACGTAAGGCCAGGAAGCGGGAACGCCCGGGAAACGGCCGCAACTCGGCGCCTTCACAAGGGCGTCACGCAGGCTGTAGAGTAAGAGCGCGGCCGGATTCGGAGACGGGCCCGCGTCAACGTGCGGAGGACGGAGCGTCGGTTTGACGGTTCATGTTCGCTCAGTTACGCCGGAAAATTGTCCGGCCCTCGTCCTCAATGCGGACTTCCGTCCGCTCAGCTATTATCCGTTGTCGATCTGGTGCTGGCAGGACGCGATCAAGGCGGTGTTCCTCGACCGGGTCAACATCATCTCCGAGTACGATACGCTGGTGCGCAGCCCAAGCTTCGAGATGCGCCTGCCCTCGGTGGTGTGCCTCAAGAGCTACGTCAAACCGACCCGCTTTCCCGCCTTCACCCGGTTCAACGTTTTCCTGCGCGACCGCTTCACCTGCCAATATTGCGGCCAGCGCGACGACCTCACCTTCGACCATGTCGTCCCGCGCTCGAGGGGCGGGATCACCACCTGGGAGAACGTGGTCGCCGCCTGCTCGGAGTGCAACCTCAGGAAGGCCGACATGCTGCCGGCGGCCGCGCGCATGTGGCCGGCGACCAAGCCTTACCAGCCGACCGTGCACGACCTGCACCAGAACGGGCGCCTGTTCCCGCCAAACTATTTGCACGAAAGCTGGATGGATTACCTGTACTGGGACAGCGAGCTGGAAGAATAGGCCGACCTGCGCTTGTCTGGCCGTCGGACAGCCAAGGTCTCTGTTGCAACCAAAGCGCGAGTTACGTCCAAGAAAATGCAAGCAAAACCAAGGAAAAGCCCTTGCATTTCCTTGGATTACTTTGGTGGAATCAGGACTTTTCAAAGGGTTACAGCGAATCCAACGAAAAAATTTCTTTGTCCGTGCGACTCGCGCCTCAGGTTGTCCAAAGTCCCAGGCGGCTCCGTTCTCCCGCCATTGCGCGTCTCTTTCGCGCCCCGGGCCTGGCGAGGCCAAGCGTTTCATTAGCCGAAATTTATACCGGGGATCCGGGGTTTCGCCAATGTTTTGTTCGCCGTCACAGGCGAAAGCTTTCCGAAAATGGCTTTCTTCCAGACGGTTAAAAACAAAATCTAATCTTTGACATCACTGATACGTCATAAACATATGATATTAATGATAATTTTCGCCAAAGTTAGCGTTTCCCTCAAGAGACCCTGAGGCGGAGAGGTGGAACTGGCTCACGATCGCCAGCGTCGATGGTGAGGGCGATGTGCCGGGTTGGCGGCGGTTAGAGCAAGATGCAATCAGGTCGAACGACGATCGCCATTGCGAGCGTCGCGAAGCATGTGTGGACGGCCCCTCGCTTGCAAGGTCTGGGGGAGGATTTTTCGGGCGTGCGTTCGCTTGCGTGCATGTGTCCGGCCTATTGATGCAGCCGAGGCTGCTGGCCAAGATGGCTTCCGCCGGCGGGAGATCC
>DATDHT010000268.1:0-13840 GCA_036521435.1 Roseiarcus sp.
GCTCGGGCGGCGCTCGACTCCATCGCGCACCAAATCGCTGACGTGGTGGACGCGTTCCGCGCGAGCGGCGCGCCGGTCGAGCGGCTGCTGGTCGACGGCGGCCCGACCCGCAATGACCAGCTCATGCAGTTCGAGGCGGACATGGTCGACCTGCCCGTCGAGCGGACTCCAGTCGCGGAACTGTCAGCGATGGGCGTCGCGCATCTCACGGGCGTTAGCGCGGGCCTTTTCTCGCTGGAGAGCCTCAGCAAGCTCGATCGCGGCGCAGAGCGATTTACGCCACGCATTGACGCGGCGGTGCGCGCCAATGAACGGCGCCAATGGGCGCAGGCGGTGGACCGCGCGCGTGCGCTCCCGATTCCTCTCGAGACGTAGTTGACGACACTAATGCCCCAGCACCTCACCTGAGGAAACGACCATGACAATCGGAGGAATGACTATGCGGGCCGGAAGCGGCGGCGCGCTCAACTTCCTGCGGGGCGCGACGGGACCGTTGATCGGCCTCATCTTGCTCTGCGCTTTCCTGTCGCTGACGACGGACACATTCCTCACGTTGCGCAATTTCCTCAACGTTATGGATCAGGTCACCGTGCTCGGCGTCATGGCGATCGGCATGACGCTAGTCATCCTGATCGGTGGCATCGACCTTTCCGTTGGCTCCGTGCTGGCGCTGTCCGGCATGGTGATGGGCTTCGTCGGCAATCACCTCGGCCTGCCGTTCGGCCTCGCGATCATAGCCGCGCTGATCGCCTCGTCGTTTTGCGGGGTCGTGTCCGGTCTCATGGTGACGCGGTTGAACATGCCTGCCTTCATCGCGACGCTGGCCATGATGTCGATCGCACGCGGCCTTGCGAGCATGATCACCAACGGCGAGCAGATCGTCGGTTTCCCCGACTGGTTCTCAAATCTCGCAATCATACGCCACTTCGGCTTCCTGACCGTGACGGTCGCGGTGATGATCGTCATCGTCGCGATCGCCTGGATCGTGCTGACTTTCCGCCCTGCCGGACGCGCGCTCTATGCCATCGGGGGTAGCGCCGAGGTGGCCCGGCTGGCCGGCATCAATGTGCGCGAGGCGACCCTGATCGTCTACGCGCTCTGCGCGCTGGCGGCTGGCCTCGCGGGCGTGATCCTTTCGGCCCGTCTCGACTCCGCCCAGCCGAGCTCCGGCATCGGCTACGAGCTGGACACGATCGCGGCAGTGGTCATCGGTGGCGCGAGCCTTTCGGGCGGCGTCGGCGGCATCGGCGGCACGGTGGTCGGCGTGCTGATCATTGGATTTCTGCGCAACGGCCTGAACCTTCTTCAGGTGTCGCCATTCGTTCAGCAGGTCATCATCGGCTTGGTCATCGCGATTGCGGTCGCGGCCGACACCATGCGCCGCAAGCGCGGCTGAGGTGAGGAGCTTTTTGCGGCGCAGACGTCCCGCGTCGCCACCAAGACTGCGCCGCTCCGATAACCGGAGCGGCTCGGGGTCCAAAGGGACCGAAAGTGACGATCCAGCGAAAGGTTTCGCCGGACGTCAGGCAAGAAAGCAGGAGGAACACATGCGCATTCGGAAAATTCCACTTCTCGCGGCGGTCGCCGCGGCTGCGATGGTCGCAGCGTTCGGCGCCAACGCGAAAGAAGCCAAGACGATCGGTCTGGCTGTCGCCAATCTTCAGGCGAACTTCTTCAACCAGATTAAGGAATCCGTCGAGGCCGAAGGCGCCGCGAAGGGTGTCAAGATCATCACTGTCGACGCAAAGGGCGACGCGGCGACCCAGGTCAATCAGATTCAGGATCTCCTCGCGCAAAACATCGACGCGCTGATCTACATCCCGGCGGGCGCGACCGCGGCTTCGGTCCCGGTCAAGGCCGCCCGTGCGGCGGGCGTTCCGGTCGTGAACGTCGACCGCAACGCCGAAGGCGCCCCGGGCGACACCTTCATTGCCACCAACAGCGTCGAGTCCGCCAAGGAGGTCTGCACCTGGATCGCCAAACAGGCGGGCGGCAAGGGCGAGATGCTCATCATCCATGGGCAGAAGGGAACCACGCCCGAAGTCGACCGCTCGAAAGGTTGCGCCGAGGCGCTCAAGGCCTTCCCCGACATCAAGGTTGTGGGTCAGCTCTGGAGCGAAGGCTGGCATCAGGACGAAGGCTTCAAGCTGACGCAGGACCTCCTGCAGGCCCATCCCAAGGTCAGTATCGTTTGGGGTCAGGCTGACGCGCTCGCGCTCGGCGCTGCTCAGGCAGTCAAAGTCGCCAACCCGGACCACAAGATCTGGGTCGCGGGCTTTGACGGCGACACGGCCGCCTTGAAGGCGATGAAGGATGGCGTGTTCGACGTGACCGCGACCCAGCAGACGCAGAAGATGGGCCGCCTCGCGGTCGACTCCGCAATCGAGCTCGTGGCGGGCAAGAAGCTCCCGGCCGAGCAGTTGCAGGGTGCGACGCTCACCACCAAAGAGAACGTCGACGGCTTCATCGCCAACCATCCATAAGACGTGAAAACGGAGGGCGGCGCAATTCAGCGCCGCCCGTCCCTTCAGGGTATTTTGGTCATGACCCTTTCCACCGCACCCGAAGGCGGACTTTCGCTCATAGACGTCGGCAAGCGTTACGGTCCCAACGTCGTCCTGAGCGACGTCACTCTCGACGTACGTCCCGGCGAAGTCCTCGCGCTGCTTGGGGAGAACGGCGCTGGCAAGTCGACGCTGTCCTCGATTGTGGCGGGGGTCGTCAAGCCGACGACCGGAACGATGATCTGGCGCGGCCAGCCCTACGCGCCCCAAACCCCTGGCGATGCACTTTCCGCCGGCATCGGCCTCATTCATCAGGAGATGCGGCTCCTACGCGATCTCTCGATCGCCGAGAACGTCTTCGTCGGTCGCCTGCTGACTCGCAACGGCAGAATCGACCGCCAGACGATGAACGCGCGCGCGGCCGAGCAGTTGCATCGTCTCGGTCTCGACGCTTCGCCTACGACTCTGGTGCGCAACCTGCGTGTCGCGGCGCAGCAGCAGGTCGAGATCGCAAAAGCGCTGACGCAGAATGCGCGCCTGCTCATTTTCGACGAGCCGACCGCGGCGCTCGGCGCCGAGGAGACGGAGCGACTGTTCGAGCAGATCGGCCACCTCAAGCAGGAAGGCGTCAGCTTCGTCTACATCAGTCACCGGCTAGACGAGATCGCTCGCATCGCGGACCGCGTCGCGGTGCTCCGGGACGGAAAGCTCGTGCGGACGCACGAGACGGCTCAGGTTCCAACCAAGACTCTGGTCGAGGAGATGGTCGGCCGGCCGCTCGACCGCATGTTCCCGACCATCCCCTTGCCCGACCCAAAGGCCGCGCCGCTGATCGAAGTTCAGGGCCTGACAAGCACGGAAGGCGCTTTTTCTGATGTGAGCTTTTCGGTCAAGCCCGGCGAGGTGTTCGGTGTCGCCGGCATTGTCGGCGCTGGACGCACCGAGCTCATGCGCGCCATCGCCGGCGCGGACCCGGTCTCGGCCGGCTCAGTCAGGATCAACGGTGAAGTCGTCCGGCTCAATGGGCCAGCCGACGCGCTGGCGCACGGCGTGGTACTGGTTCCCGAGGACCGCAAGGGGCAGGGTCTCATTTTGCCGCAGACGATCGGCGAGAACCTGGCGCTCGGCAACTATCCGCGCGTTGCCCCTTCCGGCTGGATCACCAGCGGGCGGACCCAGGTTTTCGCCCAGCGCGGTATTACGCGCTTTCTTATCAAGGGCACGGCCGACCAATCTGTCGGCACGCTTTCCGGCGGAAACCAGCAGAAAGTGGTGATTGCCAAGAGCATCCTGCGCGAGCCCAAGGTCGTCATCCTCGACGAGCCAACACGCGGCATCGACGTCGGCGCGCGGGCTGCCATCTACGAGATTGTCGCGGAGCTCGCCCGCGAAGGTATGGCCGTCATCGTCGTCAGCTCCGACCTCGACGAGGTGCTGGGGCTCTCCCATCGGGTGATGGTGTTGAGCCGCGGCGTGAACCGCGGCGTGCTCGATCGCGAAGCTGCAGGTCGAGTCGCGGTGATGGAACTCGCGACCCTATGAATCACGTTCTTGAAGGAGATGTTGCGGTGAATATGTTCAATCTCAACGACGAAATCGCCTTTGTCACCGGCGCCGGAAGTGGCATCGGCCAAGCGATCGCGATCGGTCTCGCGCAATCGGGCGCCGACGTGGCGTTGTTCGACCTCGGTTCCAGCAACGGCCTCGAAGACACGGCGAAATCCATAGCAGACAAGGGGCGCCGATCGGTCAAGGTCACCGGGGACGTTACGGACGCCGACGCGCTGGCGACCGCTGTGACCAAAGCGGAGGAAGCGCTCGGGGCGCTCACACTCGCAGTCAATTGCGCCGGCATCGCCAACGCCCGGCCGGCGGAGGAGATGCCGCTCGATCAATGGCGGAAGACGATCGACGTCAATCTGACCGGCGTCTTCCTGTCCTGTCAGACGGAGGGCCGCGCCATGCTTTCGCGCGGGCGCGGCGCGATCGTTAATATCGCCTCGATGTCTGGAACGATCGTCAATCGCGGCCTGACGCAGGCGCATTACAATGCCTCGAAGGCCGGCGTCATCCATCTCTCGAAAAGCCTCGCGATGGAATGGGTCGGACGTGGCATCCGAGTCAATGCGATCAGCCCCGGCTACACGCTGACGCCGATGAATCTGCGCCCTGAAGTCGCGGAGCAACGCAAGATCTTCGAACGTGAGACCCCAATCGGCCGGATGGCGACGGTTGACGAGATTGTCGGTCCCGCGGTGTTCCTTCTGAGCCCTGCCGCCTCCTTCGTCACCGGCATAGACCTGCTCGTCGATGGCGGCTTCGCGTGCTGGTGAATCGGCGGCCACGAGGACATTAGCAAACTGATTCTATACTGCCTGTGCAAAGGGATCGGATGATTCAGAACGGCAAGATTCAAAAACTGAACCGAGCCCGATAATCTTGCGGCGTGACGAAGAGCAGGCACAAGAAGCTATGGCGCATCGTTCTTCTGAACCGAAGCCGCAACGTTGCGCGATCCGCTTGACGGGTGTGCGCGGCTCCGAAAGCAGCCGCCGCCCCGCTTCAACCCTCAGGCGCTCGATGGCGCGGGCCGGCGTCTGTCCGGTTGCCTGCGCATAGCGCCGGCTGAAACTACGCTCGCTCATACCGGCCTGCTCGGTCAGAACCGAAAGCGAAAGATCGCTTTCCAGGTTGCCGTTGATCCGATCGTGAAGTGCGCCGAACCTGTCGTCGGTCCCTTGCAAGGCTAGAGTATCCGTTTTGATCAAGCGGATTTTGGAGTCCAGCGCCTGTTGGCCTTGAGGAGAGCGTTTGCCAGGAGGATCAGCTTTCGCATGACGGCGGTGAGGCGACCTTGGCTGGCTTCCCGGCATTGATCAGTTGCGTATACTTGGTCTTCATGTCCGGATTGAATCGGGTCGCGACCAGGGCTGGCATGGTGATGGCCTGGCGGACGCTGGCTCGGCCGCCGCGGATGAAGGCGCGACCGGTCCAGCGCCCGGACTGTCGGGCCACAGGCGCAAGGCCTGCGAGGGCGCTGTCACGGGAACTCGAATTGGCGGCGTGAATGTCGGAAGCTTCAGCTGGGACTCAGGCTGCGGTCGAACCTCGCCCTCATCGTCGACGGCTCGCCGGAGCCAAAATCGCTTTTCGCCAATGACGACAGGCATCTCGTCGAGATGCCATTGAGAAGTCGGTCGATGGCGTCTGCGGCGAAGCTCGCGGGCGAATAGCGGCCCGAACTTCAAAACCCATCGTCGCACTGTCTCGTAGGAGATATCTCGTCCGCGCTCGGCCAGCAGATCCTCGACATCACGAAAACTGAGCGTGAAGCGAACATACAACCAGACGGCGTGGCGGATGATCGCAGGCGAAAACCGGTGGCGCGCAAACGAGATCGTTGTCATCCGCCATTCTATCGACCAAACCAGAACGCGCGGTGTTCCCGTGACAGCGCCCTGGCGACATCTCGCAGACTGAGCGGAAGACCGCTGAAATGAAGTTCTTGGGAGGACGGCGGGTGGCGGGGGATAGTTGGCCTCGTCATGGTGATCTTAGCGTGGATTGCCTAACCCCACAATCGCTTCGACGCGATCGCGGCGCCTTCACTAAGTGACTTCAGCTTGGCCCACGCCACGTCCTCGGCGACCCATTCCCAGCCGGTGAAGGTGCCAAAGCCGCAGTCGACCCCTGCGATAACACGCTCCTTGTCGCCAATCGCATCCACCACTCTCTCGATGCGCTGGGCGACCACTTCGGGGTGCTCGACGAAATTGCTCTTTGAATCGATCACGCCAGGAATGACGGCCATGTCCTTGGGTGGCTTGTTCGCCTTGAGCGCCGCGGTCTCGTGCTGGCGACGCGGATTGGCGAACTCTAGACCGATCGCACCGACATTCGCCCGATAGATCGGCGGCAGCACCACCTCCATCGCCACGTCGTGGTTATGCGGTCCTTCCCAATTGCCCCAGCAAACATGGAGCCGGACACGGTCGCGTGGAATACCCGCAAGCGCCTTGTTCAGCGCCTCGACATGTCTTTCCGTCTGTTCCGCGAACTCGGCGTCCGTCAAATCCTGATAGAGCAGCACCCGCTCCATGGCGAGATCGGGCCCGTCGACCTGCAGTACATAGCCGGCATCGACGATGGCCTTGTATTCCTTGGATATCTCGCGCGCGATCGCAGCGAGATAGGCTTCATCCGAGTCGTAATAGGCATTCAGCATCGTACACGCGATGATGCCGGGGGAGGGTGCGTTCATGAACCACTCGGTGACGTTCGCGTTGGCTTTCGTCGATTGTTGCTTGAGGCGGCCGATCTCTTTCTGCAGCTCTTCTTCGCCGCGGTAGTGAACTTCGCCGATCGCCTCGGGCGCGTCGAACACCCTGCCCGTCTTCGGGATCCGCTGCATCATCCGTTCGGTGAACTTCGGAAACTCGACGAACTCCCTGCCGAATGGACGGCTCGACTTGCCACCAAAGCCGCTCCAGCGTTGCGGCACGTAGGTCTGGAATCCGACCCGTCCCTGCTCGCCGTCGTTGGCAATATCAATGCCAACCTCGACCTCTTTCGTCACAATGTAAGCGACGCGCTCGGCGGCGACCTCGTCGATCTTCCGGCGATCGATTCTCTTGCCTTCCTCCTGGTCGATCAGCATCGACCCGAGGGGCTCCCCGCGCGGCATGCTTCCGGCGTGGGTGGTGAGAATCCTGTCCGTGCTGAGTTTCATTTGAATACTAAGCCCCTGCGCTGCCAATCCTCGGTGGAAAACCGATTGATCTTAGACTATGGTGTTCGGGTATTGTAGCTGCCATGTTTGGCTCCAATAAAAAAAAGAGCAAATCCGGCACTGTCCGGACGACATCAAGGGAGGGCAAGAAATGGCCTCAAGAACGCGACTTATCCTTTGCGCGACCGCTGTGGCGCTCGCCTCGCAAATGGCGATGGCGGCCCCGGCGGACGCCGAGAACAGTTTCTCGAAGGTGAATCTCGCCCCAGGCAAAAAGGGCGGCATCCATGATATGCAGGACATCTCGAAATATTGCGGGACCAAGCCGCTCAAGGTCGCCTACTCAGACGGTTGGGGCGGCAACTACTGGCGCCAGATCACCCGCGCGGAGTTCGAGAACGAGGCGGCCAAGTGCCCCAACATCACGGAAGTCCGCTACACCGACGGCGAGTTCAAGGCTGAGAAGCAGATCGCCGACATCAAGGGCCTGATCGCCCAGCATTTCGATGTCATCGTGGTTTTCGCCGACACTGGCGTCGCGCAATTGAAGGTCATGCGTGAGGCGCTGAATGCGGGCGTCGCTGTCGTTCCGTTTAGCACCGGCGATGCGCCGTTCGGCGAGATCGGCAAAGACTATCTCACGCGCGTTACCGAGAGCCAGATCGGCGTCGGCGAGATGTCCGCCGAATGGATGGTCAAGACCCTTGGCGGCAAGGGCAACGTCATCGTGCAGGGCGGCACGCCAGGCAATCCGATGACCAGCGCGCAGGCCGTCGGCTGGCGCAAAGTCTTTGCCGCCAATCCGGGGATCAAAGTCCTCGAGGGCCCGGTCGACACCAATTGGGACCCAGCGCTCGCCCAGAAGGTGACGGCGGCTGAGATTGCCAAATATGACAAGATCGATGGCATGATGGCTGAGACCACAGGGCCGATCCGTGCATTCCTCGCGGCTGGCCGGCCGATCCCCGCGTGGGCGGGGCAGGACCTCAATGAGCTGAGCTGCCTGTGGCAGGACAACCACGCGGCCAACCCGACCTTCAAGCTGGCGACTGTCAGTGCGCACACCTGGCTGGTTCGCCTGGCACTGCGCAAGGGCCTCGCCGCAGTCAACGGCATGGACAACGACGAGCCCAGCGTGATCGACTTGCCGTTTTCCGAGGACAGCACGTCCTCAGATCCGGCCCTGGCGGTCAAGTGCGACAAAAACCTGCCGCCGACAGCAATTCCCTCGTCCATGGTCTCCAGTGCGAAGATGAAGGCGATCCTGTCCAAGTAATCTGTGCTTCCGGCAGTTGCCGCGATGATACCACCCAGAAGTACGGTCGCGGCCGATCAGCAATCGGAGCGGCGGCGGCCGGAGCGAGCCTGGACGAGGCGTGAGTACAAGGGGCGAAAAAAGCCGCTGCACCGGCTGCTGATCGTCTCGATAGCCGCGGTTGTGCTGCTGGTGGGCGGCGGAATAGCTGCCCCCAGCACCGTCTCGGTCAGCGCCCTGCAATCGATGCTGCCGTTCTTCGCGATCCTTGCGGTCGCGTCGATCGGCCAGCATCTCGTGATCCAGCAGCGCGGGCTCGACCTGTCGGTCGCCGGCATCATGTCGTTTGCGGCGGTCATGGTCTCGGCGCTGCCGAGTTCAGAGGCCGGAGTCCCCGAGACCCTGGCCTTCGTCGCGCTCGCGCTCGCGATGGGGCTCGGCGTCGGCGCTGTCAATGGCGCCCTCGTCGCGCTGCTGCGTGTCAACTCGCTGGTCACCACCATCGGCATGAATTCGCTGATGCTGGGGATCACCATGTATGTCACCAGGGGATTCTCGCAGCAGGCGCCCCCGCCCCTCAACAAGTTCGGCGTCGGTAAGCTCCTCGGCGTGCCGCTGACGCTCTACGTGATGATCGTCATCGCCGCGATCGCGATCTTTGTCCTCGAGAAAACGACCGTCGGGCGGCGCTTCATTGCGACCAGCGTAAATCCGGACGCAGCGCTTACGGTGGGCATCCGGCTTGACTGGTATCGCGTCGCCACCTACGCGGTTGCCGGCTTCTGCTACGCGGCAGCGGGAATACTGCTGGCGGGCTATGTGCTGTCACCAACGGTGTTCAGCGGCATGCCCTATTTGCTGACAACGGTTGCGGCGGTCGTGGTGGGCGGCAATCCCATTGGCGGGGGCCTCCGCGGCAGCGTTGCCGCGACCATAGTGGGCGCGCTGCTCCTCACATATCTTGGCCAGCTCGTGGTCGCCGTTGGCTTCGCGACGTCGGCTCAGAACATCGTTCAGGCCATCATCATTATCGCCAGCGTCGGCATTGTCGAAGCTGGCCGACGCCTTCGCTTCGAATGGATCCGCTTTAAATTCTGGGTAACCTCGCCTGACGTCGAGTTCCGCGTCCGCACGACGTTCACCCGCACGATGACCCGCCTCGGACTTTCCAGATTGCTGAACGTCGCGCCGGAGGTCAGATGGCGTTGGGGCGCCGCTTACGCCCGACTGAAGAAGCGACTCGAAATCACAGAATGAAGGCCGCCAAACGAAATCTACTTGGCGCCCCAGTCATGGGGATCGTGGGGGCAACCAAATATTACGGCCCCGTGCAGGCGCTCAAGGGCGTCAACCTCACCATCCGGCGCGGCCAGGTGCACGCTGTCGTCGGCGAGAATGGCGCGGGAAAATCGACACTCATTGGCATCGCCGCCGGCGCCGTGCGGCCCGACTTCGCGGTCCTTCGTGTTGGCGGCAAGGAGATCAAGCGCCCCAACGCCAGGAAGCTGCATCGCGCCGGTGTGGCCGTCACCTTTCAGCACCCCGAGTTGGCCGAAGAAATGACGGTCATGGAGAACATCCAGCTCGCAGCGCCCCAACTGACCGGGCGCGGTAGCCGGGCAGAGGCGCAGCGGCTCCTGGCGTCCGTGGGATCCGAACAGCACTTCATGTCGTTGGACGCGAGGGTCCGCGACCTGACGCTTGCACAGCAACATATCATTGAGATCGCGGGCGCCATCGCTGCAAAGCCCAGGGTTCTCTTTCTGGACGAGCCGACCGAGCCCTTTCAGCAGGCCGATGTCGACAAACTCTTCGAGCTCATAAGGCAGCTGCGCGAGGAAGAGGTGGCGATCGTCTACGTCTCGCACCGGCTGCACGAAATCGAACAGCTTGCTGACCACGTAACCGTGCTGCGCGATGGCCTGTCCATCGACAGCCGCCCGGCAGGGCGGATCACGACGGGCGAAATCATCAGCATGATCGCGGGCCGCCCCCTCGACCAGGTGTTTCCCGGCAAGATGCAAAGCCGAGGCGAGCTCAAGCTTGAGGTCGAGGATCTTTCGGCGGCCGGCTTCGCGAGGATCAATTTTTCCGCCTACGCCGGCGAGATTGTCGGTGTAACCGGGGTCGAAGGAGAGGGTCAGCGCGAATTTCTGCGTACCGTGGCGGGCCTCGAGCGTCGCAAGAGCGGATCGGTGCGGATCAAGGGCAAGCTCGTCGAGGGCGCGTCCGCCGCCGCGGCCCGCGGCGCTGGAATCGGTTTTGTTACGGATGACCGTCACGAAGAAGGTCTCTTCCTGACTTTGAGATTGCGCGACAACATCGGCATCGGCGCGCTCGACCGGATTTCGACCGCTGGCATGATTGACCGGAAGCGCGACTACGCCTTGACCAGGGAAGTGATGGAACGGCTCGGCGTCTACACCGGCTATCGCATCAAGGAGCACGACGACACGACGGCTGCGGAGCTGTCTGGCGGCAACCAGCAGAAGATGCTGATCGGACGCGAAATCGCAGGCGACCCCGAGGTCATTCTCATCGACGAGCCGACTAAGGGCGTCGATGTCGGCGCGCGCACCGAAATCTACGAGCGCCTGCGGGAACTGGCGGTCAGCGGTGTCGCGATGGTCGTGTCGTCGTCAGATGGAATCGAGCTTGCGGGGCTGTGCGACCGGGTTGTCGTGTTCGCGCGTGGCCAGATCGTGAAAGAGCTTGAAGGCGAGTCCCTTACCGACGCGGCCATCACCGAAGCGAACATGACCGCCCGGGTGGCGCGCGAAGGCGGGCCGACCCGCAAGGAAAAGGAAGACGCGGGCTGGCGCCGCATCATGGCCGCTGACCGCTTCCCGGCAGCAGTGCTGGCCGTGCTGACGGCCATCGTCCTGTTCGGCACCGATTCGATGAGCCAATATTTCCTCTCGGCCTTCAATATCGAGACCATGCTGACCTTCCTTTCGATCCTGGCTTTCATCTCGATCGGCCAATTGGGCACGATCCTGGTCGGCCGGATCGATCTCTCGGTAGGCGCTCTGGCCGGATTCGTCGTCGTGCTGGCATCGTTCCTGACGCCCGACGGCGGGTCGGCCGCCAACGCTCTGTGGGGTTCGTTGCTGATCCTTGCAATCACCGCCACCTTCGGACTGGTCCAGGGCTGGTTGATCACCTGGCTCAACATCCCCGCGATCGTGGTGACGCTCGCCACCTTCATCGGCTTGCAAGGGCTGTCGCTTGAATTGAGGCCGGAGGCGGCTGGCGCCGTCACGGACACCCTCTCCGATGTGACGCAGTGGACGGTTGCCGGGATGCCCGCCTGCTTCCTCGCCATCCTGGTCATCGTGGCTACGTTTGAATATGTCCTGTTCCGCACCGGGCTCGGGCGGCGGCTTCGCGCCGTAGGATCCAATCCGCTCGGCGCGACACGGGTCGGCATTCGGGTCAACCGGCAAATTCTGCTGGCTTTCGTTCTATCCGGATTGCTGAGTGGCGTCGCTGGTCTCATTCTCGCGGGACAGGTCGGCATCGGTTCGCCCGCCACCGGAATTGACTACACGCTGATGAGCATTACCTCCGTCGTGCTCGGTGGCACGAGAATCGCCGGCGGGCGCGGCTCGGTCCTGTCCGTCTTGATGGGCGCGGCCCTTGTGCAATCGCTGTCGAGCGCGTCGTCCTTCATCAATCAGGATTCCGCGATCCATCTGATCGTGCTCGGTGCAGTCACGATGGTTGCCGCCACCTTCTTCAGCGTCGCACGGCGCGAGAGAACCGGGTAGAGCCGTCGAGAGGGGAAAGTCTGGCGCCATCTGGTGAGAGCGGCGGATTGCCGGCCTGCGCCTGTTCCTTCCCGACAGTCGGGCCGGCGACGCCGAGCGGATGACGAAGGCCCGCGTGCCCGAAGACCGTCGCATCGCGCGCACGAAGCCGGAGATCGCGCTCGCCGAGATCGACCGCATCCGGACCGCCGGCGCGCGCTTCCCAAGCGGTAGAGCGGTCAGCTCTTCGTGACGGCGATGCAGTCGATCTCGATGTCGAAGGGCCCCGTCCACTCCGGCACGCAGAAGAAGATCCGCGCCGGCGGGTTTTTCGGGAAATAACGCTTGTAGATTTCGTTGAAGGCTTTGAAGCGCTCGGCCGAGATGCAGAGCACGTTGCACTTGAGCACGTGCTCAAGGTCAGAACCAGCCGTTTCGAGCGCCGTCTTCATCTGCTCCAGGACCAGCTCGGCCTGCCGCTCGAACGGGGCATGGGCCGCGATCTCGCCGGTCTTGGGATCGAACGGCGGCATGCCTGATACGAAGACCATCTGGCCTGCGCGCGTGCAGACCGACACCGGCGCGCCCCACTTCTCGAAACTGCTGTCGAACGGTTCGACACGGATGATCTCTCGTTCCATGGCTCTCTTCCAGTCGGGAGGTGATTTACGGATATACACGCGCAGCGACCTCGGAGGGACACGATGGTCCATCATAGTGATGAGCCGCCACGCCATAACGAGGCCATCGCTCGTGCGCTGGCGGACGAGGGCCGCCCCGCCCGGGACCGGTCGCGCGACAAGCGCGACAACATTGGCGAGGTGCTGGCGTTTGCCTCGATCGTCCCAGGGGAGATCGTCGCTGACTTCCTGCCGTTCCGTGGTTACTACACGCGCCTGTTCGCGGCCTTGGTGGGCGCGACGGGGCGCGCCTATGCCGTCGTTCCGGAAGAATTGATGCGCATCGAACGTATCGCGAAAGGCCGCGCCGAGATCGCCGGCCTCGCCACCAGGCAGGCGACAATAGAGCTGGTGAGCGGACCCGTCGCGCAGGCCGGTGCGCTTCCCAGGCCGGTGGACCTCTTCTGGATCTCCGAGAATTACCATGACTTGCATAACGCGTTCATGGGACCCGTCGATATGGGCGCCTTCAACGCAGCGGTGTTCGGGGCGCTCAAGCCTGGCGGGCGCCTGATCATAATCGACCATGTGGCGGCCAAGGGCGCCCCCCGGGTTGTCACAGAGAAGCAGCACCGCATCGAGCCCGCCGTCGCGCGGCGCGAAATCGAGGCGGCCGGGTTCAAATGGGAAGGCGAGAGCAATGCGCTTGTAAACCCGGCCGACCGCCATGCGAGCAGTATTTTCGCGCGCGGCGTCCGCTACCATACCGACCGATTCATCCATCGCTTTCGCAAGCCGGCGTGAGCCCAAAATCGCGCCGCCGTCGTCATTGTGAGCGCGGGGAAGCGCAGGCGATGTGCCGTTCACCCTTTCCCGTCGCCAACCTGAACGAGTTCGAGCGCGTCGATCGCCGCCATTCGCTCGGCCTCCGCGTGGCTCAGGGCGCGCTCCAATTCCTCGGTGCTGGAGCGGCTCGAGCCCAT
>DATDHT010000269.1:0-2032 GCA_036521435.1 Roseiarcus sp.
GCGCTTGGGCCGTAGGCGAGCATAAGGCTGAGTTCGCTTTCGCCCCCGAGGCGCGATTCATTGAGCGAAGCAAAGCTTAAGATGCTCCGCAATCGACCTTTTCCTGCCAAGAGAGGGCGTCGTTGAGCGATTCGCTCTTCCCTGCTGCGGAACCTCAAGCCGCGCCGACGGCCTCCCCCTATCGGGTGCTGGCGCGAAAATACCGGCCGATGCGCTTCGAGGACCTGGTCGGCCAAGAGCCGATGGTGCGCACGCTCGCCAATTCCTTCGCCGCGAGCCGCATTCACCAAGCCTATATTCTCACCGGCGTGCGCGGTGTCGGCAAGACGACGACGGCGCGCATTCTGGCGCGCGCCTTCAATTATACCTTGCTCGGAAAAATCGACCGTCCGAGCGTCGACATGCCCGAGTTCGGGCTTCATTGCCAGGCGATCATGGAATCGCGCCATGTCGACGTGATCGAGATGGACGCCGCCTCCCACACCGGCATCGACGACGTGCGCGAGATCATCGAGAACGCGCGCTATCGCCCGGTTTCCGCGCGCACCAAGGTCTACATCATCGACGAAGTGCACATGCTCTCGAAGCAGGCCTTCAACGGTCTCCTGAAAACGCTTGAAGAGCCGCCGGAACATGTCAAGTTTCTGTTCGCGACCACCGAAATCGACAAGGTGCCGATCACCGTGCGCTCGCGCTGCATTCGATTCGATTTGCGTCGCATCGAGGCGGGCCCGATGGTTGGGCATTTGAGCAAGATTTGCGCCGCTGAGGGGGTCGCCGCCGAGCCGGAGGCGCTGGCGCTGATCGCCCGCGTCGCTGAAGGCTCCGTGCGCGACGCGCTTTCGCTGCTCGATCAGGGGATCGCGCATGGCGGCGACGAGGGTGTCACGGCGCTCGCCGTTCGCAACATGCTGGGCCTCTCGGACCGGGGCGAGATCGTCACGCTGTTCGAGCGCGTCATGAGAGGTCAGATCGCCGAGGCCCTGGAGATCGTGCGCGGGCTCCACCAGGCAGGCGCGGACGCCGCCGACATCCTGATCGATCTGGCCGAGTTTTGCCATTTCGTCACGCGCGCCAAAATTGCTCCCGCCGCGACCGAGGATCCCGCGTTCAGCCAGGTCGAGCGCGAACGTGGGCGCGAATTCGCCGACAAGCTGTCGCTCGGCGTCTTGGCGCGGACATGGCAAATCCTGCTCAAGGGCGTGGAGGATGTGAAGGATTCGCCTCGCCCGCTCGCCTCAGCCGAAATGGCCCTGATCCGCCTCGCTTACGCCTCCGATCTGCCGACCCCCGAGGAGACGATCCGCAAGCTGAGTCAGACGAGCGAGGGTCCGCGTCAAGCGCCGCCGCTTCCGTTCAGAGGCGGGGGGCAGCGCGCTTCGATGCGGCTTGCGGCCACAGAGCCCGCTCCGGTCGCGTCCGCGCCGGTCGTGTCCACGCCGCCTCCGGCTTCGGCCCCTGCGGCTCCACGGCTCGCCCGTTTCGACGACGTCATTGCTCTCGCGCGCTCCAAACGCGACATTCAGCTGGTCCAATCGCTTGAACGTGACGTGCGGCTCGCCCGCTTCGAACAGGGCAGCATCGCCTTCACCTTAGTCGAGGGGGCCGAGTCCGGACTGGCGCAGATGCTAAGCCGACGCCTGCAGGAATGGACGGGCGAGCGCTGGATGGTGGCCCTTGTCGGAGGCTCAACCGCGCTGACGTTGCGGGAGACGGCGCAGGCGCGTGAGGTGGAACGAACGAGCAATGCGGCGTCGCATCCGCTGGTCAAGAAGGTGCTTGATCGATTCAAAGGCGCCCGCATCGTCGATGTGCGCCGTCCAGACGCGCCGTCCCCTGCGGCGGGCGAGGTCGACGATGAGGTCGGGTACGCCGATGCCAGCGCGGACCCCGCCGACGAAGTTTGAGAAGGAGATCGCGCCATGGATATCATGGGCATGATGAAAAAAGCGCAGGAGGTTCAGGCCAAGCTTCAGGAAGCGCAAGAAGAACTCGGGCGTCTCGAGGTTGAAGGCCAGGCAGGCGGCGGCAT
>DATDHT010000270.1:0-3444 GCA_036521435.1 Roseiarcus sp.
TTTCGTCGACGGGGTCACGGAGAGCCTCACGACCGATCTTTCGCGCATCCGGGGTGCGGTCGTGATCGCCCGCAACACGGCGTTCGCGTACAAAGGCAAACCGCTCGACGCGAAGACGATTGGGCGCGAATTGAACGTCCGTTATGTCCTGGAGGGCAGTGTTCACCGCAGCGGAAACCGCATGCGCGTCAACGTGCAGCTTATCGACGCCGAAACGGTCAATCATCTCTGGGCCGAGCGGTTCGACAAGCCCCTCGCCGATCTCTTCGATATGCAGGACGAAATCGCCGCACGCCTGGCAGGCGCGCTCAACGGCCAGCTCGCCGCTGCCGAGGCGCGACGAGCGGAAAAAGCACCGACCCCCGACTCGATGGACCTCTATTTTCAGGGCATGGCTTGCTCAATAGGGGCCCAACCCCCGACAACGTTGCGCAAGCCCGAAGCTTTTTTGATCGCGCTTTGTCCATCGACCCCGATAACATCGAGGCGCTTATTGGATTGGCCCGCCTGGAGGTGCGCGAGGGCGCAAACTTCTTTGTGACCGATCCGATGGCGGCCTTCACGGCGGCGGAAGCGAAATTGACCAAAGCCTTGTCGTCTGTCCCAGACCACGCGCGCGGCCATAGGTTGTTGGGGTACGTCGAAATATTGACCAAGCGTGCTGTGCAGGGCATCGCCGAATGTGAGCGCGCGTTGGAGCTAGATCGAAATCTTGCCAGCGCCCATGCCTTTATCGGGCTTGGTAAGATTTTTATCGGTCGTGCCGAAGAAACAGAGGCTCACGTCGGTGAGGCCCTGCGCCTCAGTCCGCGCGATACTAATGCCCATACCTGGAAGAGTTTCGCGGGCATCGCGAAGGCCATTCTTGGCGGTTATGAGCAAGCGGCAGCGTGGTTCCGACGGGCGATCGAGGCCAACCGAAATTATCCGACACCGTATTTCCTGTTGGCTGCCACCCTCGGGCACCTTGGTCGACTAAACGAGGCCCACTCCGCAGTCAGGGCCGGCCTCGCGCTGAACCCGACCTTCACCGTCTCCCGCGCCCACGCCGCTTGGACGGCGATGAGCGACGACCCGACGTATCTTGCTCAGCTCGAACCTATCCTCGACGGCCTGCGCAAGGCCGGCATTCCCGAATAATGGCCTCGCCTCACGCCGTGCTCGTCGCCTTCCTGCCCAGCGCCGCCTGGGCGGCGGCGAGGCGGGCGATCGGGATGCGGAAGGGGGAGCACGAGACGTAGTCGAGCCCCGCCTGTTCGCAGAAGGCGATCGAGGCCGGATCGCCGCCGTGCTCGCCGCAGACGCCGAGCTTGATATCGGGTCGGGTCGCTCGGCCGCGCGCGGCGGCGATGGTGACGAGTTCGCCGACGCCTTCGGTGTCCAGGGTCACGAACGGATCGGCCTTCAAGAGCCCCTTGACGGTGTAGAAGCCGAGGAACGACGCCGCGTCGTCGCGCGATACGCCGAGCGTGGTCTGGGTGAGATCATTGGTGCCGAACGAGAAAAATTCAGCGCTCTCGGCGATTTCGCCGGCGCGCAGCGCAGCGCGCGGCAGTTCGATCATCGTGCCGACCTGATAGGGCGTTTTCACCCCCGTTTCCTTGGCGACGGCTTCGGCCATGGCGACGATGATCGCCTTGACCAGATCGAGTTCGGGCCGCCCGAACACCAGGGGCGCCATGATCTCGGCGGCCACGGGTTTCCCCGTCTTGCGTCCCGCCTCGACCGCGCCCTCGAAGATGGCGCGCGCCTGCATTTCGGCGATCTCGGGATAGCGGATGGCGAGGCGCACGCCGCGGAAGCCGAGCATGGGATTGAACTCGTGCAGCTCCGCTGCGCGCGCCCGCAATTTGTCTGCGCTCACCTTCATCGCCTTGGCGACCTCGTCGATTTCGTCGTCAGTATGCGGCAGGAACTCGTGCAGCGGCGGGTCGAGCAGGCGGATGGTGACCGGCAGGCCGCTCATGATCTCGAACAGTTCGGCGAAGTCCTTGCGCTGCATCGGGAGAAGTTTTGCGAGCGCGGCGCGGCGTCCCTGCTCGTCGTCGGCGAGGATCATCTGGCGCACCGCCACGATCCGTTCGCCGTCGAAGAACATGTGCTCGGTGCGGCAAAGGCCGATGCCTTCGGCGCCGAACGAGCGGGCGGTGCGCGCGTCAGCCGCGGTCTCGGCGTTGGCGCGCACCTTCATGCGCCTGACCGAATCCGCCCAGGTCATGAGGGTTAAGAAATCGCCGGTCATCTCGGGCTTCACCATGGCCGCCGCGCCGGCCATCACCTCGCCCGAGCCGCCGTCGATGGTGAGGATGTCGCCCTTCTTCAGCGTCTTTCCGCCCGCGCTCATGGTCTGGTTGGCATAGTCGATGCGAATCGTGTTGACGCCGCAAACGCAGGGCTTGCCCATGCCGCGGGCGACCACAGCGGCATGCGAGGTCATGCCGCCGCGCGTCGTCACGACGCCCTCGGCAGCGTGCATGCCGTGAATGTCTTCCGGCGAGGTCTCGACCCGGACCAGGATCGACTTTCGTCCGGCCTGACGCAAAGCCTGCGCTTCGTCGGCGGAAAAGACGATCTCGCCGCTCGCCGCGCCGGGCGAAGCGGGCAGGCCGGTCGCCAGCGCGGCGGGCTTGCTGTTAGGGTCGAGCATCGGGTGCAGAAGCTGGTCGAGCGCGCTGGGCTCGATCCGGATCACCGCATCCTCGCGCGAAATGAGGCCTTCATTCGCCATTTCGACCGCGCAGCGCAGCGCGGCCTTCCCCGTGCGCTTGCCGTTGCGGGTCTGCAGCATCCATAATTTGCCGCGCTCGACCGTGAACTCGAGGTCCTGCATGTCGCAATAGTGCTTCTCGAGAAGCTGGGTGGCGCGGACGAATTGCGTGAAGACTTCGGGCATCAGCGATTCGAGCGAGGGGTGGTCGGAATGGGCCGCTTTGCGCGCCGCCTCGGTGATGTTCTGGGGCGTGCGGATGCCGGCCACCACGTCCTCCCCTTGCGCGTTGACGAGAAATTCGCCGTAGAGCTCCTTCTCGCCGGTCGAGGGATTGCGGGTGAAGGCGACGCCGGTCGCCGAGGTCTCGCCCATATTGCCAAACACCATCGCCTGCACATTGACCGCGGTGCCCCAGTCGGCGGAAATGCTGTTGAGGCGCCGATAGGTGATCGCGCGCTGGTTCATCCAGGACGAGAACACCGCGCCGATCGCGCCCCAGAGCTGGTCGCGCGGCGCTTGAGGGAACGGCTTGCCGGTCTCCTCGATCACCCGTGCTTTGTAATCGTCGATGATCGTGCGCCAGTCTTCGGCGTCAAGATCGGTGTCGAGCGCGTAACCCTTGCCGTCCTTGTAACGCTCGAGGATGTCCTCGAAATTGTGAACGTCGAGGTCGAGCACGACGTTGGAATACATCTGAATGAAGCGGCGGTAGGAATCGTAAGCGAAACGCGCGT
>DATDHT010000271.1:0-16631 GCA_036521435.1 Roseiarcus sp.
CGGCTGGACCGGATTCCCGTCAAGTCCAACCAGTTCGAATTTCCGGTCATTCCCGACCGGAGCCGCACGCTCGATTTTGAGGCCAATCGCGTCATTCGGGTGTTCGCCCACGTGCCGGGCGCGCCGCAAAAGCTCGCCGTCGAGCCGCTTTATTCCGCCAGGGCGGCGCGGAGCGCCACCGGCCTCACGTACACGATTCGCCGCCTGCCCCGGCGACGCACCGCCGACGAACGAAAATACGGGCCGGTTTCCGATTATGTCGGAACGGACGTCTTTCTGTCGCTCGGCGAACGCGCTGACCCGGACGAAACTCTGCGCGTCGCCGAACTCAGCGTTGACGCGCTCTGCACCAACCGGCATCTCGCCGCTCATCTTCCGGTGGGCGAGAGCGGCGCCGACTTCCGCTTCCTCGACGATTCGGAGCTCGAGCTCACCTGCGTCGGCGGTCCGACCAAACCGCTCGAGCCAGCGCTGACCTCAATCGAGGGAAGAGGACTGGACGCCTCGACGGGCGAGGTCGCCTGGCGCCTCATCAGCATGTTGAGCCTCAATCATCTGGGGCTCGCCGACCGGGCCGAAGATGGCGCCACGGCGCTTCGCGAGACACTCGTCCTGTTCGCCGATCTTTCCGACGCCGCGGCCGACGCCAAGATCCGCGGCGTGCGCAGCCTGACAACGCGACCGACCGTTCGGCGACTGCGCCAGGCATCGGGCGCAGCCGCCGCGCGCGGGCTCGAGATCACGCTCACGCTGGAAGGCAGAGCGTTCGAAGGCTCGGGCGCCTTCCTGCTCGGCGCGATCCTCGATCGCTTCTTCGCCGAATACATCGCGATCAACCACTTCACCCAAACCGTCATCCGCACCGTCGAGCGCGGCGAGATGATGCGCTGGCCGCCGCGCCTGGGCCTGAGGGGCCTCCTGTGACCTTCCGCTCGGACCTTGCAGCCGAGCCGTGGCGCTTCGATCTGCTCAGCGTTCTGCGGCGCCTCGAACGGGAAAACCCGGCCAAACCGCGCATTGGCGAAGCGCGCAGGCTGGCGGACGAATTCGTCGAGATCGCGCAAAATCCCTACCTTGAATTCCCCGATTCGAATCTCGAAGCCGCGGAGGTCGACCCGGACGGGCGCATGCTTCTCAAGGCTCGCTTCCTGGGCATGTTCGGACCGCAGGGCGCCCTGCCGCTGACCACGACGGAAGAAGCGCACAACTGGCTTCTCGAACGGGACGACGCGTTTCCTCGTTTCGTCGACCTCTTCCAGCGCCGCTTTCTCGCGTTGTTCTTTCGCGCCTGGGCGGACGCCCGTCCGATCACCCAGCACGATCGGCCCGACGAGGACCGCTTCCGCGCCTATATCGGCGCGATGATCGGCATCGGAACGCCCGCGTTTCGCGACGCCGATTCGATCTCCGATTTCGCCAAGCTGCCCTACGCCGGTTTGCTCGCCGCGCGGGTGAAGAGCGTGTCGCGTCTGCGCGCCTTTCTCAAGAGCTACCTCGAGACGCGGGTCGAGATCGAGGAATTCGTCGGCAGCTGGCTCGAGCTTGACCGAAGCGAGCGCACGCGTTTAGGCGCGGCCAACAGCAGCCTCGGCCAGGATTGCGTGGCGGGCGCCAGCATGTACACGGTCAGCGATAAATTTCGCATTCGCGTGTTCGTGCGCGACATCAAGCATTTCCGGGAGTTTTTGCCGGGCTCCGCGGTCGCCAAGCAAATCGCCGACGCGGTCTATCTCTACCTCGGTCTCGAATACGACTGGGACATGGAGCTCGCCATTCCCGCGGGCCAGATCACCCCGGTCAGGCTCGGCCGCGACGCGCAGGTCGGATGGACAAGCTGGATGTCGCCGAACTGGGCGAAGACCGACGAGACGTTTCGCCGGGACGCGCGGTTCCACGTGGTCAGCCGCCTCGAAAGCGCGATGTAAGGGAATTTACCCATGGGCGCGGACATCAGCATTGAAGCGGTCGCCGGCAAGCTCAACCGCGTCGGCTACGAATCGTTCCTGCAAGGGTTGCGGCAGGCCAAGAGCGTCGGAAACCGCAACCTCGAGCTTGCCCATTGGCTCATGCATATCTTGCAGAAGGACCGGACGGACCTCGCGCTCACCGCCGATCATTTCAAGCTCGACCGCGCCAAACTGCTGGCCGATGCGACCGCAGTGGTCAACGGGTTCCGCAAGAACGAAACCGAGATGCCCGGCATCTCCAATCCCGTCGCCGACGCTCTCGATCGCGGCTGGCACTATGCGACGCTTCTGTTCGGCGAGACGCAAATTCGCACCGGGCATCTCCTCGTCGGCATATTGAAGTCAGTCGAACTGAGACGCGCGCTGATCGGCGTCTCACCGGAATTTGCCAAGCTCCCCGTCGATGAGGTCGCCTCCGGGCAGAGCGCGATCTGGGCAGGGTCCGACGAAGGCAAACTGCGCCCGATGGACGGCTCGGGCGTCGCCGCCGCGGGGGCAGAAGGCGCGACGGCCGCGCCCGGCGCCAAGGGCACGACAGCGCTCGACCGGTTTGCCCAGGATCTCACGGCAAAAGCCAAGGCCGGCGAGATGGACCCCGTCCTCGGCCGCGAGGACGAAGTCCGCCAGGTCATCGACGTTCTGATGCGTCGGCGGCAGAACAATCCGATCCTGACCGGCGAAGCGGGCGTCGGCAAAACCGCTGTCGTCGAAGGCTTCGCCCAGCGCATCGCATCAGGCGACGTGCCGCCGCCGCTCAAGGGGGTGAAGCTCTGCGTTCTCGACGTCGGCCTCATGCAGGCGGGCGCGTCGATGAAGGGCGAGTTTGAGCAGCGGCTGCGCTCGGTGATCGACGAGGTGCAATCCTCGCCGACGCCGATCATCCTTTTCATCGACGAGGCGCACACGCTGATCGGCGCCGGCGGGCAGGCCGGCACGGGCGACGCCGCGAATCTCTTGAAGCCTGCGCTGGCGCGTGGAACCTTGCGCACCATCGCCGCTACGACCTGGTCGGAGTACCGGCAATATATCGAGAAGGACCCGGCCCTGACCCGGCGCTTCCAGCCGATCATGGTCGGCGAGCCGGACGTGGCGACCGCCGCGATCATGTTGCGCGGGCTGGTCGGGCCGATGGAGAAGCACCACAAGGTGCGCGTGACCGACGAGGCGATCGTCGCCGCGGTCAATCTGTCGAACCGCTATATCCCGGCCCGGCAATTGCCCGACAAGGCGGTGAGCCTTCTCGACACGGCGTGCGCGCGCGTGGCCATCAGCCAGAACGCCAAGCCTGCGGCGGTCGAGGACGCTGAAGTCGGGATCGACTCGCTCGAAGCTGAGAAGGAGTCACTCATGCGCGAGCGGGACCTCGGCGCCGCCAAAGAGGACCGCATCGCCGAAATCGACGCAAAGTTAACGAACGCCCGCGAAAAGCTCGCCGCGCTGGAAGCAGATTGGGCCAAGGAGCGCGCGCTGGTCGAGGAAGTGCTTGCGCTGCGCGAGACAATCGCGAAGGCGTCTGCGCCCAAGCCCGCACCTGCAGAAGCTGCGCCATCCGCGCCTACGGAAGCGCCGCCGCCGCTCGCCGCCGAGCCGGCGCCTGCGTTGAGCGCAACGCCCGAAGCAAAATCGCCGCCGGACGGCGAGACCCTGCGCGGCAAGGTGGACGAACTCGGCAAGATCAATCCGGAAAAGCGGATGATCTACGCGCAGGTCGACGAGCAGGCGGTCGCCTCGGTGGTTTCCGATTGGACGGGAATTCCGGTCGGCAAGATGGTCGCCGACGAAGTCGAGACCGTGCTCAATCTCGCCGGCATTCTCAACAAGCGCATCGTCGGGCAGAGCCACGGTCTCGAGATGATCGCCAAGCGCATCGAGACCAATCGGGCGCGGCTCGACAATCCGAATAAGCCGATCGGCGTCTTCATGCTGTGCGGCCCTTCCGGCGTCGGCAAGACGGAGACGGCGCTCGCGCTCGCGGAGACGCTCTACGGCGGCGAACAGAACATCATCACAATCAACATGTCCGAGTTCCAGGAAGCGCACACGGTCTCGACGCTCAAAGGCGCGCCGCCCGGTTATGTCGGCTATGGCGAGGGCGGGCGCCTGACGGAAGCCGTGCGCCGGCGCCCCTACAGCGTCGTTCTGCTCGACGAGATCGAGAAGGCCCATCCAGACGTGCACGAGGTCTTCTTCCAGGTGTTCGACAAGGGGGTGATGGAGGACGGCACGGGCCGCCGCATCGACTTCAAGAACACGCTGATCCTCCTCACCACCAATGTCGGGACCGAGGTCATCATGCGCGCCGCAGGCAACGGGCCGCCCTCGGATCCCGAGGCGCTCGCCGCCGAGTTGCGCCCTGCACTACTCGAGGTGTTCCCGCCGGCGCTGCTCGGACGCATCGTCACGATCCCCTATTTTCCGCTGTCGGGAGAGATGCTGGCCGGCATCGTGCGCCTGCAACTCGGTCGCATCGGGAAAAGGATCGAGGAAAACCATCGCGCGAAATTCATCGCCGAGCAGAGCGCCATCGATCACATCGTGTCGCTCTGCCACGACCCCGATTCCGGCGGGCGCGTCATCGACAACATCATCACCAACACGATCCTGCCTGCTTTGTCGCGCGAGATCCTCAAGCGCTCCTTGGCGCGGGAGGCGGTACACGAAGCCAAAGTGTCGGCGGCGAACGGCGCGTTCGTCTACGAAGTGAGCTGAGCGGAGGGGGCCACATGGCCAATCGATTCGAGCAGGTGGACGAGGTCGTCGGCGACGCGGTGACCATCGCTCTTTCTCAGCGCGCCGACGGGCAGTGGGCGACAATCGTCTGCCCCAAGAGCGCGCACGAATCGCTGACCGCGGATCGGATAACCCAACCGATGCCGGCCAAGGACGCCATTTCCGGCGCCATCCAGCTTGCGAATCAGCTCAAGATCGCGCTCGTTGTCCAGGATCCGGACGGCGTCTGGAAACAGGAATGGGGCGAACTCTACCGCGATGAAAGCGAGTGATGGCCGCCTTCCTCTAGCCTTCGCCCTGCTTGCGGTCGTTGCCACGCCCGCGCGCGCCGACTTCCGCGTCTGCAACAAGACGCATGCGCTCATCAATATCGCGGTCGGGACAGACGCCGGCGAGGCCTTCAAGACGGAGGGCTGGTGGGTCGCCACGCCCGGCTCCTGCGCGACGCCGGTTCGCGGCCCATTGAAGAGCCGCTTCGTCTATCTCTACGCCACAGACATCGACGGCGTGGACCTCGTGACCGGCACCGCGACCATGTGCATCGACCGCGGCAAGTTCGTCGCTTATGGCGCAGAGAATTGCTGGCGACGCGGCCTGCAGGCGGTCACCTTCGCCGAGATCGACACGCTCGATTCCGGCGACTGGACGACGTTCCTCACCGACCCCCGGAAGTAGACTCACTTCCCCTTTTTCAGCGCTGCGATCGCCTCGTCCGACAGCAGGTCCTGCAGCAGACTCACGAAGTCGCGCGTCGCGAGATTACGCGCCCGATCGAGCAGATAAGGCACCGGGCTCGACGGCTCGGCCTTCTGCATATGGGCCGCGACCGCGTCGATAAGCGCAATCGCCGCCGCGCGGCTCGCCGCCGGTTCCGCCGGCGCGCTTGGGATGGCCGCGCTTGGCGCGCCCGACAGGCTCTTCACCGGCACGGTGAAGGCGCCGTCCGGGCCCACAAACACCCGCGCCGCGTCGGCGTGGGGCGGCGCGAGCAGCTTCATCACCTCGTAGAGGTTCTTGCCGAGCATCTCGCGCGCCTGCCGTATGAGGAGCAGCGCCGGACTCGTCGGCTCGGAGGCGGCGAAATAGCCGAGAGCGGAAGCAAGCGCCGCGTCAACCTCGGCGCGCGAAGCGAACGCGGCCGGCGGCGGCGCCGCTGCGCTCACTGCTTCGGCGTCGGTCGTCGCGCCGATCGGCGCCTCGGGCGGCGGCGCGAGGGACGGGTCGCGCCTTACAAGGGCGGCGCGGAGAAACTCCGTCATGTCGCTCACAAGCGTGGCCAGCTTCGGCAGCGCGACCGCATTCTCGTAGCCGACATGTTCGATCGTGGCAGCGTTGATCGTGCGGACTGAGGCGCTGACGCTTGTGAGCATCTCGACGGCGCCGGCCAGCCTTGCAATCTCGACGTCGCTCAAGACGCGGTCGATCGACTTCGCCGGCATGAACTTTTCCGGCTCCGTCGTCTGCTTCTGGCCTCGCAGGTCATAGAGCGTAACAGAACGCGGCTGGACCGCGCCCGACGCCAAGAGCTGGTCGCGATAGGAAAGCGCGCCCTCGCGGTTGGTTTCGATGAGCGGCGCGTGCTGCAGCGGCAGGAGGACGACCGCGTTGTCCTCGAGCATCGCCAGTTGCGCGATGCGCCCCGAATAGTCGTCGCCCTCAGCCTTGGGATTGGCGCCTTCCCAATGCTCCTTGACGAGCCACGCCACGTTTCCGATCCGCTGCGCGAAGCCCGCGACATCGCGGTTGAGGATCGCGAGCTTCGCCATGAGCACGATAAGGCGCAGGTCGAGCGTGCGCTTGAGAAGCTTCTCCGCCATCTGCAACGCGGCCGAAAAATCGATCGAAGCGCGATTGAAGGCATAGTAGCTCGCGGGAAGCTGCCCCTCCGTGGCCGCGATGAAATTCATGAATTCCGTGTCGCCCTCGAGATCGAGATCGGGCCCGCAGGGGTCGTCCCCGGAGACGAGCGGGAGGGCGAACAGGTCCGGCGACGGCGGCGCCGGAGCAGCAGGCAGGGGCGGCGCAGCGACGACGGGCTCGGGCAGCGGCTCTAACGGCGCCCGGGATTCGAGCGGGGGCGGGGTCACCGGCGGCGCGGCGGATTCAATGGGCGGTTCGGGCTGCGGATCGGCTTCGGCGGGAAGCTCAGCCACTGTCTCGGCTGGCGCGGACCCGGGAGGTTCGGTTGGCGGGAGCGAAACGGCCGGCGTCGGCGCAGCCGAAGCGTCGGGAGGAGACAGGTCATTCATCGCCGCTTGTCCTGTAAGGGGAGGCGTGTCGACCGAATGATACGCGATCCTTGCGCCGCGACCAAAAGCGCGGGCCTAGGGACTGCTGCATTTCGGTACAATCGATAGCGTTAGCGCACCCGCCCCCTCTTGCGGGGGCGGGCCGGGGCGGGGGGTCGCGCTGACCGAGGAAGATTACCGAATGCGCCGCGGCTCTCCTGCGCGCAGGACGGTGCGACCCCCCTCCTTGATCCTCCCCCGCAAGGGGGGAGGAGACGCGTCGTCGTAGTCCCCGTGTCAACTCAAGAGCAAAAGGCGCTGGGGCGCGAGCAGCGATCACGTCGCGGCGCCCAAAGCGACCGCGGTCCTATCCGAGAAGGCCCCGGTCAGCATGTCGGCGAAGCGCGTCGCGGGCGGCAGGCCGACCTCGAGTAAGGCCAGCGAAGGAAAGCCCTCGCCGCCGATCGTCCACCAGAAGCTCTGGGACGCAAAGGCTCGCCTTCGCCCGAAGCGACGGGCGGCGAGAAAGGCGGCGGAAACCTCACTGTCGACGTCGCGGGCGAGGACGCCCCCGTCGGCCAGTTCTTCGAAACCACCGTCCTTGGTTGTTCGCGACTCGAGCGCCGGCGCGGGCAAGGCCGCAACTTTCTCCGCGACCAATTCCAGCGTCGCTCCGGGTTCGAGCGCGTCGAGAAGGATCGCCTCGGCCGCCGCGAACCAGGAATCGTTCGGTTCGAGTTCAGGCGGGCCTAACGACGCATCGCCTTCGCCCACGAAAATGGCGAGGGGAAAGGATCGCCCCACCCCATCCACCGACGGCATGAACGCGCCGATCATCGCCTCGCCGCAAAAGTCCGCGCCGAGCCAAAAGCGCCAGATCGGCGCGCGGTTGTAAGCCTCGATCCAGCGGTCGCCCAGCATTTGCTTCGACATCGCCACGCCCGCCTGAAGCCACGGCTCCCAGGCCTCGAGGAACCGGCGCGACGCGTTCATACCGATGAAATCGCGCTTGGCGGGGAGCTTTCCGAAAAGTCCGGCGGACATGTTCGTCAGAGCCCGTTCGGGCACTTGAACTGCCGGAGCGCCGGCATGCTCAGGGGATTGGCGAGCGAAGACGACGTGAACTGGTAGGAGACCTCGCGCCCGAAAACGACGAAACTGACCTTGAGCGCGTTGCCGCTCTCGATCGATGAGCCGGCGTCGACGAGCCGAAACAAGGCCCACGCTCCAGTCCTCTCGAGCTTGGACTGGCGGTCCGGCATGTCCGGCGCCATCACGATCGAGGCTTCGCCTGCTCCCGCGCCCGGCCATGGCACGGTCACCGGCGCATTCGCGGCGCCCTGCTGCGCGACCACGCTCGCGCCGTTGATCGTGAGCGTCGCGGTCTGAGCGTCGCTGCTCAGCGTCATCGGCTTCACTTCAAAATTGACATTCGGCGTCGTCCCGCCGGTCGGGAAGAAGGCGTCGCGAATGTCGGCGGCTTGCTGGAATTGCCTTAACGTTGTGTCAGACAGTTTGCGCGCGAGATTGGGATTGGTGCGCCAGACCCATCTCTTGCCGCTTCTGTTCACCAGCGGGTCGAGACTGGCGGAATAAAACTTATCGATGATGCCGTTCGGGGCGAACAGTTTCGCGAAATCAGCCAGCGGCGTGTCGCGATCGCTCTTTGCGAAGGGGTAGCGGTTGGCGGTGATCTGCTGGCAGGTTCCGGTCACGTTCTGCGCCATCGCATCGGCGATCTGGGAGATCGAGCTCGCGTTGGCGTCGCCGGCGGCGTCCTTGGCGACCTTATCGATCATACCAGCAAGCGGCTGGGGCAGACGCGTTGCGTTGGCTCTGAGGCTGGCGACTTGCACATCCACCTGCTCCAGCGCCTGCTTGGCCTGCGCCGGGTTTTCCGCCGCGAGAACGAGCTGCCGGTAAAGCTCGTTCAGGTTGGCGAGCAACTGGTCGATCGGCCGCGATCCCGGTGTCCCGTCGACCATGATCGCGATCGGCTTGAAATAGGCCTCGATCGAAGCGCCCGGCGTCTCAGGCGGCGGATCGCCCGCCTTGCGCTGGCTCTTCATCGCGAGGTCGAGGGCGTCCCTTCCGACACTGCCCAGCCGGCTGCCCGCTTTGGACACGGCCTCCTCCTTAGCCTTATCGACGAGCGCGGAGTCTTTCTCGGTCGGGGGCTTGGGGCGTTCGCGGGTCAAAGCCGTCTCGTCGCGAATGGATTCGAAGATCAAACGAATGGGCGAGGTCGGCGCCGAGGCGGCGCTCAGTTTCAGATATTTCGGCTTGTCGTTGAGCAGCGGCTTCAGTTGAAGATTGTTGATCGCGGCGGTCCACGCGGCAATGAAGTCCCTGCTATAAAGCTCGAGAATACCGGGATAGAGACTGGCGAACTGCTGCTGCACGGCGTTCTGGTCGCCGGACGCTCCGAGCACCCAATTGTCCTTCTCCAGCTTGTCGCGGATCGTCTGCAAATGCGCGAGCAGGCCGCTGTAGAAGCCTTCGTAGGTGAAGAAGCCGGGGACGCGAATGGTGTCGAGGTTGGCGCCGTTGGCGGCCTCGAACACGAGATTCATGTCCGGCCCGCCGCGTTGGGAGGCGATCCAGTCCTCGACCTCTGCGTTATGCGCCTCAGACTTCAGAAGCGTATAGGCGCGCTCGGCCACGCGCATGCGTGCAAGCGTCGCCTGCGCCTGATCGACCAGCGGGCCGTTGAGCGAAACCTTCCTCGCTTGCCCGTCGTCCATGTCGAGCATGGCTAGAAGATGCTGGCGCAGCAGCGCCCGCCCCTGCGCGTTTGGCGCGCCCGGGAACGTGCGCTCCTCCCAGTCCCGCGTGAACCAGGCGAGGATCAGATTGTTGTCGACCTGCGGCGCCTTGCCGCCCAGCATCAGATAGACCTTGAGCGCCTCATAGACGAAGCTGGGGTCGTCGATGTTCTTCTGGATCTGCTGCTCAAGGGACAGGATCAGCCGCGGCCGCAAAAGCCGTTCGAGCGCCTGCCGGTAGAGATCGTTCGACGCGTCCTGGAGACGAGGGCGCTGGCTGAGACCAAAGGTCTGTTCGACCGGCGTGGAATCGTTGCGTTTGGCGTAGCCGACCGGGAGATTCGGCAGAGAGCCGATCAACTCATAAATGGGCAACAGATTCGGGTCGGTGACCGAATTCTGCTTGATGAACGGTCCGGCGATCGTCGCGTAATCGTTGACACCCTGCTCGGTCGCGGTGATGAGGGCGGCGTTGCGGGTGTAGCTCATCCACCACAAGCCCAGGATGCCTGCGGTGGCAAGACCGATCAGCGCGAACGCCGCAGCTCTCAGCGCGAGCGATCTGCGCACGGCGGCGATGTTGGTCGAGACCCATCCGGCCTCGCCGAAGATCACCTTCGTGAGCAGATCATGCAGGAAGAAGCTTTTGCCCGTGCCCGAAAATCCGACGCTGCCGAGGCTCTGCACGCCATAGCTCTTTTGCAGCGCGCCGATGACGGCGTCGAACGGCGTTCCCTCCTGCGTCCCCGAAGTGAAATAGAACCCGCGCAAGATTGCGGTCGTCTGGTAGCGCGTGGGCTCGAAGACGCGATTGAGAAAGTCGGCGATCGGCTTTCGGATGGCGCCGAGCTGCGCCGGAAATCCGAACAGGATCGCGCGCGACCTGAGGTCCGGCTCCTCCTGCAACCGCTCGGGCATCCTCTCCGAAATGCGCTGAATGAGGAGGTCGATCTCCTCCGGGACTTTGCCGACGTTGTTGGCCTTCTTGTCGGTGGTCTGGAACGTGGCCCCCCAGACCGCCTGTCGCTTCATCTCGTCCAGATCGGCGAAATATTGGGTGAAGCCCTCCACGAGATCCATTTTGGTGAAGATTGCGTAGACCGGGAAGTCGACCTTCAGTTCCTCGTGCAATTCGTCCAGGCGCTTGCGGATCGCATCAGCATGCGCCGCCACCTCTTTCGCTGAAAGATTGAGAACATCAGCGATGCTGATGGCGACAATGACCCCGTTGATCGGCTGGCGAGGGCGATTCCGGCTCAGCATGTCGAGGAAGGCGAGCCAGCTGCGGCGATCGGCCTTGGCGTCCGAATCCTGCGTCGTATAGCGGCCTGCGGTGTCGATGAGCACCGCTTCGTCGGTGAACCACCAGTCGCAATATCGCGTGCCCCCGATGCCTTGCACGGCCATCGCCGTGTTGTCCCCGGCGAGCGGAAACTTGAGACCTGAATTCACCAGCGCCGTCGTCTTGCCGGCGCCGGGCGGGCCTATGATGAGATACCAGGGAAGGTCGTAGAGAGCGCGCGCGTTCGACTTGCCCGACCGTTTGAGGACCGAAAGCGCGTCCTCCATCTTCTGCTTCAAAACCGGCGCGTCGCTGTCCTCGGCGACGGTCTCGGTCATCGCCTCGGCGATTTTGGCGGCGGCGCGGCGCCGCGAGATGATGCGCCAGGCGACGGCGCCGCCGACCGCGAGAAAGATCGCTAGAATGATGATGAGCCGAACGATCGTGCTGTCGAACGGCTGCGCGTCGCCGATGGCGACAAGCGGCCCCGCCAGCCAGATGACGACTGCGAGGATGATGGCCCCAAGAATGCTGAGGCCAATCCAGAGCCAGGCCATCAAGGTCATCGAGATCGCCCTACGCCCGGCAAAAACCCTCTCCCTTAATCGGCTCTCGGGATGGACACTTCGACCCGTCGGTTTTTCGATTTGTTAAACTCGGTGTCGTTTGGAGCGATCGGATTGCCCGGGCCCTTGCCAGTCACCGCGAGCCGCTCGGGATGCGCGAGGCTTGGCTTCAGCATGGCCGCGACCGACTTGGCGCGCGCCTCGGAGAGCTCGAAGTTCGACGGAAAGGCGACGGTGTGGATCGGATCGGCGTCGGTATAGCCCTCGACGTGAATGGCGCCTGGCTCGCGATCGAGCGCGGCGGCGACCTTGGCCGCGATCGGCGCGAAGGCGGCGCTGACCTTCGCGCCGCCTGAAGGAAACAGCACCACATTGCCGATGCGAATGAAGATGGTCGTCGCGGATTGGTCGGCGCCCACCTTGCCCGCCATGATTTCCTTGGCCAGCGCCGCGCGAATGCGCTCGAGTTGCGTCGAAGTCCTCGGCTTCGGATCCGGCGGCGGCTTGACGATGGTTTCGCGCGCGAGCGTCAATTCCCCTGCCGGATGGATCTCCGCCATCCTCAAGGCGAGCGTCTCCGCTCGCGCCGAAAGGGCGTTGCGCAGATAGAGGTAGGAGCCAAGCAGAACGACCGCCGCGAGCGCCGCGACCGCCCAGACGGGAACCTGAAGGCGGCTGCTCGACAAGGGAACCGCCTGACCCCGCCAATGTGGGGACAAGTCCTCGATCGCCTTCGGCTGAGCGCGGCGAATGGTTTCGTACAGGTCTCGCCGGATGCCCTGCGCCGCGCCCGGGCCGCCGGAGGCGCGGTAGACCCCTTCGAAGCCGAGGCTGAGGCAAGCGTGCATGACCTCAAGCACGCCCAAATTGACCGCGGGATTCTGTTTCGCGCGCTCAAGCTCCTTGAAGAAACGGACGCCGCCCATCCGTTCGTTGAAGAAGCGAACAAGCATGCTGTACTGCGTCCAGGTCCGGCTGTCCGCCGTCGGCAGATTCTGCACGATGTCGTCGGCGGTGGCGGCGAGCGCGTATTTCGCCGTCTCGATCTGATCGTTGGGTGCGCCGGCCGCGCGCGCGTCGATTTCGAATTGCTCGATCGCCTGCGCGACCTGATCCATGAGCTGGCTCGCCCCCGCGCGCACCAGCGACGCCCGCAGGCGCCCGAGCATGACGAGAAGCGACGCGGCCGCCCGCATCAGCGGGCTTGCCGCCACCGTGACGAGGTCAACGGATACATGCGGCGACAGGGGCGCCGGCGTCATCGGAGCCGACGCCTCGGGAGCGACATAAAGGTTGTTCGGCGCGCGCGGGCTCATCCAGTCATCCCAGCCGCGTTGCCCTTGGCTGGGTGGAGGCGCATTGGCCGGCCCGGATGGCGGCGCTGGCGGATAGGCGACAGGCGGGGTCGGTGTCGAGGCCGGCGCCGCTCCCCCGGCAGGGGAGCCGGCGGCGGGATCGCCGGGAGACGGGGGCGGTGTACGCCGTCCAGCGGGATTGGGACGGATGATCGTCCTGTCGCTCCGCCCGAACGGGTCGTCTTCGGGGGTCATCGCCGCTCTTCCCTCACGGCCCAAAGCTCCATCTCAAGCTCTGGCCAGTCGCCTGCGAAGTGCATTCCGATAGCCGTAGCCTGACTGAACTCAGGCCACAAAGGCGAGGTGCGGTCGAAGTAGAAGTAGACGTGATCGGTGATGGCGCGGATCTGAGGCGGAGGCGTCGGCAGATGCACCAACGAAATCCCGGGAAGGTGAGCATGCACGATCTCGTTCATCTTGGTGTTCGGCCCAACTTTAAGGAAGGCGGGCAGATTGCGCTGGATTTCGGTCAGGGGGCGACGCGCCGAGACTTCGAGCACGAAGGTCGCGTTGGCGAATAAAGTGCGGTCCCGGATGGTCGACACAAAGGCGCTCGGCGCGCGCTCGATCAGCTCCAGCCGGATGGCCCGGCGGTCAAGACGTGCGCTCAAGAAATCCTGAATGTCGCGCAACAATGGCGTGAACACGCTTTCCAGGTCGTCATGGTCGTAGACGCCATATTCGCGTGCGCGCCGCTCCTGCGTGGTGAACGTCGCCAATTCTCCCGCAATCCGCAGCAGCGTTTCATAGAGGCGCTCCGGATGGACGTATTTCGACGAGCGAAAGTGTTTCAGCGCGGGAATTTCGCGGTTCAAGCATTGGAGGATCAAATAGTCGGCGCTCTGCAGCCCGCCGCCGGCGGTCGGATCGCTCGCGTATCGTGAAAGCTCGTCGAGCTTGTTGCCGATCCAGCCGATCACGCGGTCGAGCCAGCCTTCGACGGTGGGATGCGCCGCGCAAACGAGCACGGGGGGAGCAAATTTCTCGTCGAACACCAGGGTGCGGTCATGCACCTCGACGATGCGCGCGATCGGCAGGCTGACATAGCCCGGCTTCGAAGTTTTCCGGATCTCATAAGCCAGGCGCGGATAGGCGACCTCGATTTCCTCCTCGATGCGGAGGTTCGCGGTGGAATCGATCACGGTTTCGGCGCCGACCACGTAGCGGGCGGCGTTTTCCGTCTGCTCAGCGCTGACCTCGCGAAAGTTGTCCGCGCGCGCCGGCATGGTGAGCCAGATGAGTTGACCCGCGACGGTCTCCGGCGTGGTGATTGGGGCAGGCGGGGGACACTCGGCGGGAAAATCAAAGAGGCCTCCGTCGGGCATGACTCCCGCGGCACGACGGAGCGCGAACTTGCTCTGCTGAGCAAGATCCCGGTCGATCTCAAGCGCCGCGAAGCCCCAAGGATACGGGGTTACGTGACGCGTACGGCTTTCGAGCGCGTTTTCGAGATACCGATCGCTTTGCTGCAGATGGTGCGGCCGAAGAAAGAGGCCCTCCGTCCAGTGAACTTTCGCGTTCCACGACATCGGCCCCAATTCCCCATTCGTTCCCGATCACATCGCTCCTTCAAAGCCAGCGCGACGACTGGAGACACTATAGCGATGATCCGCTCAGCTATCCTTGTCCCGCAACCTGTCATACGCCTGCGCGAATAAAGCAATGAACGCCTCCAGGAGACGTCCGTCGGACCGTTTCGTCTTGGCCCGCCATCGCTCGACGTAGATATCCCACAGCTTGGCCTTCCGGGAGGATACGAGCGCGCCAAGCCCGTGCTCCGCCTCCACCGAATGATCGATCCGTTCCGGCGCCAAATCCTCGAACAACGCGTCGAGAGCGTTCTGCATCGCGCTGAATGTGAGAATTTGATGAGTTTTGAGATCGCCGAAGCTGCGCTCGATCGTTGTCCGCGCGTCGAGATAATTTCGTGTCGGAGGCCCAAACATGATGGCGAGCGCCTCCGGCGGGGAGCTGGCGAATTTGAGGGGGTTGTTCTCAACCGCTCGAATCATCGTGCGGCTCGATGAGCGCATCAGCGTCTTCGACTCCGCTCGCGAGGCCAACATTTGCCCGAGGTTCTCGGCCAGCAATCGAAGAACGGCGCCGATTTCATCCGCAAGTTCGTCCGGATTGCGCGACGAGAAAGCGCCCGGGGGAACGCCCGCCGCCCGAGCAATGCGCTCAAGCACTGCGAGCGCCGCTGCGCTGTCAGGCTGCGGCTGGGGCTCCCTGGGCGATGGCCGTCTGGGCGCCGGGTCGACGATCGCCGGCCGTGTCGGCGCCGGTATGCGAGGCTCCAGACCCTCCTGATCCAGTGGAGGCGGCGGGTAGGCAGGCTTAACCGCAGTCAGCCAATCGTCCTCAGATCGTCCCGTATCCGCAGACGCCTCGGGCGCGAGTTTCGGCGCCTCGAGGAACGAAGCAAAGTCGAGAAAGTCTGGCGGGGCGTCGCGCGACTGCGGCGCCTGACGTTTGGCGGCAATTTCCGGCGCTGCAGCCTCGCCCGCCGGGGCCCACACATTGCTGAGACCAGCGTCCAAAGAGACCCCGGCCGCCGCGCCTGGACCGCGTGACTTTCGCCCCTCTTCGACCCCAACGGCGATAATATAAGGGCCGATGCTCAGCCGATCCCCGTCCCGCAACCGATGCGGGGCGTCGAGCCGGTACTCGGCGCCATTGACGAAGGTGCCGTTGGTCGAGACGTCGTGAACCCAGTATCCGCCGTCGCGATAGCGAATCTCGCAGTGCTTGCCTGAGATGCTCCGGCCTGGGTCAGGCAAGGTCCAGTCGAGGTGCGAATCGCGGCCGACATCGAGGCCTCGTCCCTTGACCTCGATCCGGATCGGGCCGCCATCCGGAAGCCGATCAACGTTTTCGATCGATAGTCGAAGGGTCATCTCTGCCGAACGCGCCTGATAAGCAGCATTATTTCGTCATTTGCGAAGCGCCGCAAGGCCTTATGCGGTCCACCGTTCGATCGGCATGGCGACCTTTTTGTGGCGGCCAAGACCTTGCCAGCTTCCACAACTGACCAATTGCCGAGAGGGTGAGAGAGTTGACGCCTGCTCATCGTGGAGCCGCTCCGAGTCTAGAGACCGTGGGCTCCCCGCCGTCCGCGAAGCGAACGCCGGCCTCGGCGCAGGCCGCGATCCTGTCCACGACCGCGCGCGGATCGCCGGCAGCAATCGCCAGCATGATCGCCGAATTTGCCGCCATCGCACAGGCCCCGGCGGGCGGAGGAACCGGCTTTTGGTCGGCGGGCAGGATGCTGCCGCCAGACCAGCCGGCGGCGAAGGCGAGCCACGTCGCCGGCTTCCGCCGATCGGAATCGCTTGCGATCAGGAGCGCCGCGCGGCGGTTGTCGTCTTCGGGCGTCCGCACCCAACTCTCCGCGGCAAGAAGGGCTTCGTCCGCGTCGGCCTCCGCGGTCAGCGTGCGAACGCATTGAGCAGCCCACCACACCGCCTCGCGGCGAGGAAGCAGATGGCTGATAAAAAGGATAGCGTCGTTTGGGCGCGAGGACGCAGAGAGCGCGCGCGCATGAGCAAGCGGGTCGATGTCATTGGCCGGGCGAGCAGCGACATAGCTCAGATCGGGGAATGCGTCGAAGACGCTACGAGCGGAAGTAAATCGAATGCGCGATGGCATTGGCGGTTCTCACACGAGAGGCGTGATGCCGCCGACCGTCCCGGCGCCGATCGTCGCGACGCCGATTTCGGCGATGGGAATTGTCACTGA
>DATDHT010000272.1:0-8051 GCA_036521435.1 Roseiarcus sp.
ATCGGTCCATTTAGCGATTTGCTCATTGTCATGGCGCCGTCCGGCGATTCCAGTGACCGCGATAGCGATGGCCGCCACACTGAACAACATGATCGTGCGCCCCGTCTTTACCGGGGCGCGATCCTGCGGATCGGGACTCGCGGCCTCACCGCTTTCCTGGTTCATACGGGTGTCCCCTCCAGCCGTAAGCTCGGCGCGGACTCAGTCGCGCGTCTCGGTTTGCGCTCATGAACGAGGCGGAAGACCGCAGGCACGAACAAGAGCGTCGCAACCGTCGAACAGGCGAGCCCGCCGATAACCGCGCGGCCAAGAGGGGCGTTCAGTTCGCCGCTAAGCGCCATCGGCGACATGCCAATGATCATCGCGAGCGCAGTCATGAGAACCGGCCGGAAACGGGTGAAGCCTGCATCGATGGCCGCCGTCACGGCATCGGCGCCCTCCGCAAGCCGCTCGCGGGCAAAACTGACGACGAGAATGCTGTTGGCGGTCGCCACGCCCATACACATGATTGCGCCCGTCAAGGCGGGAACCGAGAGCGTCGTCCGGGTGATGAACAGCGTCCAGACGATTCCGGCCAACGCGGCGGGCAAGGCGCTGACGATCACGAAGGGATCAAGCCAGGACTGGAAATTCACGACGATAAGCAGGTAGATGAGCACAACGGCGAGCGCGATGCCGACGAACAGCTGCTGGTAGGCATAAGCCATCGTCTGGGTCTGCCCGCGCAACACGACGCTGGAGCCGGCGGGGAGTTCGTTTGCCGTCTCGTCCACGGCTTTCTGGATGTCGGCGGATACGGCGCCAAGGTCGCGCTCACTATTTGTCGCGTAAATGTCGAGGACCGGCTGGACCGCGTAATGCGAAACGACCGCCGGGCTCGCTCCGCGTTTGATCGTCGCCAGGCCGCCGACGATCTGCGAACCGTCTCCGCGAGAGGCTGGAATGTTCTCTAGCGACGACATCGAATCCAGCCAATATTGGGGGGTCTGAGCGACGATTGGATAAGCCACGCCGTTCTTTGGATTGATCCAAAACGTCGGCGCGACTTTAAAACTCCCCGACAGACTTTCTTGGAGGCTACGGGCGACGTCGGCTTCGTTCAGGCCGACTTGCGCCGCCCGCATGCGGTCAAACTCCACGCCTAACATAGGATTGTTGGAGGCCTGTTGGATTCGCGCGTCCGCCACGCCGGGGATGCGGGCGATCTTTTGCAACAGTTTGTTCGCATAGACGTGGTTGGCGTCGAAGTTGGAGCCGACAATTTGAACGTCAATCGGCGCTGGAAGGCCAAAATTGAGGATCTGCGACACGATGTCGGCGGGAAGGAACGCGAAGGTCGTGCCAGGAAATAATTTCGGCAGGGTCGCGCGCATCGTCTTGACGTAGCCTGCGACCTCGTCTGCGTACTCGGGCTTGATGGTGATCAGGATATCGGCGTCGGCGGGGCCGACCGTGCCCGAATTGTTGTAGGTGGAATTGATGCCGCTGACCGGCAATCCGATGTTGTCGACGATTGGATCCAACGCCGCGGCGGGAACGATTCGGCGGATCGCCGCCTCGACCCCGTCGGAGATTTGCGCCGTGTCCTCGATGCGTGTTCCCGTCGGCGCGCGCACGTGAAGCTTGAGCTGCGTGTTGGCGACTGGGGGAAAGAAATTCTGGCCGAGGTACGGGACGAGCGCGAACGAACACGCGACCGCGACCAGGAAACCGACGATGAACTTTCCCCGTGCCGCCAGCGCGGTCATCAACAGACGGCGATAAAAGTTACGCGTGGCTTCAAACCGGCGCTCGAATCCGCGCTGGAAAAGGGTGAAAGGATTGCGGGTTGGCGCCTGCGCCTCGCCGTGGCCATGGACCTTCTGATGCGCAAGCAGAAAACGCGCCATCGTATTGACGAGCGTGCGCGAGAGCACATACGAGCCGATGAGCGCGAAGACGACCGCCTCGGCCATCGGGCGGAACAGATAGCCGGCCACGCCGCCAAGGTTGAACATCGGCACGAACACGATGCAGATGCAAAGAAGCGATACGGTCGCGGGAATGACGATCTGCCGCGCGCCATCCATGATCGCGCTTTCGATGTCCTTGCCCTGCTCCAAGTGGTAATTGATGTTCTCGATCGTCACCGTGGCGTCATCGACGAGAATGCCGACCGCAAGCGCGAGGCCGCTGAGCGTCATCACGTTGATCGTTTGGCCGATCGCGGCCAAAAGCGTGACCGAGGTCAGAATCGCCAGCGGAATCGAGATTGTGATGATCAATGTCGAACGCCAGCTACTGAGGAAGATCAGGATCATCAGTCCGGTCAACGCGGCGGCGATCACACCTTCGAAGATGACCGAATTGACGGCCGCGTTGACGAACGACGACTGATCGTTGATGACGTCCAGCTTCAGGCTCGCCGGCATGGTCGCGCGGAGCTTGGGAAGCAGCGCCTTGACGCCGTTAATGACATCGAGCGTGGACGCCCGGCCCGTCTTCAGAATCGTCATCAGGGCGGCGTTCGAGCCGTCAACGCGAACCATGTTGATCTGCGGCGGAGCGCCAGAATGGGCGTAGGCGACATCGCGCAGGAAAATCGTCGTCCCGCCGACGACGCGAATGGGCACATCGTTGAGTTCGTTGACCCGGGTTGGCGAACCATTGAGGGAGACTACGTATTCGAAGTCGCCTACCTTTTCGGTGCCGACGGGAGTCACGATGTTCTGCTGGCCGATCGCCTTGACAACGTCCTCCGCGGATAGGCCGTAGGCTTCCAGCTTTTGCTGATCAAGATCGACCTGGACCTGGAGAATCTTGCCGCCATATGGCGACGGAATCGCGGTGCCCGCGACCGAGGAGAGTTGAGGCCGGATGAAATTCTGGCCCAAGTCGTACAACTGCGCCTGTGACAGCGATTTGCTCGACAGCGCCAGTTGGATCACAGGCACGCTCGACGCGTTGAAGCTCAGGACGTAGGGCGGCGTAATTCCCGTCGGCAAGTATTTGAGCACGGTCTGCGAAGCGGCGGTGACCTGAGCGAGGGCGCCGTTGATGTTGACGCCCGGTTGGAAAAAGACCTTCACGATCCCGTAGCGCGGCAGCGACTGCGATTCGATGTGCTCGATGTCGTTGACCTGGCTGCTTAGCGTGCGCTCGTAATAGTAGATCACCCGCTTTGACATGTCGTCGGCCGGCAGTCCGTCATATGTCCAGACGACCGCGACAACGGGAATGCCGATATTGGGGAAAATGTCGGTCGGGGTCTTGATCGCAGCCGCGACGCCGAAGATGACGATCAGCATCGCCATGACGACGAACGTGTAAGGTCTGCTTAGGGCGACGCGGACGATAGCGAGCATTGGTCACTTCTGAAGGCGCAGCGACGTTCGCCAACGCACGCGACGCCATCGCGACAAGACTTCACCCCAACGGCGTTTTGGGGCGTTTAATATCCGCCGGGCGCCCCGAATCACATTAAAATATAATTTCAACATGTATGAACGCTGAGGACCAGGCAAACCCGGTCACGCTGGCCGCCGCGTCAGCCTCGCCGCCTGAGAGGCGGCGCGCAATTCGAAGCGCGCGCCCGGGTTGTTGTCCTCAACCGTCAGTTTGAAGCCATGCAGATTGGCGATTGTCTCGGCAATGCTGAGGCCGAGCCCGTGTCCCGGCGTTTGGCCGCTCCGCTCGCCACGATAGAACCGGTCAAATATCTTTGCCCGCTCTTGCGTAGGGACACCGACCCCCGTGTCGCTGACGACCGCAAATGGCCGCCCTTCGGCCATCCGGGCCTCGATCCGGACCACGCCGCCGCTGGGCGTGAACTTGATCGCATTGTCGATCAGGTTCGAGAGGGCTTCGCGCATGAGGTCCTCGTCACCGCGAGCTGGGACGGGCATTGCGGCGTCGACAATCATTGCCACGCCCTTCGATTCGGCGAGTGGCTCATAGAAATCAAGGAGTTGCGCGCAAACCGCTGCGAGATCAAAATCTCGGAACCGCGTCTCCCGCGCGCCATTTTCGACCGCCGAGATCCTCAGGATCGCCGAGATCGTCACAGACACCTTTTCGATTTGGGCGAGAGCCGCCTCCATGGCTTCCCGTAATTGTTCGATCCCGGTCTCGTTGTTGAGAGTTCGCTCGATCCTCGCCCGAGCGACGGCCAACGGGGTCCGGAGATCGTGGGCGATCGTGTCGCCTGCGCTCTTGAGCTGGTCGAGCAGGCGCGCGATTTCGTCGAGCATGAGGTTCACCGCGTGCGCCACTCTGTCGATATCCCCGTCTTTATTGGAAACCGGCAGACGCGAATCGAGTTCGCCATTCATGATCCTGACAATGGCGTCCTGGACGCGCTCGAACCGCTGCGAGGCGCGGCGAGCGACAATCGCGCCGACCGCCAGAATCAGGAGCACCGTGGGCAGAATCGCGATCGCCAGCGTGCGCAGCAGCGTCTCTTGCAGGTTATAGACCTCTCGCAGGTCGCGCCCGAGCACGAGCGTGCCCCCTTCCAACAGTCGTCTGGCGACGAACACCGCGGGTTCTCGCGCGCCGTCCTCGATCTTCGCCAGCTGGACCTCAATGAAATGCGCTTGGCCATCGACAGGAACTGGCGGAATGCTCGACGGCTTGCCGATTACGACGCGGCCTTCCACGTCGATCAAGGCCACGAAGTCGAGCCGGCGGACGTCGCGGGTCAAGGGCAACTCGAACGCGCGGCGCAGCTCCGCCACGCTGTCGCCCTGGCTCTGCGCCGCCACCTCGACCAGCCTGGCTCCCACCCGCCGAAATTCGGCGCTGGAGACTTGGATGTAGATAAAGGCAAACGCCGCCGCCGTCGTGACCGAAACCGCAACGGCGAAGGCGAGCGCGAGGCGAAAAGGCTGGGCCTTAAAGACCTCACTGATCCGCATTGAGCTTGAAGCCGACGGCCCGGATATTGACAATGAAGCGTCGAGCGCCCGCGGGGTCGAGCTTGCGCCGCAGATTGCCGATCTGCACGTCGACGACATTTGTTTGCGCCATGAATTTGAAATTCCAAATATCCTCGAGCAGCATCGCCCGGGTGACGACCTGCCCTGGTCGGCGCATGAAATATTCAAGCAGGGTGAATTCTCGCGGCAAAAGATCAACCGGCTTGCCATCGCACCGGACGCTCCGTTCAACGAGATCCATCTCCAGGGGACCGACCTGCACACGCGTGAGCCGTGCGTCGCCGCCCCGGCGAAGGAGGGCTTCGACTCGCGCAGTGAGTTCGCGAATGTCGAATGGCTTGATCAGATAATCGTCGCCGCCGGCTTTCAATCCGCTGATCCGATCGTCGACCGACGACAGCGCGCTGATCACGAGAGCCGGCGTGGTATTGCCTTCTGCGCGCAGCGTCTCAATAATGGAAAGACCATCGCGGCCTTGCAGCATGCGGTCGACGACCAGAACCGCGGGGCCAGAGCGCGCCGCACGCAACCCATCATCGACCGTCTCGAAAAGCTGAACGGAATGGCCGCTCGCCTGCAATTCAAGGCGAATCTCCTCGGCGAGCTCGCGTTCATCTTCGACGACCAGAACCGGAGCGCCCGCCGGCGAGTCTGTCGGCGGAGTGCTCACACGCTCGAAAGGCGGATTGATCACGGCTCGATTTCCTAAACGCCATGGCGTGTGAGCTATCTAACCGTAAAGATGGCGCCATAATGTTGGACTGGCCAGCAGCCTCAAGCGTCTAAGACGAAGAAAACGCGCCTGGACTGAGAGTCAAGTGTCAAGATGAGACTTCGGGTCTGTTTGAATTGACGAAATAGGGGTTCGAGGACCGCGATAGCTGTCAAGCCGCGCCAAAGCTGCGCTTGGCTAAAAGCTTTTTTATTTCTGTCATCTCTTTGTCGCCAAGCTGTAACATTGGCGGGCTAGTCACAAGTTCAACCACAATGTGTCAGGCTCGGCATTGAACCGAAGCATTGAGCCTGCTTGTCTGCAAAGGATCTTGCGTGAGTTAAAGGCTATTATTTTAACATATTGAGAAGAAAACATGTTGTTAGTATGAATCGTTCGACAATTATTGTTTGGATTTAGAATTTATTAGTTGTTTATTACCAATTTTTGTGACTATTTCAACAATACCACAGATTACAAATCGAACATTTATTGGTATAATAATATATAATACTGCTCAATCTAGCAATGAATACATAAAGTAACGTTGGTCAAGAGCTCGCAATCCGGCGAGTTGCCTGGCGGAGGGAACACGACGTCCCGAAAGGGCGGGAGCGGCGAGGACGATTGGGTTTTGTCACGCGCGGGCCGATGGCGTCTTCGGTCCCACGAGGAGGGGTACTTAATGAGAAAGCTCGGAATCGGTTTGGCGATAGCAATCGCCTCGGTCGGCGCGGCGCGCGCCGCCGATTTACCGACCAAAAAGGGGGTCGCGTCGGCGCCCGTCAACTGCTTCGCAAGCGTCTGGACATGGCTTGATTCGACGGCCGCCGATTGTCCCCTGAGTTGGGGGCCTTTCACCGCTTACGGCACCGTCGACGTGGGCGTGGGCTACGAAAGCAACGGCGCGCCTTACACCGCCGCGTGGAATAACGGCGTCAACAGCTTCGTCACCAAACAGAGCTATGGGTCCAAATGGCTGTGGACGCCAAATGGCCTTAGCCAGTCCGTCGCCGGCATCAAGATGAGCCAAAGCCTGGCCCCGATTGGGCTACCCGGCTGGTCGCTTATCGGCACGGTCGAGACCGGGTTCAATCCCTATTATGGCTACCTCGCCGACGCTCAGCGGTCGCAGGTCCAGAACAATGGCAAAGCGCTGCCGCTGCAGGGGGCCAACGCCGATTCGAGCCGCACTGGGCAGTGGGACAATTCGCAGGCGTTCATCGGTCTTAGCAACAAGACGTACGGCGCCCTCACCATTGGGCGCGTCAACACGCTGTCGCTCGACGCGATCAATTCCTACGATCCGATGGGTGGCTCCTACGCCTTCTCGCCCCTGGGTTTTTCGGGCTCCTACGCTGGGTTCGGCGACACGGAAGCGGCGCGCGCCAATACGGCTGTCAAGTACCGGGTGGAAATTCCCGAGCCCTCGTTCTACGGCGCGAATTTCCGCCTCGGCGGCCTGGTCCAGTGGGGAGGATACAATCAGGGCAACGGCACCAATGGCCTCTATCAGGGCCAGGCTGGCGCCGACTTCAACCTTTTTCAAGGAAACCCCTACGGCGGCGTCCTGTCGATGGACTTCATCGGCAGTTGGGCGAAGGACGTCGCAAACATGGGCACCTTCACCGGAAGCTGCGCGACGGTGACGAAGGGGCCGCTTGCCGGCCAAACCGGCTGTACATCTGGCATTCCACTCGGCTACAGCAACAACGACCTCCAAGCGACGCTGTCGAACAATACGGGCTTTTTGTTCACCGCCAAGTACAAGGTGCAAGCTTTGACCGTATACGGCGGCTACGGGTGGTACAAGCAGGCCAACCCGAGTGACGACTACCTGAATGGCTTTACTACGATTGGCGGCTGGGATGTCCCGGCGACCATCAATCAGTCGCTCCCCGGCGCGAAAAAGAACTTTCCCACCGCATGGACCAACTTCACCAACTACAATGTCAACAGAATTGCGCCTTACTTCTGGGTTGGCGCCAAATACGCGATCACGCCTCAGATCGACGTGACCGGGGCCTATTACTACCAGCAGCAGTCTGATTTTAACACTTCGACCTGCACCTACGGAAACAGTACAATCGTCCAGCCAGATGGAAACAAGCTGGTCATAAACCGCGTCAGCAGCAACAAATGCGCGGGCGTGCAGGACGCATTTTCCGCCCTCATCGACTGGCGGCCGGTCAAGCGCGTCGACCTCTACGCTGGCTTGATGGTTTCCAATGTCTACGGCGGGTTCGCGAATGGGTTCCAGGCGACCCAGAATATCGCCCCGACCGCAGGCCTGCGCATCAAGTTCTGACCGTCCCCGCTCAGGCCCGCCGCGCCGAGTGTTTCGGTGCGGCGCCGCTACGGGGCTAGCAAAAAAAGCGACTGTTATTGCGGGCCACAAACAGTCGTGTATTCCAGCTGAAATT
>DATDHT010000273.1:0-12251 GCA_036521435.1 Roseiarcus sp.
TGAAAGAAACGCTTGGACGTGTCCATGCCAATGCGCGTAACCTTTTCCACGGACGGCTCCTCTTCTGATGAAGTCTTCGACAAACCTCATCATGGCACACAGATGCCGCTCGGGGCCGTCCACCCCAACAATCCAGGGGATGAAGGGCCGGAGCGGCTGGTCTGGATCGCCGCGTCGCTTCGCTCCTCGCGATGACGATTCGGCCACATCATGAAGGGAGGGTGTCCTTATAAATCTTCCCGTCCTTCATGATGATCAGGAAATTCTTCTCCGGACTTTCGACGAGCGCGATGTTTGAGATTGGATCGCCGTCGACGACGATGAGGTCGGCGAGCGCGCCCTCCTCGAGGATTCCGAGCTTCCCGGGATAGGGATTGCGCGGTCCCGACAGCGCGAGCAGTTCGCCATTGGTCCCGGTCGCCATTTTCAGGATGTCGGCGTTTTCGTACCAGCGTTTGAGATGGGTCAGCATGATCCCCTGACGCGTCGCCTTCTGCGCCGAAAACAGCATATCCGAGCCGAAGGCGGTCTTGAGTTTGTGGGCTTTCGCCAATGGATAGGCTGTGTTTGTTCCTGCGATGACCTGCTCCAGATTTATCCGGCTTTGCCCGCTGAGAGGGACAGTGTCTTCGTCGCTAACAAAAGGTTGAATGCTCAACCAGACGCCCTTGTCCGACATGAGCCTGGCGGTGTCCTCGTCCATGAGATGCCCGTGCTCGATGCACTGAACGCCCGCAGCGATCGCCCGCTGGATCGCGGCGGGCGGGTAGGCGTGCACGGCGACGTAAGTATTCCGATCGGCGGCCGCCTCAACGCCGGCGCGGAGCTCAGGCTCGCTGAAGGTCAGCATGTCCAGCGTGGTGCGCGGCGACGACACGCCTCCGCCTCCCACGAGCTTTATTTGCGAGGCGCCCTCCAGGAGCTGCTCGCGCACGCGCAGGCGCACCTCGTCGGCGCTGTCGGCGATATTGGCGGCGCCGGTCTGTTCCATCACGCTCACCGGGCCGCCCGGGCTCCGCGGCAGATCGGACAGGGGACGCATGTCCCCATGTCCGCCGGTCGTGGTGATCATGGCGCCGCACGGATAGATGCGCGGTCCCGGCACGAGTCCTTCGTCGATCGCCTGTTTCAGCGCGAATGACGGACCGCCGAGGTCCCGCACCGTGGTGAATCCGCGCATAAGCGTGCGCTCCGCCTCGGCGCTGGCGGCGAGGAAGATATAGCCAAGCTCCGCCGAAAGCAGAGTCGGGATCGGCAGCGCGGCGAAAATGCTATGCCAGTGCGCGTCGATCAATCCCGGCATCACGATGCGACCGCCGCAATCGATCGTGCGCGAGCCTTCCGGTCCGGCAGGGTTCCCGGTCGCAACCGCCTTGATCCGCCCCGATTCGACGATGAGGGCAAGCCCCCCGCGCAAAGCATTGGATTTCCCGTCGAACAGGAGAAAGTTCTTGAAGATGATTGGCTGGGTCGGATCTGACGCGTGTTGCGCGCGCGCCGCGCGAGGAAGGCCGAGCGCCGCGATCGAACCGCCCAATCCAGCCACGAATCCGCGACGCGAAAGGTCTGCGCTGATGCGACGCGTCAGGGACTGGAGTTCCCATCCGCAACAGGAACAGCCCTGAGGGCCTGCTTCCGACCGATCATCTGATGAGCAAGAGAACATTTGGCTTTCCTCGGTCGGCAGAAGCTCCGGCCCTGACCTGCGAGTCCTGTCGCGGTCAGTTCGCGCGCCTGATCGCCGGCGGGTTCCACCGGCCATCGGCGACCTGAGGCTTCGGCGCATAGAGCCGAAGCGTCAAAGCGAGCACGCCGCTCTTTGGCGACGGAAGCCAATTCGGCTCTTTGTCAGGGCCGGGGTTTTCGTTCTGGACGTAGAGGTCGAGCGAGCCATCGGCGCCGAACTTGAGCGCGTCGCGGTCGCCGATCGCGAATCTGTTCAGCGGATTGGCGACCTGGAATCCCTCCTCGTCGTACAGCGTCAGCGACCAGAACGCGTCCACGGGAGGCAATTCGTCCTTCGTGAAGTGGAGGACGTATTTGCTTCCTCCGGTGACCGGCTTGCCGTCCGCGTCACCTACATTCATGGGATAGATCGCATCGTCAACCTGATTGGCGCCGAGCCCCAACATCGCGACGATGGCGCGCTTGAGGTAATAGTTGCCATAGACGCCCATCGTGTCCGTGTTCATCTGCCAGCCGTTGGCGATGCGCGCGAGCGTCGGCGCCTTGTCGTGCATGAGCTTGAGCCCCGCGGCGTTGGCGCGAGCGAGCACGTCGGCAGCGACCTTGCTGGCGTCGAAGCTCTTGCCGGGCTCGATCCCGATGCGCCTCAGCCGTGCGACGGTCGACCAGTCGGTGAGGTGAGGCGGGTTCAACTTCATCAGCTCCGCGCCGCGCTTGAAATAATCGACCGGCGCGATTCCATTGATCTGCCGCAGGGGTTCAGTCCTGGTGTCGACGGCCGGGTCGATCGCTTGGCTGACCGCCCGTGAGGCCTTTCCCCAATCGGCAAGCAGCGTGACCCTGAAGCCATCCTGGATCTTGTGAACCGCGTCGTAGTCCTGGACGCCGTTGGTCTGGGTGCGGCCTATGATCCAGACATAGGACGTGGGCGCGTCGACTCGCGCGACATCCACCGGCGACTGCCCGCTCCACCCGGGCGGAACGACGGCGAAACTCGCGGCGCCGGTCCCGTTCGTGCGTTTTCCCGGGACGGCGAAGACATCGCTCCACATGTCGAGCATGGGCAGCATGAAGTAGCGGCCGCCGGTGTCCGCCGTCGAGACAACGACAGGGCCCGAAGTGAGGTCGAGCCAGGCGCTCGAATAGAGCGTATCGAAATTCGGCCGCACCACCGCCCGCATGTCGGCGGTCGGAAACGCGCGAATGTGGGTGAATGCGTTCGCCGGCCCACCCATGGGATTGGCTTTGGGATCGAGGTTGATCAGCTGCTTGCGCGTCAGGTCCATGAGGATCAAAGGATAAAGATAGATGTAGGCCTCCTGCGCAATCGCCTGCGCTTCGTTGGCGTCATCCATGGCCTGTTCCCTCCTTCAATGCGCGCGCGGCTGCCGTTTCAATTCCGAGCCATCGTCGCCGCGCCGCTCCAATCGCCAATTGTTTCGTCGCGCCATTGGCGCCGGTCTGGATCACAGCGCATCAAATTGACATCAGCGAGGCGTCACGCCTTGGCGAATTTGGCGAAGGCCTCCTTATAGTCCGGATGCCAGCGGGAGAGCGGCGGCCGGTTCTCGACGATGTCGCCCGCAGCCCAGAGGATACGCCGCTCATCCATCTCGCGCGGCACGTCGTTGTCAGGGCAGAGAATATAGAAGTCCCCCGCCCCCATCGCCGGCAGCATGAAGTCGACGAGCTGTTCCGGCGTCCAGGCGGCGGCCGGCTTCTCAGTTCTTGAGCCCTTTGTCATACCCGTGAAAACGAAGCCTGGAATGAGCAGGTGTGCGCTTACGCGGCAGCCTTCGGTGTTGCGCAATTCGTGCGCCAACGCCTCGGTCACGACCTTAACGCCGGCCTTCGAGACGTTGTAGGCCGTATCTCCGGGCGGACAGGTGATGCCCTGCTTCGAGCCCGTGTTGACGATCGCCGCCGCCGTCCCCTGCCTGATCATGTCCGGCGCAAAAACTTGGACGCCGTTGATTACGCCCCACAGGTTGACGTCGAGAATGCGCCGCCAGCGGGCCTGATCGCCGAACAAGTCCCCGCCCCCGCCGGTCCCGGCATTGTTCATCAGCACCGCGACCTCGCCGAACGCGTCATAGACCGAGGTCTTCAGGCGCCGGACGTCGTCGAGGCTGCTGACGTCGACAGCGAAGGATAGCACAGAATCCGGCTGCGTAGCAGCCGCGCGGACCTTGGCGGCGCCGGCCTCGAGCGCCCCGCCGCCCAAGTCCGCCATGCACACTTTCAGCCCAAGCGCAGCGAATTTGGCGCAAGCCGCGAGGCCAATGCCGCTGGCCGCTCCGGTGACGACCGCGACCCGGTTCGCGGCCAATGCGGGATGATTGGGCACGGAAGTTCTCCAATTTTGGATGTCGGCCGGGTTTACACCACGCCGAGCGCGCGTTCGCAATTATTGGCGGCCGCCTTGCCTCAAGCCGTCCTCAAGCCGGGGGCCGTGTCGGCGGGCGATAGGTATTTGATTACGTTTTGACACAACCTCGATTCAATTCTCTCTAACTAACACCACAACCACAGCTTGCATCGACTCGATACCAAGCGTATTTAGTAAAAACTGAGCTACACCATGTCAGGTGTTGGCAGTCTCTAGGCCAGTCATAGTCAAGATTTGACTTGCGACCTAGGCAGGAGAAGCATGATGCGTAAGACCTTGATTACCGTAATTTCGGCGCTGGCTACCGCAACGTTATTTGCTGCTACCGCGGCGAGCGCGGCAACTTACAAATTCACCTTTCAGTCGAGCGACGCGGAACTGGCGGCGACGGGAGAATTCACGGTCGACGCCCTGAACGAAGTGACCAGTGTCTCAGGCGCCATCTCTGGCCTCACCAATCAGACCATCAGCGGGGTCATAGTCAATCCGAGTTTCCCGAGCGCGTCCTACAGCCCGGACGGCTCGTTCATCTTCGACAACGCGTACCTTCCCACCGGCATGGCCTTCGATTACAGCGGGCTGTTGTTTGTCACGGACCAGAATCCGGGCGGCTATTGGAATCTCTTTGGGAGCTCGCCCGGCAGTTATTCGCTCTATGAATCGGCTGGCAGCTATAACTATCCGATTGAGGAAACCGGAACACTGAGTGTGGCAGCCACGCCGGAGCCGTCAACCTGGGCGATGCTGGCTTTGGGCTTTGCGGCGCTCAGCTTGGTTGGCCGACGTCGCCAGCGCACGGGACGCCTGGCGCCCAGCCTCGGCTAAAAGATACATGCCTTCAAAGACTTCGGGGGCCGCCGCACGGGTAGCCCTTTTTTGTGTTTGGGGGGACGATGCAACCACGTTGGCAAGAAATTAAGCCAATTCTAAAACCGCCCGGTTGTGGCGCTTGACTCTTGAGCTTGTTAGCATTTTAAAACACAACCGATCGCGAGAGTTCAAACCGGTCTGTTTAAGTTGTAACGTGATCGTGAAGATCCGGAACCGCGTCTCATCCCGAATGTTGGTTCAAAGGGTCCAGATGTCCATTCGCGGAAGACGGCCTCATTCGCGCGTCCGCCGGCTCATGACGCCGCATGTGACCGCGCGCGCGGTCGTCGATGTCGAAACCGTCGAAACACCCCTGGCCGACGCCGATCGATTGATCGCATCGTTCCGAGTCCGCGCCTATTCGGAGGCGCGCCAACGCCAGCGACGAGCGACGGCGCCGGAAGCCGCCGCCCATTGGGGCCAGGTTGCGAACCTCATCACCCTGCGGACGAGCGAATTGTGCGACGAAGAACCGCCGACCAGGACGGAGCTGGACGCCAAGGTCGCTCGTCGCGGTCGGGAGCTGGGCGTGCGTCCCGCCGTTCGATTTTTCGAGGTTGATCCGTTGGGCGAGCTCGAACGCGTTCTCGCCGTGAGGCTACAACGCTTCCGGTTGCAGTTTATTGGCGTCGGCGCCGATCTGGGCCCCGCCGTTCTCACCGAAGCCGAAATTGAGGCCACCGACGCCTCAGGCGCGATCCACGCAGCGGCCGAAGCCGCTTGGCCGCCGCGAGCGGTCGGCCTGCGCGTGCTCGACCAGGAGGGTCGTGAGATCTTCGAGCGGCTCAAGGCCGATCTGCGATAGCCCCCGCTTTTCGGGATTGCGCGCTCGCTGCGCCCCTGCCCTGTCTCGCTGCGGCCCGTCTTTCAAGACGACTGCGCAAGCCGGCGAACTCCCGAGCCATGCCACGAACTACGGCATTTGCAATAGACTCACGTGAGCCGCCACCACCCGCCAGCCCTCGGCGGTCCTCAACCAGGTCTGGCTCTGTCTTCCGGTCGCCGCTGAGCTTGCGCGCTTGAATTCGACATTGGCGGTGGCGAAGTCGCGCCCATAGGTGGTGATGACGGTCTTCACGAGATCCCGGGCCAGATTGGCGGGCGAGCGCCCGGCGCGAAAGGCCGCGATCGCGTCATAGCCGTAAAGATTCTCTGTCGCGCCGTAGCGCAGGGTGTGCGGGCTCTTCCAGAACAGCGCGTCGAGCTCGGCGACGTCGTTGGTGACAAGGGCGCGCTCGTAACCTGCGAAGGCCTGCTCGACCTCGGCGACCACTTCGGGAATGTTGATGTCCATCATTAGCCAGCGTCCTTGCTTAAACGGGAGGCAGCGAGCCTCGATCGAAGCTTAGCGATCTAACTCAGACGCAGCGAGCTTCTGATGGAACCGACGCGGCGCTTGGCGATGTCTCCGCGAGCAAAAGAACCGCCGGCTGACGTCGCTTCCCGAAACCGATAAACTGGCGCTCATGGCCCCTCCCGCCTTTCTCCTCGCGCCCGGTGCCGGGGCGCCGTCGTCGCATCCGCGAATGCGGACCTTCGCGCGGCTCTTGGCGACGATCGGTCCAGTTGAACCGCTCGATTACCCTTATACCTTGGCAGGCCGAGGGCGGCCGGACCCGCTGCCTAAGCTCATCGAAGCGCATCGAGCGGCGCTTGCCGCGCTTCGCGCCAAGCATGACGGGCCGATCGTGCTCGCCGGCAAAAGCATGGGCGGGCGCGTCGGCTGCCATGTCGCCCTGGTCGATCCGGCCCAAGCAATCATCTGCTTCGGCTATCCGCTGTGCGGCGCCGGCGGCCGATCGAAGCTGCGCGATCAGGTTCTTCTGGAACTGAAGACGCCGACCCTGTTCGCGCAGGGAACGCGCGACCCGCTTTGCCCGCTCGACCTCCTCGAGGGAGTTCGGAAGCAGATGCATGCGCCCTCGACGCTCTATGTCGTCGAGGGAGGCGACCATTCTCTCATGGTCGCGAAGACGGCGTTGAAGGCGCTGGGATCGAGCCAGGAGGAAGTGGATAATGGCATGCTAACCGCGATCACCCGCTTCTTGCGGAGAATCCTTAACTCACCCTTGTAGCCGACAGGCGCAAAAGCCTTCATTCCTCTATTCGCCCGTCCGCGCGCATTGACAGGCCTTCGCCCTTGGCCCCTAGTGACTCCCATGCAGCAGCTGTAACTTGAAAGGGACAAGCGAAGTGCGGCGTGGCGCGCAATGGGCGCTTGGTGTTGGCGCGACGCTGATCGCGATGGCGGCGGTTGGCGGCGCGCGCGCGGACGTCGTCCCTATCGACGTGGATGAGTGCTCCACAAGCTGCGTTTCCCCCACGAGCGATGACGACGGCGCGTTGGCGGGCGACGTCATCCTGTCTCGGTCTGGGGGTGGGGGCGCCGGGGATCCGAGCGGGCGCCGCCCCGATCTGATCTTTGACTCAAGGGCCTTGCCGCCGACTCTGGTCAGGGGACTGCCGTCCCCAATCATGCCCATCGCCGCGCGGGCCCTCGACGATCCCGGCGTCTCGCCTTATGCCTTTTTCGAGGACGTCATCGACGTTCCGGACCCCGCCGACGCGGAGGCATTCACGGCGGTCCCAGTCACCCCTTCGCTCACCAGCAAGCTCCGCGACTTTCTGTGGGCCAGCAACGACTTTTTTGGGCCGCCGTCGGGCGGTATAGCCTCCCGTCGCGGCCTCCCCGTCTCCGTTGACGCTGACTATCTAACAGGCCGGCTAACCACCGGGTGGACGACGCGAACGCGGGTAACGCCGACGCAAAGCCCTTCGCCGGTATCGGGGCCCCCTTCTTCGAGGGCGACCGAGTCCTTCGGGCAAGTTGGGGATGAGGCGGGGCGGTCGGCGGAATTTTCTTCGGATGGCGCCGAATCAAACAAGTGAGCGTTGCCGTGCGTAGCAGCACGAGCGAGCGGATAGACTAAGCGCTTCCCGGACTCTGCGTCGTCTGCCGCGCCTGGAACTGACCCATGCCCGGCGCGCCGACGATCTCGCCATTGTCGGCGATCACCACGCCCCGCAGCAGCGTCTTGACCGGCCATCCCGTCACTTCCATGCCTTCGTAAGGCGTGTAATCGCTGCCGTGCTGCATCAGATCCTGGGAGAGACTGACCGTCTTGTCCGGATCCCAGATGGCGATGTCGGCGTCGGCGCCGACCATGATCGAGCCCTTGCGCGGATAAAGCCCATACATCTTGGCGTGGTTGGTCGCGGTCAGCGCGACGAATTCCGAAAGCGAGATGCGCCCCTTCTTGACGCCCTCCGAAAACAGGATCGGCAGCCGCGCGGCGACGCCCGGAATCCCGTTCGGCACCCAGCGGAACGAGGTGCGCCCTTTCGGGTGGCTTTTGCCGGTCTCGTCTTCAAATCGAAACGGGCAATGGTCGGAGGAAAACGTCTGGAACACGCCGCCGATAAGCCCGCGCCAGATTGCGTCCTGGGATGCACGATCGCGCGGTGGTGGAGAGCAGACATATTTCGCGCCCGTGAAGTCCATGTTGAGCCCTTTGAGGTCCTCGGCGGTCAGCACCAGGTATTGCGGGCAGGTCTCGGCATAGATCTTGAGGCCTCGCCCGCGCGCCCATTCGATCTGCTCCATCGCCTCGCGCCCGGATACATGCACGATCATGATCGGTATGCCGATCAGCTCCGCATGCGAGATTGCGCGGTGGGTCGCCTCGCGCTCGACGAGCTCGGGGCGCGACTCCGCATGAAAGTAGGGGTGGGTCTTGCCGTCGCGCTCGAGGCGATCGGTCATGTATTTGATCTGGTCGTAGCCCTCCGCGTGAACCATCACCGTCGCGCCATGTTCGCGGGCGACAGTGAAGACTTCGAGCAATTGCCGGTCGGTCAGGGCCATATTGTCGTAGGTCATGAAGACCTTGAACGACGGATAGCCTGAACTCACCAGCGCCGGCAGCTCCTGGCCCAAGACCGCCGGGGTCGGATCGGTCACGATGAGGTGGAATCCGTAATCGACGTAGCACTTGCCCTTCGCCTTCTCGTGATAGTCCTCGACGCTCTGGCGCAAGGATTGTCCGCGCGGCTGCAGGGCGAAGGCGAGGACGGTTGTGTTGCCGCCAGCCGCCGCGCTGCGGGTGCCGCTCTCGAACCCGTCCGCCATCATAATCCCCGGACCCGAGGGCTGGTCGAAATGGACGTGGCTGTCGATTCCGCCCGGCAAAACCAGGAGGCCGGTAGCGTCGATTTCGGAGGCGGCGCGAGGCAGGTCTTCGGCGAGCGCGACGATCCGGCCGTCTTTCACGCCAACGTCGCTTTTGCCGACGTCGGCGGCGGTGGCCACTGTTCCGCCGCGAATGACCAGATCGAATTCCATTCCTCTTAAACTCCGCTCTCGTTCACGTTGATTTGGCCTGCGCTCACGCAAGATTCATGCAATTTGCGCTATGGCGAAGGGGGTTGCAAAAAGGCGCCCGAGGCGGCTTAAACCCTCAAGGGGATATCGTCGGCTCAATTCGCCGGCATTCGCAGAGGGCACGTCATTGCGAGACTTCCACCAGAGCGGACGCAGCCCCGTCTATTCCGTGAACGGGATGGCGGCGACCTCCATGCCGATCGCCTCGCTGACCGCGATCGAGGTGTTGCGCGCCGGCGGCAACGCCGTCGACGCCGCTGTGGCGGCCTGCGCCGTGCTCGCCGTCGTCGAGCCGCAATCGACGGGGCTGGGTGGCGATTGCTTCTGCCTGTACGCGCCGCCCGGCGGCAAAGTCGTCGCCGTCAACGGCTCCGGCAGGTCGGCGGGAGCCGCTTCACTCGACGCGATCCGGACCGCAGGCTCCGCTCCACCAGATGATACGTCGCCGCACGGCGTCACCATCCCGGGCGCCGTCTCCGGCTGGCAATTGCTGCTCGAGGCTCACGGCACGAAGGGCTTCGACGAATTGCTCCTCCCCGCCATCCGCTGTGCCGAGGATGGCTTTCCGGTGCACCAGCGCGTGGCCTGGGATTGGTCGATGTACGAGGCCAAGCTGCGCAGCGCCCGAAACACGCTCTTCCTGCCCGGCGGCCGCCCGCCCCGGGAAGGCGATCGTTTCGTGCAGACCGCGCTTGCAAGCACATTGCGCGCGATCGCCAAGCACGGCGCTGACGCTTTCTACAATGGGCCGGTTGCAGCCGACATGGCCGCGACACTCAAGGTCGCCGGCGGCGTGCAGACGGAAGAGGATTTCGCCAACGGACGCCATACGGCCGAGTTCATCGAGCCGATCTCGCTCAAATGGCGCGGCCTCGACGTCTGGCAGTGCCCGCCAAACGGACCGGGTCTGGTCGCGCTGATGATTCTGGGCGAGCTCGAAGCGCTCGGCGACGCTCCGGACGGACCCGCCGGCGTGACGCGTTTCCATCGGCACATCGAGGCTGCGCGCATGGCCTACCGCGACCGGGGCGCTTTCCTCGCCGATCCGCGGCAACGAGAGATGCCTCTAGACCGCCTGCTTTCCCCCGATTACCTCACTGCGCTCGCGCGGCACATCGACGACCGGCGCTCCCTTCCCGCTTTGCCCGCTCCAGGCGAAATCGCGCTCGCGGCGAGCGGCAATACCGTCACCCTCTCGGTCGTCGACCGCGACGGCGGCGCCTGCAGCCTTATCAATTCGATCTACCAGACTTTCGGCAGCGGCATCCTTGCCAGGGACTCAGGCGTGCTTCTGCAGAATCGGGGATTGTGCTTCGCCTTCGAGCCCGGCCATCCGAACAGCTTTGCGCCCAACACGCGCCCCGCGCACACCATCATGCCGGGCCTGGCGACGCGGGACGGCCAGCCCGCAATCTGCTTTGGCGTGATGGGCGAGCACTATCAGCCGATGGGCCAGACCTGGGTTCTGAGCAACGCTGTGGAATACGGCATGGACATTCAGGAGGCGCTCGATTTTCCCCGCGTCTGTCCGCATCTGGGGGAAGTCGAGATCGAACGCGGCGTTTCGCAGGCGATGCGCCAGAAGCTGGTTGCGCTTGGCCACGTGCTCAATGAAGTCGAGAGGCCCCTCGGGGGCGGACAAGCGATCATGATCGATCGCGAGCGCGGTGTGCTTGTCGGCGGCTCAGACCCGCGCAAGGACGGCGCGGCGCTTGGCTATTAGAGTGTTCCGCAATTTGGTGGAATCGGCCCTTTGCGCTGAGCGCAATGGGGAGGAGGGTGCGTAGCGGCAATTTTACCGGCGCCCCCTAACGGAATCAGTGGGTTAGGATCCCGTTTAGTTTCGTCCGTTAAAATTAGCGCGGTTTGCCAGATGTTCATATTATTAACATTTTCTTTATGCTATTTACTAGGCGCCTCTACCCAAAACCAACTGCTGTAGAACCCGTCATCACTCTGGTGCGCGCTATCTACTGGCCGATTTTCCTGGCCGAGGCGCTCTCGATCATCTCGCGGATCTTGCTCGCGAGCGCCTCCATCGTGAACGGCTTGATGACAATCTCCATGCCCGGCTCCAGGAACGCGCTTCCTGCGGCGTCCTCGGCATATCCTGTCACGAACAGGACCTTCAGACGTGGGCGCGTAACGCGCGCGGCGTCCGCAAGCTGGCGCCCGTTCAGGCCCGGCAGGCCAATGTCGCTCACGAGAAGGTCGACGCGCTGCGACGATTGCAAGATTCTTAACGCAGCTGCACTGTCGGCTGTCTCGAGCGCCTGATAGCCCAGATCGTTCAGGGTCTCGACGATAAGGAGGCGAACGACCGCTTCGTCCTCTACGATCAAAACAACTTCATTGGCTTCGGCGCGATTGTCGCCAGCAAACTCTTGGACGGGCGCATCGACTGCATCGCCTTTATAACGCGGCAGGCAAATTTCGATCGAAGTCCCCTTCCCAGGTTCGCTATCGATCAGTACGGAACCATCCGACTGCCTCACGAAGCCATAGATCATCGACAGGCCGAGCCCCGTTCCTTTGCCGATGGGCTTGGTGGTGTAGAATGGATCGAAGGCTCGCGCTTTCACGCTCGGCGGCATGCCGACACCCGTGTCGATCACCCGCAGGCAGACATACTCGCCTGGGCTGAGATCGCGCCGCAGCGCTTGCCGGGCATCGAACACGCTGTTTGCCGTGTCTATTGTCACAACGCCGCCCTTCGGCATGGCGTCGCGCGCATTGATGGCGAGGTTCAGGAGTGCGTTTTCGAGCTGATTCCCGTCGCACCTCACGAGCCAAAGATCCTCGCCTGCAGCGACGCGCAAGTCGATGTTCTCGCCGAGCGAGCGACGCAGCAATTCCTCGACCGTCCCGATCAACTCGTTGAGGTCCAGGGGCCGAGGATCGACGGGTTGGCGTCGCGAGAAGGCC
>DATDHT010000274.1:0-3272 GCA_036521435.1 Roseiarcus sp.
CGTGACGGAGGGCACATATCTCTCGCCGCTCTTCAGTCTCGAAGACCCAACGTTCTACAACCCCGCCTTTGTCACGCAGGAGGGCGGGTTGGCTCAGGCCGAAACAGCGCTGATCGCTGGAATCGAGAACGAACAAACCTATTTCAATATCCACACTTCACAGTTCCCCGGCGGGGAGATCCAAGCTCAGCTATTGCCTGGGGGCGTTCCAGAGCCCTCCACCTGGGCGATGATGCTCGTCGGCTTGGCGGGTCTCGGCTATGCGGCATTTCGCCGCAACGGACGGGGCAGTTGGCGGCGGGAAGCGGCCGGATTCTGACGACGTCGGACGTCGTTCGCCATCGGCGTAATCGGCCATCCGGAGTTGGACGTAACGACGCGCACGGAGCCAGACGGCACGATAAACTTTCCGTATGTCGGGCCCATCGAGGCCGCCGCGCGGGACAGAAGACGATCTGGGGCGGGCGGTGAGCCGGCGGCTGGTCGAGCTGAAAATCCTTGCAGGGCCTTGATTGAGCACAGATTGCATTCGGCCGACCCGGCCGTTCGAGCCACGCTCGATGAAAGGGGCCGGCGCGATCAGCGACCGCGTCTACAAAGAGCTAACTACAGAGAAGTTTAGCATTGAAATTAGAGTTCTGCGCACCATCTGTACATCTGTTCAGCAGGTTGAGCTGAATGAACACATATAAGAAAAGACCAGAATCAGATGCCTTGCTCACAAAATACCCATCGGGCCGGGGACGCGTATTCCTCGCCCCTTATCGTCAACGACCTCTGCGCCCAATTGGCGCCCCTGAACCGCTATGGTCTTCCCAACCTGGGCGCCGCGGCCGTCGACGGCTTGCGCGTTCTCATCGGCGTCTCGCGCAAGGCGGTCGGCGCTGCGCGCACACGCTCCGAGTCGAACGAACTCGCCGCTTAAGGCTTACCGCACCAGCACGTTTCTGAACTGCCAAGGATCGCCCTGGTCGATGTCCTCAGGGAAGAGGCCGGGGCGACCCGTGAGCGGCGTCCAATCCGTATAGACGCCGACGACCGGGCCGAGATAGGGCGTTTGCACCTCGAGGCATCGGCGGAAGTCGAGTTCGTCGGCCTCGACGATTCCGGCCTTCGGGTTCCCGAGCGCCCAGACCATCCCCGCCAGCACTGCTGACGTCACCTGCATCCCGGTCGCGTTCTGATAGGGCGCGAGGGCGCGCGTTTCTTCGACTGAGAGCTGCGAGCCGTACCAATAGGCGTTGCGCGCGTGCCCGTAGAGAAGCACACCCAGTTCGTCGATGCCGTCGAGAATCTCGGCCTCGCCAAGAATATGGTGCGCGCTCTGGGTTTCGCCCGCGCGGCCGAACAGTTCGTGCAGGCTCAATACCGCGTCGTCGCACGGATGATAGGCGTAGTGGCAGGTCGGCCGGTAAGCGGCCGCGCCCTTCTCATCGCGCACGGTGTAATAGTCGGCGATCGAGATGGATTCATTGTGGGTGACGAGAAAGCCGAACTGCGCCCGCGCGGTCGGCGTCCATGAGCGCACCCGCGTATTGGCGCCGGGCTGGTTGATGTAGATCGCCGCGCCGCAACCGGCCTTGTGATACCCCGCGTTGTCCGGCGCCCATTTCTCATGGGCGCCCCAGCCGAGTTCGGCGGGCTGCATGCCTTCCGACAGGAAGCCTTCAACAGACCAGGTGTTGACGAACACATTGCGCGGCTTCGGGCTTTTGGCGCGCTGGGTGTCGCGCTCGGCAATATGCACGCCCTTGACGCCGAGCCGCTGAGCAAGGCGCGCCCACTCCTCTTTCGTCTTTGGCTCGGCGCCTTTGTCGCCAAGATCCTTGGCGAGATTGACCAGCCCCTGCTTGACGAACCACGACACCATGCCCGGATTGGCGCCGCAGCATGAGACGGCGGTCGAGCCGCCAGGATTCTTGCGCCGTTCCGCGAGTACCGTCTCGCGAAGCGCATAGTTCGTCCGCGACTCGTTGCCGAGCGACTTGTCGTAGTAGAAACCCGGCCAAGGCTCGACGACGGTGTCGACATAGAGCGCGCCGATCTCGCGGCAATGGCGCATGAGGTCGAGCGAGGAGGTGTCGACCGACAGGTTGACGCAGAAGCCCTGACCCGAGCCCGCGGTCAGGTATTTGGTCAGCACGTCCCGATAATTGTCGCGCGTGAGGCCTTCGTGCACGAAGCGCACGCCGCGGTCATCGAGGAGCTTCCGGTCGGAATCATCGGGATCGATGACGACGAAGCGATCCGGGTCGAAATCGAAGTGACGCTCGATCAAGGGCAGCGTGCCCTTGCCGATCGATCCGAAGCCGACCATCACGATCGGGCCGGTAATGCGCCCGTGCCGCGGCCAATGGGTCATCAGATCTCCTTCAAGGACAAGCCGGGGCGTCTTCGCAGGGGTTAAAGCCACGGGCTTCTGAGCGCGTCAATAGCGTGAGGGCATTGGTTTCTGTCGCAAAACTGTCGCATGAGCGACTCGGTTGACGCTTATATTCTTTCGGGGCAGGCTGAGCGTTAACTTCAAGACGCTGCAGGTGGCCCATGAGGGGTGAGCGATCGCGGCATCGGGCCGCAATTGCGCGGACCCCGGCTTTGCGCCGAGCTCGCGGTTTCCCGACATTGGCTTTAGGTCGAATTCTCGCCGGCTTCGCCGCCCGCGCGAAATTGCGTCGATAGTCGTCGACGAACAGGGGGAGCGCCATGTTGAGCATAAGGACCGCAGTCGCCATTGTCGTCTTGCCCTCGCTCGCGGCGGGAATGGCGCTCGCGGCGCAGGATCGATACTCCCTGCAAGTGCCGGGCGGTCTCGCCTTCGCCGACTTCCGCGGATACGAAGATTGGCGGGTTGTCTCCGTCAGCCATAACGGAGACAGGCTCGCAACGATCCTCGGCAATCCGGCGCTGATCGAGGCCTACAGGTCGGGTATTCCGGGCAACGGCAAGCCGTTTCCAGACGGCGCGAGATTCGCGAAGATCCATTGGACCGCGAAGACGGCTGAGGATCAGCCGGGTCCGCCAACCGTGCCGGGCGCGCTGCATGATGTCGACTTCATGGTGAAGGACAGCAAGAAGTTCGCGGATAGCGGCGGGTGGGGATACGCCCAGTTCGAGTACGACCCCGCGTCCGCGACGTTCAGGCCCGGCACGACGGAGGATTCTCCCCCGCAGGAGCACGACGCCAAATGTGGCTTCGCCTGCCACACGATCGTGGCCGACAAGGATTACGTGTTCACCGCCTATCCGAGGCGGTGAGGCCGCCTTGCGCTCCA
>DATDHT010000275.1:0-15306 GCA_036521435.1 Roseiarcus sp.
GTCATGGTCGTTTCCTCAGGTGAGGTGCTGGGGCATTAGTGTCGTCAACTACGTCTCGAGAGGAATCGGGAGCGCACGCGCGCGGTCCACCGCCTGCCCCCATTGGCGCCGTTCGTTGGCGCGCGCCGCCGCGTCAATGCGTGGCGCAAATCGCTCTGCGCCGCGGTCGAGCTTGCTGAGGCTCTCCAGTGAGAAGAGGCCCGCGCTGACGCCCGCGAGATGCGCGACGCCCATCGCTGACAGTTCCGCGACTGGACTTCGCTCGACGGGCAGATCGACCATGTCGGCCTCGAACTGCATGAGCTGGTCATTCCGAGTCGGGCCGCCGTCGACCAGCAGCCGCTCGACCGGCGCGCCGCTCGCGCGGAACGCGTCCACCACGTCAGCGATTTGGTGCGCGATGGAGTCGAGCGCCGCCCGAGCAAAGGGCGCGCGCGTGGCGCCGAAGGAAAAGCCGGTGGCTGTCGCGGAGGCGTTGGCGTCCCACCAGGGCGCGCCAAGGCCGCCGAAAGCTGGCACCAAATACACGCCACGCGAGTCAGGAGCGGATGCGGCGAGCTCTGCGAGTTCCTTAGTGGAGATTCCCAACAACTCCGCTGCCCAGATCAGCGTCGAGCCAGCGCTGCGAATGTTGCCTTCGTAGGCAAGCATCGGCGCATCCAGCTGCCACGCAAGCGTGAGGCAGACGCCGGGCGCGCCGGCGTCGCCATCGCGCGCGGCCGATCGGTCCACAAGGCCCATGATGGAGGAACCGGTGCCTTGTGTCGCCTTGACCGGCCCCGGCTCGAAAGCGCCATGAGCGAATAGAGCCGAATGCGAATCGGCCAGCACCGCGCCCACGGGCGTCCCATCTCGGAGTGGCTTGAGGCCACGCGCCTTCGGAAAGGGTCCTCTCGAACTAACGACACGGGGAAGCGCGTTGACCGGGATATCGAAAATCGAGAGCAGTTCCTCGTCCCATCTTGCGCCGACGATGGAGAAAAGCTGCGTGCGAGAAGCGTTGCCGGCTTCGACCACCGCTTCGCCGCCGAAGCGCGAAAGGAGAAAGGCGTCAATTGTCCCGATACAGATATCGCCAGCCTTCGCGCGGGCCTGACCCTGCGGAAGTCGGTCAAGGAGCCAGCGCGCCTTGGCGGCGGAGAACATTGGATCGAGCGGCAGGCCGCTCCTGCGGCGGATCGTGGCGCCGTGTCCCGCCGCCCGTAGAGCCGCGCAGGTCCCTTCCGTGCGCTGGTCCTGCCACGACAGGACAGGAGTCAGCCCCTCGCCCGTTCGGCGATCCCAGATGACGCAGGATTCGCGCTGCGTGCTCAGGCCCACCGAAACAACGCGCTTGGCGGCGTCTGCATCGAGCGCCTCGCTCGCGGCTCGTCGCACGCTGCTCCAGATCTCCTCGCCGTCCTGTTGCACCCAACCCGGCTCCGGAGTCGCGAGCGATACGGGCGTCTGGGCGCGACCGACGATCTCGCCGCGGCCGTCGACCAGCAGCGCCTTGGTCGAGCTTGTGCCCTGGTCGATGGCGAGAACGAGCGGGCCGGACATCTCAGCGGCTTTTCAGTTCGAGCGCTGCGGCGACGATCCCGTCGCGGTTGAGGCCAAAATGATCGAACAGGAACGCCGCAGTTCCGGTCGGAGCGAAGCTGGTGACGCCGAGTATGCGCATCGGGACCGGGGCGTTGCGCACCACCGTCTCCGCGACCGCCGCGCCGAGGCCGCCCTCGATCGCCGCCTCCTCGACCGTGACGATTGCGCCGGTCTCGCGCGCTGCGGCGATGATCGTGGCTTCGTCAAGCGGCTTGACCGTCGAAACATTGATGACGCGCGTGTTCAAGCCCTGTTCGGCGAGGACATCCGCCGCGGCGAGCGCTCGCGATACCATCGCGCCGGTCGCCACCACCGACACGTCCGCGCCTCTGCGCAACACGTCGGCGCGCCCGAAAGCGAAAGCTTCGGCGCCCTCCGGTGTCACCGCCGGGACTTTTGTGCGGCCGACACGGATGTAGCAGGGCGTTGCCGATTTCGCAGCCCAATGCACTGCGGCGATGGTTTGCGCCGGATCGGCCGGGACGACGATGCCGAGCCCGTCAATGGCGCGCAGCCAGCTCAGGTCCTCGATCGAGTGATGAGTCGGTCCGAGCTCGCCATAGGCCATGCCAGGACTCATGCCGCAAAGCACGACCGGGAAGCCGTTATAGGCGACGTCAACCTTGATCTGCTCGAGCGCCCGACCGGTCAGGAAAGGACCGGCGCCGCAGACGAAGGGAATGAATCCGGCGTTAGCGAGACCCGCACCGACGCCGACCATGTTCTGCTCGGCGATGCCAACGTTGACGAGCCGCTCGGGGAATAGCTTCTGGAAGCCAACGAGGTTGCTGGAGCCGACACTGTCGTTGCAGACAGCGACGATGCGTTCGTCAGCCTTCGCGAGTTCGATCAGCGTTTCGGCGAAGGCGACGCGGCAGTCAAAGGTTGGCGCAGGATTCTGGATGGGAGCGTTCGTCACACGAGTTCCTTCAGCGCGAGTTCGATCTGCTCCTGCGTCGGCACCTTGTGGTGCCACTCGACGCGATCCTCAATGAAGGACACGCCCTTGCCTTTGATGGTGTTGGCGATGACGCAGCGCGGCTTGCCGGGATGTGGCGCAGTGAAAGCCTCGTAGAGCGCGGCATGGTCATGACCGTCGCAGGTCACGACATCCCACCCGAATGCGCGCCAACGGTCGCCGAGCGGCTCCAGCCGGTTGGTGTCCTCGGTGCGGGCGCCCTGTTGGAGCCGATTGCGGTCGACGACCGCGACGAGATTGTCGAGCCCCTGGTGGCCGGCGCACATCGCTGCCTCCCAGTTTGAGCCTTCCTGCAACTCTCCATCGCCGAGCACCACAAAGGCGCGCCAATCGGCCTTCGCGAGCCTGGCGCCGATCGCGGTTCCAACGCCGATCGGCAGGCCATGGCCGAGCGGCCCGGTGTTGGCCTCGACACCCGACACCTTACGGCGGTTCGGGTGACCATTTAGCCGCGAGAGCGGCTCGATGAAGGTCTTGAGCTCGGCGACCGGAAAGAAGCCGCGCATCGCCAGGGTCGAATAGAGAGCAGCCGCGCAATGACCCTTGCTCAGAATAAACCGGTCGCGCAGTGGCGCATTCGGCGCCGTCGGGTCAACACGCAGCACCGAGAAGAACAGGGTGGTTAGAATGTCGCTGACCGAGAAGTCGCCCCCGATATGGCCGAGCCCGGCACGGCCGATCATTTCGACAACACTGCGGCGGATGAGCGTCGCCTGAGCCTTTAGGCTTTGGGCGCGTTCGGCTGGGTCCATTGTTGTCGGGAGAGGCGGTGCAAGTCCCGCTTTTGCGTTGACTGCCGGTGCAAGGCCCAAGGCATCCTCCATCTGAATATTTATTCAATATTGCATTTAATTGCTTAAAGGAGCCAGAACTGCGTGTCAAGGTAAAAGCGCGTGAATGCGCGATCGTGAATGCGCGAGCATGTGTTGTGCATCATAATACAATATATAGTAGTGAAACAGCAATGCCACCATCTGAGGCTATTATTGATTATCTATGCTAGTACGAATATCTATGCTAATTTGGTTTTTGAAGAGCGCCTCAATGTCGGGGACTGCCCCCCCCATGAGCTCAACGTCAAGGACCGCGCGCCATGAGCCGGACCGATGAGCTGCGAATGATGCTTCGCGTCGCGCAGCTCTATTATGAGGACAAGCTCAAGCAGGCCGAAATCTCCCAGCGGCTGCATGTCTCCCAGGCGACCGTGTCGCGACTGCTAAGGCGCGCTGAGAAGGAAGGGGTCGTTCGCGTCACCATTGCCGTGCCACGCGGAACCTATCCCCAATATGAGGCCGCGCTCCGGGAGCGCTTCGGCCTGGACGAGACGATCGTGGCGGAATGCTACGAGGACCGCGAGGAAGCCATTCTCTCGGCCATCGGCGCGGCCGCGGCGCATTATTTGGAAGCGACGCTGAGCGAAGGGGACGTCATCGGCATTTCGTCCTGGAGCGTTTCGCTTTTGCGCATGGTCGACGCGATCCACCCGATCAAGCGGATCAGGGCCGAGCGCGTGGTTCAGACTCTCGGTGGCATTGGCGATCCCTCGGTGCAGAGTCATGCCACACAGCTAACGATGCGCCTGGCTGCGTTGACTGGAGCGGAGCCGCAGCTGTTGCCTGCGCAAGGCGTGGTCAGCTCGTCCGCCGCGCGGCTCGTGATGGTCAGTGATGTTTATGTCCGCGCCGCGATGGATCAGTTCCGCCGACTGACGGTCGCGCTCGTGGGCATCGGCGCGCTCCAGCCATCCGTCATGCTCGCCAATTCCGGCAACGCCTTCACCGACGCGGAACTGCGCGACCTCGCCGGGCGCGGCGTGGTCGGCGATATCGGCCTGCGGTTTTTCGACGGCCAAGGACGGCCGGTCCACGGACCGCTTGACGAGCGGGTGATCAGCGTCACGCTCGAGGAGCTGAAATCTACCCCGCGGGTGATCGGCGTCGCCGGCGGCAGTCGCAAGATCGAGGCTATTCGCGCCTGCCTCGTTGGCAAGCTCGTCAACGTGCTCATCACCGACAAGTTCACAGCCGAAGCGCTGCTCTGACCGTTCGTCAATCGACACAAAAGGAGGAAAAACCTATGTCCCGTTTCCAAGGAAAAACGATCGTCGTCACCGGCGCGAGCCGCGGCATCGGCGCAACGCTCGCGAAGCGATTCGCCCGGGAGGGCGGCGCAGTCGTCGCTTCTGCAAATGAGCCTGCCTGCGAGACAGTCGCGGCCGACATCGTCAAGGCGGGTGGCCAGGCGCTCGCCTTCGTCGCTGACGTCACGAAGAAGGGCGACGTGATCGCGCTCTATGACGCGACGGAGAGAGCCTTCGGCGGCATCGACATCTCGATCCAGAACGCCGGAATCATCACCATCGCACGCATCGAAGCGATGACGGAGAAGGATTGGGACAGTGTAATGCAGGTCAACACGAAGGGTGTATTCCTCTGCTGCCAGGAGGCCATCTCACGAATGCGTAAGCACAAGCGCGGTGGCCGCCTGATCAACACCGCCTCCGGTCAGGCGCGCCAGGGCTTCATCTACACGCCACATTACGCCGCCTCGAAATTCGGCGTCATTGGGATCACTCAGAGCCTTGCCAAGGAAGTCGCCAAGGAAGGCATCACCGTGAACGCCTTCTGTCCGGGCATCATTGAAACGGACATGTGGGCCTATAACGACGAGGTTTGGGGAAAGCTCCTCGGCGACTACAAGCCCGGCGAGCTGATGGCCGAATGGGTGCGCGACATACCCATGGGCCGCGCCGGCACCGGCGAAGACGTCGCGGGCCTCGTGACTTTCTTGGCTAGCGATGACGCTGCCTACATCACGGGCCAGACCGTCAACGTCGACGGCGGGTTGATTATGTCTTGACAAGGCTAAAGCCTAAAAGAGTTCGTAAGGCTCAGGGGTTCTGACAACACTAGAGTCGAGTTGTGTTCATGGTGGTAGATCGGCCACTGGAGATAGCGAGCGATCGCTTCATGCACCGCCTCTGCGTGATGGCCGCGCACCATGGCCACGTGGTGCTCGAAGCCGTTCCGCGCAATGAAGCCAAGCAGCGGCCTGAGCCTGGCGACCTTGGTGACGGCGATCCCGCCGTCCATCGGAAAAGGATCGTCGGTGAACTCCCCTTCGCCGACATAGGCCCTGATCGTGCCGGCCCGGTCATCTGTCGAGGCGCGGAAGAAAGTCATGGCGCCGGCTTTGACCTTGCCTTTCACCGCGCCGAAGCAATTGTCCTTGCCGAGCACGGTGCCGAGCACGTCGAGCTCCGAAATCTCGGGCGTTTCGCCGATGAAGCTTTTGGGAAAGTTGCCGCAATGGGTGCAGACGCATTTGTCGACCTCGCGGCCGTAGTTGTTATTCCAGTCAAGAATGGCGGAGGGCGCTTCGGCAGCGAGCGCAAGCGCATACATTGAGATCGCGCCCATCACGTCCACTTCGCAGGCGCTTGGGCTGAGCTTTTCGCCCATCATGCTCATGGTCACGCAGGTGGCGCAGCCGAAATTGTCCTGCAAGCTGCGCCAGCATTGTATGGCGCTGGCGTCGCACTCGTTCTCTTCGATCCAGCGATCGACCGCGAGCGTCCATTTGGCCTGACGGATAATCTTCTCTCGCTTGATATGGGCCGGAATGCGCCCGTAGGCCGCAATCTCTTCAAGCTTTGCTTTCACTTCCGGCGCGTCGTCGCCAATCGCGTTGGCGCTGAAGATGATTTCCGAGAGGTCCACCGTCACGACTGTGAGGCCTGAGGCCTGCAGGAGTTTCTCGCTGAAGCGCATCGTCTGGAATGCGCCCGTGCGCGCGCCGATTGAGCCAATTCGCGCATGCTTGAGGCCGCGCACGACCCGGCATGTTCGAGCGAATCGATCGAGATCACTGGCAAATTCCTCCCCGCCGATGTCGCTTGTATGGCTCGTCGTATCGGTGAAGCGCACGCCGTACTGGTAGAAGTTGTTGGTGATCGAGAATTTGCCGCAAAACGCGTCGCGCCGGCTGTGGACGTCGACCTTGTCGATCTCGTCATTGCTGGCCTGAAGCAGGATCGGCACATCCAGCCGCGCTTCATTGATAAGCTCGGTGATCGCGATCTCGTCGCCGAAATTCGGCAGGCAAATGACCAGCCCGTCAATCGACTCACGCTGCTCGCGAAAATGCCTTGCATAAAGGCGCCCGTCCTCCCGTGACTGTACTGCCCCGTTCTTCGTCGCATCCAGGGGCAAGATACTGTAGCCGATGTTGAGGCGATCGAGGTGAGCGATAAGTTCCTTGCGCGTCTCGAGCGCAGGCGCTCCGTTGAAGAACTCGCGACTGCCTACGACCAGTCCGAGCTTGATGGGACGAAGATTGGGTCTGCTCACTGTCGGAAAGCCCTGCGTTCTGCGAGGCGGCGGGCCGAGCCCTGCTTATCTCGCGCGTTTCCTCGGCATCGATTTATCTCGGATGCCTCCGATTTCTCGCATTTAGAAACAATCCAACCTGGCTGTAAAGCGCTCAAAGCCGCTAACAGGCGCGCTCCAAGCGCGAAAACGTCGGCGTAGGGGCCATTTGCCGTCGATTTCACTTCCGCTTGACAGCGGACCCGAAACTAAACCACATATATCGATAATAAACGACATCACTCGATACCCATGGGGGGAAACTCTGCGAAAGCTGCGCGGCCCTTAAGACCCCGCCCCGCCGGCGGCCCGCGTCGGAAGGGCCCAGCGCTGAGCCAAGAACCCCACCAAGATTTTTAGCGTTTCGCGCCGGCATCCAGCGGAGCGCGTCCGACGAGCGTCGCTCCGAGGAGCCATCTTGATGCCTCAGAAGGATAGGGAGGTAACAATGAACTTCAGGCGCACGTTGGCTGGCGCGCTTTTCGCGAGCGCGGCTCTCTTCATCGGTTCTGCCCACGCGGCGGATCTGATCGCGATCATCACGCCGTCGCACGACAATCCGTTCTTCAAGGCGGAAGCGGACGGCGCCGAGGCCAAGGCCAAGGAGCTTGGCTATGACGTCCTTTCGCTCGTTCATGACGACGACGCGAACAAGCAGTCTGAGCTCATCGACACCGCGATCGCGCGAGGCGCCAAGGCGATCATCCTGGATAATGCCGGCGCGGACGCGACCGTTGCCGCAGTCAAGAAGGCCAAGGACGCGGGGGTCCCATCCTTCCTGATCGATCGCGAAATCAACGCATCCGGCGTCGCTCTCGCTCAGATTGTCTCGAACAATTATCAGGGCGCCCAGCTCGGCGCGCAGAAATTCGTCAAGCTCATGGGTGAGAAGGGCAATTTCGTCGAGCTCGTCGGCAAGGAGTCGGACACCAACGCCGGCATCCGCTCGAAAGGCTATCACGACGTCATCGACGACTATCCAGACATGAAGATGGTGTCGCGCCAGTCGGCCAATTGGAGCCAGCCGGAAGCCTTTTCGAAGATGGAGTCGATCCTCCAGGCCAATCCCAACATCAAGGGCGTCATTTCCGGCAATGACACCATGGCCATGGGCGCCGAGGCGGCGCTGAAGGCCGCCGGCCGTAACGACGTGATCGTCGTCGGTTTCGATGGCTCCAACGATGTGCGCGATTCGATTGAGCAAGGCGGCATCAAGGCGACCGTGCTGCAACCCGCCTACCAAGGCGCGCAGCTCGCGGTCGAACAGGCCGACGCCTATGTCAAGACAAAGACCGCGCCCAAGAGCGAGAAGCAGCTGATGGACTGTGTGCTTATCGACGACTCGAACGCTGGCAAGCTCGAAACCTTCCAGCTCAAGCCATAATGGAAGTCTCGAGGGCGCGCGGATCGGACTCGCGCGCCCGCCTTTCCCTGAAGAACAAGAATCTCATGCGCTGGGTCAGCGTTCTGGCGACGGTGATGGCCGGCGCGCCGCTCTGTTCTTGCCGCTTTATCCCCACAGCCGACGTTCCCGCGCTCGCTGCGGGGCCATCGGAGGCGAAGGCCTTCGATCCCGATAAAATGGTTGCCTCGGAATGGTCCGCCAAGGTCGTTCCCTATTTCGAAAAGAGAGCCGGGCCGTTTGCCGAGGTGCGTGATCTCGCCGCGAAATCTCCAGAGGAAGCAGGCGCACGGTTCGGCTATCGACCGAAGTCCGGGGACGTGCCCTGGACGTATCTGGTGAAGCTCGAAGGGGTCGTCGTCGAGGCGAATACGGAATCGCGCGCCGCGACGATAGGCGTCGACACGACCGGTAAAGGTAAGGCGGACGCCACCGTACAGATCGGTCCCGCGCTGCGCGGCACCACCATCCGCGACGCGCTCGACTTCGTATCCTTCAACGACTTCACGAACCAGATCGACTTTGCCCGCTATGGGAAGGCGTTCAATCTCTACGTCGACCATGAAATCCTCGGGAAGCTTTCGAGGGAGTCCCTCGTCGGCCGCAAGGTTACAGTCCTCGGGGCTTATTCTTTCTCCTCGGCTGGTGAGACGCCTCTGATCACGCCCGTAGAAATCACATTAGGCCCCAAGCCGTGACGCAAGCGCGCCAGAAGCTGAGCGACTCGGACGTCGTCCTGCGTCTCGAAGGCGTATCGAAGGTCTATTCCGGCACGGTTGCCGTGAAGGGGGCGGATTTCGAGGTGCGGCGCGGCGCGGTCAACGTGCTGGTCGGCGAGAACGGTGCTGGAAAATCGACACTGATGAAAATCGTCGCTGGGGTCGAACGGCCGACAGCCGGCCGCATTGTGCTCGATGGTGAGCCCGTCGTCTTTTCAGGAACGGCCGATGCAATGCGCCATGGCATCGGTATGGTGTTCCAGGAGCTCAACCTCTTCGGCAATCTCTCGGTGGCGGAGAATGTTTTCGCCAATCGCGAGATCACGCGCGGCGGCCATATCGACCATGGGGCGCAGGAGCGTGCGACTTCGGCCATTATGGACCGCCTGGGCGCGACGATCGACCCGCGCGCTCGGGTCGACGATCTGATGATCGGCCAGCAGCAACTCGTCGAGATTGCGAAGGCCGTGGCGCAGAACGTCCGCATTCTTATCATGGACGAGCCAACCTCCGCGCTGAGCGCGCCCGAAGTTGAGATCCTGTTTCGCGTGATCGCGGATCTGAAGTCGAAAGGCGTGGCGATCGTCTATATCTCGCACCGGCTGCAGGAGCTCATACGGATCGGCGACTTCATTACTGTCCTTCGGGATGGCCGCGTGACCGGGCGCGAAGCGCTGAAAGACGTCGATGTGCATTGGATCGTCCGGCAGATGATTGGCTCGGACGCCAAGGACTTCTCGACTCCGAATGATCATCAATTCGGAGGCGAGATCATGCGGGCGGAGGAGATCTGCCTGCCGCGGGCGGTTGGCGGCTATTCTGTCGATCACGTCAGTCTTTCCGTCCGCGGGGGAGAGATCCTTGGCGTCTACGGACTCATGGGCGCGGGACGCACCGAATTCCTCGAATGCGTGATGGGTCGGCATCCCCTCTCGTCCGGCCGTCTCTATATCGAGGGAAAGCTTGTGCGTGAAAGGGACGTCGGCGGTCGGATCGCGCGGGGCCTTGCGCTTATTCCCGAGGACCGGCAGCGTGACGGACTCGTAGCAATCCTGTCTGTCGCAGAGAATCTGACGATGGCGAGCCTGCGCAAGCTCACGTGGTTCTTCCACATCCAGTCTCGCCTCGAGGCCGAGGTCGTCCGGCGCGAGGTGAAGAACCTGACGATCAAGGTAGCCGACCCCGCTCTGCCCGTCTCCTCGCTCTCCGGGGGGAACCAGCAGAAAGTCGTGATCGGCAAGGCGCTGCTGACGGAGCCGAAAGTTCTGCTCATGGACGAGCCGAGCCGAGGCATCGACATCGGAGCAAAGGCCGATGTCTTCCGCCTGATGCGCAAACTCGCAGCCGAGGGGCTTGGAATCGTTTTCGTGACTTCCGATCTCGACGAAGCTTTGGCGCTTTCCGATCGCATCGCGGTGATGAGCCAGGGGAAACTCACAGCCCTGTTCGATCGCGTCGACGCCGCCGAAGCGAAGATCGTCGCCGCGTCTTCCGTCGGCCACTTCCAGGGCGCGACGACGGAGCGGGAGGGAACGCTTTCATGACAGCCGCCGCTGGACAGACGCCCGCACAAGCCGTCGGCGGTTCTTTCACCCTCAATCTGATGCGGGTGCGCACGTTCATCGCGCTTTTTGCGGTCCTGATTTTCTTCTCTTTCACCGCGCCGAATTTCCTTTCGGCCGCCAATCTCGTGCTGATGTCCAAGCACGTCGCGCTCAACGCCTTTCTCGCGATCGGCATGACCTTTGTCATCATTACCGGGGGCATCGACCTTTCGGTTGGTTCGATTGTCGGCCTGTGCGGCATGGTCGCGGGCGGTCTTATCCTGCACGGGATCGACTTGCGCTTCGGCTACACGTTGTTCTTCAACATTCCGGAGATCATCCTGATCACGTTGGCGCTGGGCGTGCTCATTGGCGTGGTCAATGGCTTCCTCATCACCCGGCTCAACGTCGCGCCTTTCATCGCGACGCTCGGCACGCTCTATGTGGCGCGTGGCGCGGCGCTTTTGATCTCTGATGGCTCAACTTTCCCCAATCTCGAGGGCAATCCCACGTTTGGCACCACCGGTTTTGCGTTTCTGGGCGCAGGCAAGATTCTGTATCTGCCTGTGGCGATCTGGATTCTGATCGGTCTCGCGCTGATTGCCGCCTACGTCGCCCAATGGACGCCGCTCGGACGGCACATTTTCATGGTCGGCGGCAATGAACGCGCCGCGGCGCTTTCCGGCATTCGCGTCAATCGGGTGAAATTCTTCGTCTACATGTTTTCTGGTTTCTGCGCGGCAATCGTCGGCCTCATCATCTCCTCGGAGCTGATGGCCGCTCATCCAGCGACCGGCGAGACCTTTGAGCTCAACGCCATTGCGGCTGCTGTACTCGGCGGCACATCGATGTCGGGCGGTCGAGGGACGGTCGGGGGCACGATCATCGGCGCCTTCGTGATCGGCATCCTATCCGACGGTCTCGTGATGATGGGCGTGAGCTCCTTCTGGCAGATGGTGATCAAGGGCGTCGTGATCATCGCTGCGGTGGTGGTCGACCAGGCGCAAAGGAAGCTGCAACAGCGCGTCGCCCTGCAACAGATGGCGCAGCTTGCGTGAGTGATCCGAAGTGAGCCCAAGTCGTCTTTGCGAAGGTGGCGGGGCATGACATAACTTGAAGAATTTATGACCTCTTAGTGGATCTCTGAAAATGCCCAAGGGCGGCGATCCGGCAAAAAGAATGAAGAAGTCGGCGACCAGGCCGCGGTCCGTCGTTGCGCGCGCGGGCCGAGCGCCGCGGCCCTCGATCGCAAGCGAGCCGCACGGCGACCTCAACAAGCTTCTGGCCGAGCCGCGCCGCATGAAGATCCTGGCCTGGCTTCAGGAAGAGGGCAGCGCGCGCGTGCGCGACCTGAGAGTGGCGTTCGGGGTGTCGGAGGCGACGATCCGGCAGGACCTCGAAAAGCTGGAGAGCGACGGGCACGTCAACCGTCAGCACGGCGGCGCATTTCTTCGCGCCATGCCGAAGCAGGTCGAGACGCTCTCGTTACAGCATATGGAAAATATCGAGAAAAAACGAAAGATTGGAATCAAGGCCGCGAGCCTCGTTGGCGACGGCGAGACAATCATCCTGGACGCAGGTTCGACGACGACTGAAGTCGCGCATAACCTGCTCGGCCGCTCCTCTCTCACCGTCATCACCAACGCGCTCAATATCGCGCTCATGCTCGGAGCTGTGCCTGGTTATGCCGTCCACATGCCCGGAGGGCAGTTCAAGGCCCCAACGCTTTCACTTAGCGGCGACAGAGCTGCGGACTACTTCCAGGATGTTCTTGCGGGCAAGCTTTTCCTTGCTACCGCGGGCGTCGCGCTCGATTCCGGCCTGACTTATCCCAGCTTTGCAGATCTCCAGCTCAAGCAGGCGATGATCAAGGCCGCCTCGCATGTGTACCTTGTCGCCGACTCGACCAAGATCAACCGCTCCTCTTTCACCCGCCTTGGGACGCTCGACGTCATCAACTCCTTCGTCACCGATGACGGGATTCGCGAAGAGGACGCTCGCGCTTTCGAAAGTCGCGGCATCAAAGTGATCATCGCCGAATAGGGCATTGTCATATCCAGCAAGTAAGGGGCGTTGTCACGAGAAGCGTGGCGCGCTCTTGTTCGGGCGGTAGGATGGCGAATGACAACGATCTCGTTTGCTCGCCACCAATCCCCGCCTGACGTCATCCGGCATTCGGTTTGGTTGTACGTTCGCTTCACCCTCAGCTTTCGCGATGTCGAGGATTTGCTGGCCGAGCGCGGGTTGGATGTCTCCTATGAAACGGTCAGGCGATGGGTCTTGAAGTTTGGACCGTTGTTCGCCATGGAACTTCGCCGCAGACGTCATCGGCCAACCGCCCAATGGCATCTCGACGAGGCGGTGGTCCTGATCGCCGGCAGACGATTATGGCTGTGGCGAGCAGTCGACGACGAGGGCGAGGTTCTCGATCTCCTTGTGCAACGCCGCCGCGATGCAAGGGGGCGGCCACGAAGCTCATGCGCAAATTGCTCCGGAAGCAGGGCTTCGCGCCCGAGACGCTCGTCACCGATAGGGTGTGCTCCTACGCCTCTGCGAAGACGCAACTCGGCTTATCGGCTCGCCATGAGCAAGGCCTGCGCAAGAAGGAACTACAATTGGCCCAGCAGGGGGGACGCAACGAGGGGCGCTGTGTCGATCGCTGGAGAGCGCGTCCCCGATCGACCCCGAGGCGAGAGCCGGGCTGCCGTTCGACTATCCAGCGGCTGGCATTGGGGACGCGGCCGCCCGGTCCCTGCGGCGCGTGGGTTTCCACGACAGCATGGGCTGCTCGATGAAGTTCCAAGAGAGATAAGCAAGCGGTGCGGAGATGATTATGGCAATGAAAAAGTTAGCCCAGGGTCCGATCTGAGCGCCTATCAACGCGGTGATCGTCTGCTGGATTGGAAAGCCAAGCAGGAAAATTCCATAGGAGAGATCGTTACCGCGGGTCAGCTTCGGGAAAGCGGCACAATAACCGAGCCCAAAGGACAGCGCGGCATACGGCAATATAAACAATACCAAGGTCTCTTTTATGGCTGTCCCGGTGTCAAATACGCCAAGCGCAAGCAGGCCGATAAACGCGACATAGATGTTAAGGACATACTCAAGCCGGTAGACCGCGAAAGCAGCGCCGATCAGGAAATAGGGCGCCACTTCTAGCCAAGACCAGACGCTAGTTCCGTATATGACGAATTGCGATGTTCGTGGGTAAACGCGGATAAAAACGACCGAGCATATCGCGGCTGCAATTGCTATTACGGCAAAATTGTACTTCCCGAGGTTCAGGGGCCGAGATAACAAGATGGGCGTCAGCAAATACATAGAAAATTCAGCAGGTAGGCTCCATAAGCTTCCGTTAACAGCAACTGGGTAAACGTTGTTTTCGAAGACGCCGGGTAGCCCATAGTTAATGTATAGAACAATATTACGTAAATAGAAATGGGTCTGGGGATGGAGAAAATATGCTTTCATTGGCAGTGTTGTCATCAGAGTTCCAATAATAATGATAGAAAATAAGACAACCGCCGCAAGAGCGGGGAAAATTCGCAGGGAACGGCGCAGCAAATATCGCGGTAAATTCGCGTCTCGCTGCCAACTTTTCGTTATAAGATAGCCGCTGATCACAAAAAAGATCTTGACGCCGATCGTTCCTATAGCGTTGGCGGCGAACCCCGGTCCTACTCTTCCAGTCAGCGGATAGGAGTGTCCGTAGATGACAAGCAAGGCCCCAACCAGCCGCAAAAAGTCAAAGTTGTTCGGCGGATGCTGAACGATTACTCTTTCCACCGCTGGATGCGTAGCCGCCAGGGTGGGTGAGTCCATTCGACCACGCTCCTCCAAGACTGGCCCCTCGCACATCACTTAAGATCGATATTTAGGGGATTTTCTATTGCCGTCTTCTGGACCACAATCGCATCCTGCTGGTCGTCCCACGCACGTTCAGAGACCCCCCTTATTCGGATTGTCCGGTCTCGCTCCAGCCTCTTTAAGATGAACGACGGTTCTGCAAAAGCAATTCCATATGTATCTTGCTCAAAGAACCTTTCAGGCTCACCATATTCTGCGTATCCGAATCCGTTTCGAGCGAATTGCGCTTCTATTCCACTCGATTCATAAATATCCTGCGGAACGTATTTAAAAGAGGTCTTATGGATGAAGGGAGAGGCCCTCCCGAGAGTGGTGAATATCGCTATTCCACGGTCGGTTAAGTTGCTTGAGAATAGTTCAAGCACGTCGTCCAGTTCCGGAGCTTGGAGGTGGCTCAGCAGGGAGCCGCACCAAATCAAATCGAATTTCATAGGAAATTTAACTAGAGTGAGGTCTTTGTGCGACTTGATCGGTCTAGCGTTGAACGTTTTAGCGCAGAAATCAATTCGATCTTGATAGAGATCACAAGCAAAAAGCGTACTGTCGGCGAAAGCCGATGCGAGATGCCGGGTCACTCTTCCGAACCCAGAAGGCATATCCAAGATGGACTCTATTTTAGAGTGCTTTCGGCAGCACAAAAGTGCGGTTAGTATAATTTCGATCGCATTGGCGCCAACAGACTTGTAGTGACTGAGATTTTTATCCCAACTGGGGTGCGCCATATCGTCACTCGGAGAGATTACAGACGAAACTCCGCTCAGCCTATAGTGATCAAGAATGGTCGAAACATACTCAAACGTACTTATAAACTCTCTTTTCATCGGACTGGTCACCCTTAACTCCA
>DATDHT010000276.1:0-10195 GCA_036521435.1 Roseiarcus sp.
AGGTGCTCGATACCGGCCGCGACGTGAAACGGGTCCGCAAAGGCGATCGAATCTCAATCCAGCCACTCGTTATGCCGCTCGACGATTACTATAGCCGACGCGGTCTCAACCATCTGAGTCCAAGCATGGGCTGCATAGGGCTGAGTTGGGCCTGGGGCGGGATGGGCGAACTGGCCGTAATCAACGACTACAACGCCAACGTCCTTCCCCACAACGTCACCGACGAGCAGGGGGCGCTCGTTGAACCGACTGCGGTGGCGCTTTATAGCGTCGATCGCTCGAAGGTGACCGGCGGCAGCACGGTTCTTGTTACGGGCGCCGGGCCGATCGGCGCGCTTGTCGTCTTGATCTGTAACGTCGTCGGGGCGTCGAAGATCTTCGTCAGTGAACCCAACGCCAACCGTCGGAAGCACATCGAGAGCCTCGGCGTTAACGCCGTGTTGCTCGATCCGAGAGCGGTCAACGTCGTCGATTACATCCGCGAGAACACCGAGGAGGGCGTCGGCGTTGATGCGGCGATCGAATGCTCAGGCTTCGAAGCGGCGCTCAACACCTGCGTCGAAGCGGTGCGCAACCATGGCACTGTTGTGCAGACGGGCCTGCACGTGAAGAAGGCGGTCGTCGATCCGGCGCTGTGGGCGTTGAAAGACATCACCATCGAGGCGACCTGGTGTTACGAGGTGACAATGTGGCCACGCGTGACCCGCATGATTTCGAGCGGCAAACTCCCGGTCGAGAAAATCGTCACAGGGCGGATCGAGCCGGAAACGATCGTGGAGAAGGGATTCCGTTCACTCCTCAATCCAAGCGGCCAGGAAATGAAGGTCCTGGTGAACATGGTCTAAGCTCAGCTCGGGGCGTGACGCGAATGCCGCACCGGGCCCCTCACCGTCGAATTGGGAGATAGACATGGAGATCGAGGCGCTGGTCATTGGGGCGACCGGCATCGCCGGACGTGGCGTGTCGCAGGAACTCCTCAACGCGGGGGCCCGCGTTCACGGCCTCTCTCGCCACCGGGATGGCGTCATCGCGGGCGTCAAGCATGTCGGCGCCGACCTCCTGGATCCCGAGAGCGTCAACAAGGCAATGAGCGGAATAGGGCCGAGCCACGTCTATCTGACTGCTTGGTCCCGCCGGCCCACTGAGGATGAAAACATAGCGGTCAACGCAGGGATTGTGCGAGCCGTGCTCGAGGCCGTCGCGCCAGCGAGAAGCGTCAAGCATGTCGCCCTTGTCACTGGCCTGAAGCACTACCTTGGTCCGTTCGAGGCTTATGTGCGTGGCGACATTGCTCCGCCGACGCCGCTGCGGGAAGAGCAGCCGCGTCTGGACCTTCCGAACTTCTACTACAGCCAGGAGGACGAACTCTACGCCGCGGCCAAGCGCGAAGGTTTTACCTGGAGCGTACACCGACCGCACACGATCATCGGCAAAGCGATCGGCAATGCAATGAACATGGGTTCGACGCTCGCCGCCTATGCTTCGATCTGCAAAGAACTTGGCCGCCCGTTCAAATTTCCAGGCAGCGCCGCGCAGTGGAATGGTCTTTCGGACATGACTGACGCGCGTGTGCTTGGCAAACAGCTTATTTGGGCGAGCACCACAGACGCCGCAAAGAACGAGGCCTACAACATCGTCAACGGCGACATCTTTCGATGGAGCTGGCTGTGGCCGCGCATCGCCAAATGGTTCGGCGCGACTTGGGAAGGCTTCGACGGGGCGCCGGCCCCCTTGGAAGGCCAGATGACGAATGACCGGGAAGTCTGGAAGAAAATGGCGGCGAAATATGGTCTCGTTGAAGCCGATCTCTGGCGCGTCGCGTCCCCCTGGCACACAGACCTCGACCTCGGGCGACCGATCGAGGTGATGACCGACATGGCGCTAAGCCGCAAGCTCGGTTTCGCTGTCTATCAAAATACGGAAGATGCTTTCCACGATCTCTTCGCGACCTTGCGCACGGAAAAGGTTATTCCTTAGGACTCGAGACATCGCGATGGATGGAGGCGGTAGAGCGTCGGGCTGGACAACCGAGGTCTCGACGCCTAACCGGAGACGAAGGCCGGGAGGATCGGGAGGATCCGCGGAAGCCTGGCCCGCCTGCTATCGGATGACCGAACACGAACTCCTGCGGATCATTGCGTTTCTCGAACGGGTCCGACAGCCGTTCCAGGAACTGGTTCCGATCGCCGAAGAAGACGCGACCTGGAACCTGTTGCTGTTCCTCATCAAGAACCATCTGACGGGAACGCCGGTCGCCATCTCCACGCTCGCCTCGGTCGCCAAGGCGCCGCATGCCACTGCAATGCGACGCATTCACGCGCTAATCGAGCGCGGTGACATCCTGCAGGACCCGCTCGGCGAGGCGAGCAAGAGGTTCAAGCTACGACCTAGCGAGGCGCTACTCGAAAGCTTTATTCAGTACGCGCGGAGGATCAAATTTTTGCTCGCCGAAACCTTCGGCCTGCGGTCAAAGACGGACAGCGACGAAGATTTTTATTTCGGCGGCTCCTATTTCGCGGCCCAAATCATCCCACCACCGCGCCTCATCGAAAGCCTGTTTCGCGGCAAACGCGAAATCAAGTTCCTGCTCAACGACGACAACTACTTCCTGTCGATGCGCAACATGTGGGCGGACTTTCGCAACAACATGGCCTCGCGCAGGAATTTCGATTTGCGCAAGTTGCCTCAGTTGCACGAGCGGCTGGTCGAGAACGCGGGGCTGGCGGTTTCGGAATACGACATCGTCGCGATCAATGCGCCGTGGCTTGGCGAGGCGGTTAAAAAAGAGCTCGCGATACCGCTCGACGACCATATCAAATCCGCGGGCCTCTCCTCACTCGACTTCCACCCTTCTGTGTGGTCGCTCGGCTCGTGGCGCGGCCAGCAGTTTGGAGTTCCAATTTACTGTACGATCGAACTGCTCGCGGCGCGCTCAGACCTGTTCGAGAAGGACAAGATCGAATATCCGACGACCTTCGAGAAGACGATCGGCGCCGCCAGACATTTTCATACGCCCGCTAAAGGGCGGTACGGCATCGCCTGGAACGGCGGGCGCGGAATGCCCATCGCTTCCACCTTCATGTTTCTGATGGGCTGTTGCGGCGAGTCTATCCTGCGCATCCAAAAGACCAGCCTTGGAACTGGCGTGGACGAAGCGCGGGGCGAACAGCTGCGCCCGCAGATTGAATCCGAGGCGGGCCTGCGCGTACTCGACTACCTGCATAAGCTAAAGGAGTTCTCCCCGCCGGACATTCTCGAAATGGATTGGGACCGCAGAACCACCTCCTTCCTTTCGGGAGAAACTGCGCTCGCCTATTGCTGGACGGTGCGTGCCGCCCGATTTGAGACCGACGTCAGTTCGGCGGTTAAGCGCCGGGTGCGCTATCTGCCGCAGCCACGCGGCCCAGGCGGCGTCTCGAACAACCCAATCGGCGGCTTCCTGCTTTGTATCCCCACCAACCTGCCGCCCGACAGGGTCGAACTCGCCTTCGAAGCGATCGCCTGGATGACTTCGCCCGAAGCGATGAAGGCGAACGTGCAAAACGGCTTTCCTGTCGCGCCGCGCTTCAGCGTCGCCGCTGACCCCGAGGCCGCGGCGACCTCGCCAATCGTGAGCGTCGTCGACCGGCTTGCGAAGCGAAATATGCTCAAAGGTTGGCCTCGCCCGCCGGTGCCTGAATATCTATCTCTCGAGGCCATTCTCGGTGACGAAATTCACAAGGCTTTGCGAAGGGAGACATCCGACAAGGAGGCGCTGGCGAAGGCGCAGAGCAGGGCGGACCAGGTCATGCGAGACGCCGGCTACTATTAGGTCCTGTTGAACCTCCTCATTTTCGTTCGTCCATTGGCGAATTCTCTGCCCGGCGCGAAGCTCCACGGCGGGCGGGCCTCCAAATCGCTTGATCAGCAAGTGGGAGAACAACGCGCATGATTGAACGTCTGGACGTCGATTTCAGGTCGGAGGGCGTCACGTGTCGAGCGTGGCTGTATAGGGGGAATGGGCCCGGGCCTCGACCGACGGTCGTCCTAGCGGGTGGCTGGTGTTACGTACGCGAGGTCGTGATGCCGACCTATGCGGCTGCGTTCGCTGCGGCCGGCCTGAACGCAATGGTCTTCGATTATCGCAACCTTGGCGTCAGCGATGGCGACAACCGTCAGCACCTCGATCCTTGGGCGCAAATCCGCGACTACCAGAACGCGATCTCGTTCCTCGAGCGACACGAGGCGGTGGACCCTCACCGTATTGGCGTCTGGGGCATATCCTATTCGGGCGGGCACGCCATGGTACTTGCAGCGACTGATCCACGAGTGCGTTCGATCGTCAGTCAGGTACCGGTCATTGACGGATTCGAAAACATGCGCCGCGCGCATGGCACGATGGAGTTTCGCCGCTTATGGGCCATGATTCTCGAAGACCGGAACTTGCGCTACGAGAAGCCCAGCCAGCGACTCTACTTGCCCCACGCTACTGAGCATTCGGAAGCGGAGGTTTCGGCTTGGCCGTTCCCAGAGACTGCACGCACCTTCCTCGCGATCAAGGCGAGCGAAGCGCCGTTGTACGAGAACCGGAGCACGGTCGAATCTGTCGACCTCCTGATGAATTACGACGTCGGACCGTTTGTGAAACGCATTTACAATACGCCGACCTTGATGATTGTCGCCGAAGGCGACGACCTCACTCTGTGGGATCTCGAAATCGGCGCCTTCAACGCCATTCCGTGCGTGCGCAAGAAGCTGGAAGTCCTGCCGCATACCACGCACATGACGCTCTACTCCGATAAGTCGAAGGTCGAAGCAGCAGCAAAGATGGCCACCAGGTGGTTCGTCGAAACGCTTTAGCTCACACCGCGCGCACTTGAAGGGAGATCCGCGCGGCCCGCCGTTGAGCCGGATTTGTCCGTTTTGGATAAATCAGTGCGATCCCGTGGGACCAAGTTTGTTAGCTTTGGCGCAAACGCTGAGCCAGCGCGGACGCATCGAATGCTGACGCGCATCTGGTCGGCGCCTAAGCAGTGGCGATGCCGCCAGGGAGGAGCGTCGGACAAAATGCAAGTCAGTCTCGCCTTCGACCTCGTCGCCGCATTTGTAGAAATTGGGCTCCGTTTTCCTCCCTTTCCATCCGCTCACCGCACTGTAGGTGGTGATTGGTCCGGCCGCGGGGCATGTCTGCTCTCCAAACACGACGACACGCCGACATGAGCCGGCCCGTTGGAGTCGCCGTCATCGGCATAGGCTGGTGGGGCAAGAAAATGCTCAGCGTTCTGGGCGCTGCGCCTGCCGACATCCGCGTCGTTCGCGCTGTGGAGCCGAATCTCGAGACGGCGCGCGCGCTCTGTAACGAGAAGGGCGTCGCCCTGACGGCCAGCTACGCGGATGCGCTCGCCGATCCGGAGGTCGAAGCCGTGGTGCTGGCGACGCCGCACGCGCTGCACGGCGAACAGATCGAGGCCGCAGTCGGGGCTCGGAAACACGTGTTTTGCGAGAAACCGCTGGCGCTGACCAAGGCCGGCGCGGAGAAAGCCGTTCGCCTGTGCCGCGATGGCGGGCTGGTGCTCGGAATGGGTCATGAGCGCCGGTGGGAGCCGCCGATCGCCCAGATGCTTAGGAAAGCGGACGCCGGAGAATTGGGGCGCATTCACCAGATCGAGGCCAACTTCAGTCATGACAAGTTCCTGGCGCTCGATCGGGACAACTGGCGCCTGAAGGGGGACCAAGCGCCGGCAGGGGGAATGACAGCCACAGGCATCCATCTGCTCGATCTGTCGGTTCGCCTGCTCGGGCCGGCCCAAAGCGTGTGGTGTGTCTGCGAACAGCTGTCGTCGGACCTTCCGCAGGGCGACACCGTCGCCGCCTATGTCAAGTTTCGGGGCGGCGGCACGTCCTACGTGTCGGCCTCGCTTGCGAATCCCTTCGTATCTCGTTTCGCGGTCTACGGCTCGAAAGGCTGGATCGACATTCGCGACAAGGCGCACGTCGAGGCCCCCGACGGCTGGATCGTCACATCCGCAAAGGCTGGCGGCCCGATCACGACAGCAGAGATCCCCCCGGCAGAACCTGTCAAAGACAACCTCGTATCCTTCGCCCGGGCCATTCGTGGTAGCGAACATTATCCGATCACCGCCGAGCATCTCGTCAACACCATCGCGCTGCTCGAAGCGGTCTTCGCATCCGCCCGGAGCGGCAAAATCGAAGTCGTGGCCTGATGGGCCGCGTCGACTAGAGGGAGCGAGCGATGAAAGCGCTGTTCTTCGACGAACCCAAGAAGCCGGTGGTCTCGGAGGTCCAGTCCCCTTCCATCACAGCGAACGAAGTGATGATCCGCTCGCGTCGCGTCGGCATCTGCCATTCGGACTACGAGCTTCTGGCTGGCCAATACATCATCCCGATCTCCTACCCGGTCATCCCCGGCCATGAGTGGGTCGGTGAGATCGTCGAGGTCGGCAAGAACGTAACCGGCCTCAAGCCCGGCGATCGCGTGGTCGGTGAGTGTGTGATCAAGACGCCGGAGCGGATCCACCACTTCGGCTTCTCGATGGACGGCGCCAACCGCGAATATTTTCCAGCGCGACCCGAGTGGCTCCACCCGCTGCCGGATTCTGTCGATGATGCGAAAGGCGCGCTGATCGAGCCTTTCACCTGTGGCTTCTACGCTGTCCTGCGCAACGGCGCGCCCAACGCTTCCGAGACGGTTGTGGTGTCGGGCGGAGGAACCATCGGTCTGGTCACGGCGGCGGCGGCCATCGGCATGGGCGCCCGGGTGATCGTCGTCGACCCCGTGCCGTTGCGTCGGGAGATCGCGAAACGGCTGGGCGCCGACGCGACCGTTGACCCGTCGACCGGCGATCCCAGCGAAGCGGTGCAAGAGTTGACCCACGGCGGGGCCGACCTGGTCGTCGAGGCGTCCGGCCACTCCGCCTCGCTCGCGAGCGTCTTTGACTACGCGCGCCCAGAGGGCCGCATCTCCATGGTGGGAATCAACATCGGTAACAAGATCCCGTCCGAACTCGGCAAGATCCAGATGAAAAACCTGACCGTTCGGGGCTGCATCGGTTCGCCTGGCGTCTGGCCGGCTGCTATCCGATTCCTCGAACGAACCGGAATCGATCTGTCGCCGATCCAGACCCACAGTTTTCCTCTCAACGACGCGGCGAACGCGCTCGAGCAGGGGAAGAAGCTGACCGAAGCCGTCAAGGTGACGCTGGAGATTGCGTGACGGACTTCACCCGAGAGACAGGATTGTGACCGCGGCGCCGCCAAGCTTCGGTGGCCAGAACCTGGCCACATGTGCGCGCTCAAACGCGGCCTGGCGGCGCCCACGAAACTACCGCGCACGAGAACGGTCGAATGAAATCGACCGGTGACCAAATGGGCGCCGAAGCGTTTGCGCAGCAGGGCTTCCATATCCCGTTGACGAGAGAATTTCTGACCGTTCTCCTTACGACGTCGGCACTCATCGTTCTATGCCGTTTATTTGCGCCGTCCAGCATCGCCTACGGCACCCTGGCTGGCAGCCTGCCCTTCGCGGCAATCCTCATCATCGTCGGACTGGGCCAAATGCTGGTCGTCCAGCAGGGAGGGTTCGATCTCTCGGTCGCCGGCGGCGTATCGCTCGCAGTTGTAATTTCAACCCACGTTCCGGCGGGCGACAGCGCAAATCTCCTGCCTGCAGTGCTGCTGGCCGTGTGCTGCGCGGCCGGCGCCGGGATCCTGAATGGCGTGCTGGTTGGCTTCGTACGGCTAAACGCCATCGTAGCCACGATCGGCATGAATGCGTTGATCTATGGCGGAGTGTTCGCCGTCTCCGGTGGCATTCCAAGAACGACAACGGCGTTGCTGGCGGCAATCGCCGGCGGAGACACATGGGGCATTGGGAACTCCGTGTACTTTGCCATCGCGATCCTGCTCGTCGTGACACTCGTCCTGAAAAAGACGGTCGTCGGACGGCGATTCGAAGCGATCGGCGCAAATCCGCGTGCCGCACGCGCCGTCGGGCTTCGCGTACGGCTTCATCAGATGATGGCCTATGTCTACGCCCAGCTGCTCTATTGCATTGCCGGGCTTTTGCTCGCCGGGATCACCAGCCAACCGACGGCCTTTCAGGGAGACTCGCTCCTGCTTCCTTCGGTCGCCGTGGTGGTGCTCGGCGGCACCTCGCTGACCGGAGGTCGCGGCTTCCCCGTCTCCACAGCGATCGCTGCATTCTTTCTCAATCAACTGAGCCAATTCGCTCTCGCTGTCGGCGTGCCCTATTCGGCACAGACGATCATTCAAGCCCTCGCGCTTGGATTTGGTATCGCCGTCTATTCGTTCCGGTGAAACCAAACAAAGACAGGAACCCTGTCAAACAAGGAGGAAAAACATGAGGTTCTCATCGATAAAGCGGCACACAGCCCTCACCACAGCGGCCGTGATGCTAAGTCTCGCCGGGTCAGCGGTTCATGCTGAGACGCCATCATGGTGCGGACCTAAGAAGGCGACGATCGCCTTTCTCGACGGCTTCGGCGGCAACAGCTGGCGCCTGATCACGACGGCTTCCGCCAAGGAGGAAGCGCAAAAGTGCCCCAGTATCACCGACTATCAGTACGCCGATGGGCAGGGCAATACGCAAAAGGCGATCTCGGACATCAAGAGCATGGCCGCGAAGGGCACCGACGCCCTGGTCGTTTTCGGCGACGCCGGTCCAGCGGTTCTGCCCGCTCTGACGAGCGTCTTCAAGGCCGGCAAGGTCGTTGTTCCCTATCGCGTCGAAGTCGGCGGCGAGGCCGGCAAGAATTACACTCAGTTCATCGGCGCGTCGTTCAAGAACGATGGCGTGAACTGGGGCAACTGGATCAAGAGCATCCTACCCAACGGCGGCAATCTGCTTTTCCTCAGCGGCCCAGCCGGCAACAGCCAGGGCAAGGATGAGCTCGAAGGTCTCAAGTCTGTTCTCGGGCCTGAGTACAAGTTCATCAATCCCGCGCCCTTCGACGTGACGAACTGGGACCCCGCGCTGACTCAGCAGGTTCTGACCGCGGAAATCGCGAAGAATCCCAAGATCGACGTCATTGTCTCGGATTTCGGGCCGTCTTTGGTCGGAGCACTTCCGCTGTTCAAGAAGTCCGGCCGGTCCATTCCCGCGCTTGCCACTTCGGACGGCAATATTCTCGGATGTTTCTGGACTGAAAACAACAAAGACAACCCCGATTTCAAGCTGTTCACAGTCGCGACCGGCAACGACAATGCGCGCCTGGCCGTTCAATGGGCCGTCGCCAAGGCGACCGGCGGGGAGACGCCAAAGGAAGAAATCTTCAAGGCGCCCAACTTCGAGAACTCGGTGTCTGGTAAGCCGCACCCCGTGGAGTGCCGCAAGGACCTTCCCGGCGACATCTATCTTTCCGCTGAGATGAGCCCTGAGGACCAGACGAAAGCGATCAACAAGTAACTCTCTCGCGGCCCCGGCGGCAGTTTCGCCAGCCGGGGCCGCACCACTCGGAGCGACCGCACGAGGTCGTCGTGCAACGCGGATGAACGTCTTGGCCGTCGAACCCGGAAACGCGAAGGCTCTCGAATCTCGCGACGCCGCGCTCGGCCCTGTCACGATCCGGCTGACCGGGACGTCAAAGGATTACTCCGGCGTCGCGGCTCTTTCGAATGTGAGCGTCGAGTTCTATGCGGGCGAGGTTCACGCCGTTCTCGGAGAGAACGGCGCCGGCAAGTCGACCCTGATGAGCGTCATCTCGGGAGTGACCCAGCCGGATGCGGGCGAAATCGAGTTCGAGGGCCGTCAGGTGTCTCCGATGTCTCCCGAAACGGCTGCCGCGCTCGGAATTTCGATTTCCTATCAGCACGCCGCCCTCCTCGATGATTTGTCCGTAGTGGAAAATCTTCGGGTGGCGCTACCGCAATCGGTCTTCCAAGGTCGACCGGTTCGCGACGTGGCGAGCGAGATGCTGAGCGCCCTTGGTCTTGAGATCCCATTACATGCACGCGGCGACTCGCTGACCGTCGCGCAGAAGCAACTGCTTGAAATTGCAAAAGCCCTGGCTATGCGGCCTAAGGTGCTGATTCTCGACGAGCCGACGGCTTCGCTCGACCGCGAGTCGACCGAATTGCTGTTCGACCGCATTCGCGCGGTGGTCAAGACGGGAACATCGGTCATCTACATTACCCATCGTCTCGCGGAGGTTCGCCGGATCGCGCATCGCGTCACGGT
>DATDHT010000277.1:0-8870 GCA_036521435.1 Roseiarcus sp.
TCGGTGTCGCCCTGCACGACCTTGATGCGCTCGAGCGGCACGTCGAGAAATTGCGAGACGGCCTGGGCATAAGCCGTCTCATGCCCCTGCCCGTTCGATTGGGTGCCGATGGTGAGCGTGAAATCGCCGTTCTTCTCAAGCGTCAAAGAGCCGGTCTCGGAATCACTCCACGCGGTGCATTCGATGTAGCTAGCAATGCCGAAGCCCCTGATCTTGCCTCGGGCCCGCGCGTCCTCCGCCCGGCTCGTGAACCCCTTGCGATCCGCCTTTTCCAGGCAGGCCCGCAACGCGCCTTCGAAATCGCCGACGTCGTAATCGCGATTGGTGTGGGTGTGGTAGGGCATCTGCTCGGGCTTGACGAAATTGCGCGCACGGATCTCCTCCGCCGTCAGCCCAAGCTTGCGCGCGCAGGCGTCGACCAGTCGCTCGAGCACATAGGCCGCCTCTGGACGTCCGGCCCCGCGATAGGCGTCGACGGGCACCGTGTGGGTGTAGATGCCGCGAACACGCGCGTGGAGGGCGTCGATGTGGTAGCACCCAGTCGCCATCGAGGCGCCGAGCCAGGGGATATAGGGCGCAAACAGCGACAGATACGCGCCGAGATTGCCGAGAATGTCGACCCTGAGCGCTAGAAAACGGCCGTTGGCGTCGAGCGCCATTTCCGCCGTCGTCAGATTGTCGCGTCCTTGTGCGTCGCCGACGAAATGCTCGCTGCGATCGGCGAGCCAGCCGACGCTCCGTCCGAGCCGCTTCGCCGCCTCGAGAACGAGCGGATATTCCCGGTAGACGACCGCCTTGGTGCCAAACCCGCCGCCCACGTCTTGCGTAATAACGCGAAGGGATTCGGGCGGGATCTTGAGCATCGCTCCGGCGATGGCGCCCTGAATGCCGTGCACGCCCTGGCTTCCGAGGTTCAGTGTGAAGCGGCCGGATTTCGGATCATATTCGCCAACGGCGGAGCGCGGCTCCATATAATTGGCGACGACGCGCGAGTTCACGATTTTGATGCGAACACGATGCGCTGCGCCGGCAAACGCCTTATCCGTCTCCTCTTTGGAGCCGATATGGGTGTCGTAAGCGACGTTGCCTGGAGCCTTGGCGAAGATGAGCGGCGCGTCCGGCCGCAAGGCGGCTTCCATGTCGATCACAACCGGAAGCGCGTCCCATGTCACGCTGATCAGTTCGGCGCCGTCGCGCGCCTCAAGAGCCGTGTCGGCGACCACCATCGCGACAATGTCGCCCACGTGCTGCGCTTCGTTCGACGCCATCACGGGATAGGGCTTGAGCGGCGTGTTCGATTTGTCGGAATTGCCGACCGGGGCGACACAAGGCAGGTCGCCGACATTGGCGAAATCGCTGGCGACATAGACGGCCCGAACGCCGGGAGCCGCGCGCGCGGCTTCAAGATCGTCGATGCGGAATTTTGCATGCCCGTAAGGACTGCGTAGGAACACCGCCTTGAGTTCGGTCTTATCCACCGCATCGGTGGCGTAATTGCCACGCCCGCTTACGAATCGAACGTCTTCGACGCGCTTGACGCTTTGACCTATGCCGAATTTCGTCGGTCTCATATTCATGGTCTGTCATTTCCTGTGGCGGCCGAGGGCATCTTTCGGACGGACCGCGTTTGAGCCCTTACTAACCGAATCTTGTCGTGGCGGGAAACCCTCGCGACCTGGAATCGGCGCACGCGCCCTCGAAGCGCAGGTGGCCAAGCGGCGCGCGGCTTGCTATCACCCCCGGCGCAAAGCAGCTTAAGGCTTCGAAATCGCCATGCGCAAGGGCGCAGTCACACGCAAGACCAATGAAACAAGCATCGAAGTCGGCCTCGACCTCGACGGCTCGGGTCTTGCCGATGTTACAACCGGCATTGGCTTTTTTGATCATATGCTCGATCAGCTCTCGCGTCATTCCCTTGTCGACATCAAAATTCGGGCCGAGGGCGACCGCCATATCGATGATCATCATACGGTCGAGGATGTGGGCATCGCGCTCGGCCAGGCGTTGGCGAAAGCGCTTGGCGACAAGCGGGGATTGACGCGCTACGCCGACTGCTTGCTGCCGATGGACGAAACGCTGACCCGCGTCGCGCTCGACGTGTCGGGGCGGCCGTTTCTTGTCTTCCGGACCGAGTTTCCGACCGAGAAGATCGGCTCGTTCGACACTCAACTGGTGCGCGAGTTCTTCCAGGCCTTCGCCGGAAACGCCGGGGTCACGCTGCACATCGAGACGCTTTACGGTTCAAACAGCCATCACATTGCCGAGTCATGCTTCAAGGGCGTCGCTCGCGCGCTTCGCGGCGCGATCGCGATCGATTCCCGTCAGGCCGAGCGCGTGCCATCGACCAAGGGCGCGCTTTAAGCATGCCATGAGCGTCGTCGCGATCATCGACTACGGCTCGGGAAATCTGCATTCGGCGCAGAAGGCCTTCGAGCGCGCCGCGCGCGAGGCCGGCTTGAGCCGCGAGGTCAAGGTCACCGCACGGCCCGAGGATGTGCTCGCCGCCAATCACATCGTCTTGCCGGGCGTCGGCGCATTTGCCGACTGCCGCCGCGGGCTCGACGGCGTCTCGGGCATGGTTGAGGCGATGGAGGAGGTCGTGCGGCAGCGAGGCCGGCCGTTCCTCGGCATTTGCGTCGGCGCGCAACTCATGGCGACGCGCGGGCTCGAACACGAAGTGGTCAACGGCTTGAGCTGGATTGCGGGCGACGTCGCGGCGATTAAGCCACGCGATCCGGGGTTGAAGATACCCCATATGGGGTGGAACACCCTCGATGTGCGACGCAGCCATGCGCTGTTAGAGGGTGTAAGAACAGGCGAGACCGGACTGCATGCCTATTTCGTACACTCCTATCAATTGTACGCGGATGATGCCGACGACCTGGTGGCGACCGCCGACTATGGCGGCGCGGTGACGGCGATCGTCGCCCGCGACAACATCGCCGGCACGCAATTTCACCCGGAAAAGAGCCAAACATTGGGTCTCAAGCTGATCGCCAATTTCCTCGAGTGGCGCCCGTGATCCTGTTTCCCGCCATCGATCTCAAGGACGGACAGTGCGTTCGGCTCGTCCAGGGCGACATGACGCGCGCGACGATCTTCAACGCCGATCCTGCCGCTCAGGCTAAGGCGTTCATCGCGCAAGGGTTCGACTATCTGCACGTCGTCGATCTCGACGGAGCCTTCGCTGGCAAGCCAATGAACGCCGACGCCGTTCGAGACATTCTCGCCGGGCTTACGGTGAAGCTGCAGCTTGGCGGCGGCATTCGTGACATGAAGACTGTGCGCGGCTGGCTGGAAAGCGGCGTCACTCGGGTCATCATTGGCACAGCGGCGGTGCGCGACCCCGATTTCGTACGCGAGGCGGCGCGAATTTATCCCGGCCAGATCGCGGTCGGCGTCGACGCCCGCGAAGGCATAGTCGCCATCGAGGGCTGGGCGAAAACCTCGGACATTTCCGCTCTCGATCTCGCCCGCCGATTTCAGGACGCGGGCGTTGCGGCAATCATCTACACGGACATCGCGCGCGACGGCGCGCTCGCCGGCCTCAACCTCGAAAGCACGATCGCGCTGGCCGACAAGCTCGAGATCCCCGTCATCGCCTCGGGCGGCCTCGCCTCGATCGAAGACATCAGACGGCTGACCGAGCCGGATTGCGCCCGCCTCGCCGGCGCCATCGTCGGGCGCGCCCTCTATGACGGCCGGCTTGATCCGCGCGCAGCGCTGACCCTCCTCCACGCCGGCGGACGAGCGGAACGGCAGGCAGGCTTGGCGCGGTGACTTTAAAAGCGCGCGTCATCCCCTGTCTCGACGTCAAGGACGGCCGGGTCGTCAAAGGAGTCAACTTCGTCAATCTGCGCGACGCCGGCGATCCGGTGGAGAGCGCGATCGCCTATGATCGAGCGGGCGCAGACGAATTGTGCTTCCTGGACATCACCGCGAGCCATGAAGACCGCGGCATTCTGCTCGACGTCGTCAGGCGTACGGCGGAGGTCTGCTTCATGCCGCTGACGGTCGGCGGCGGCGTGCGGACGACCGACGATATCCGCAAGCTCCTGCTCGCCGGCGCCGACAAGGCCTCGATCAATTCAGCCGCGGTCGCCGACCGGGACTTCGTGCGCCAGGCTTCGGAGAAGTTTGGCGCCCAGTGCGTCGTCGTCGCAATGGACGCCAAGCGGGTCTCCGCGCCCGGCGAGGCGCCGCGCTGGGAGATCTTCACCCATGGCGGGCGGCGTGCGACGGGCATCGAGGCGATTGCTTATGCGCGCGAAGTCGCCGCTCTCGGCGCCGGCGAGATTCTGTTGACTTCGATGGACCGCGACGGATCGAGGCAGGGCTTCGATCTCGAGCTGACCCGAGCCGTCGCCGATGCGGTCGCCATTCCGGTCATCGCCTCTGGCGGCGTCGGCGATCTCGACCACCTCGTCGCCGGCGTGCGAGAAGGGCGGGCCAGCGCTGTGCTCGCGGCGTCGATCTTCCATTTTGGCGAATTCACGATTAGGCAGGCGAAGGCCCGAATGGCCGAAGCGGGAATCCCGGTGCGCATGGACTGACCGGCGCGGGTGTACGCTCGGCGCCGCGCGCGCTAAGTTGAGCCGTTTCATGGGAGAGCCTGATGGCCGCTGCGGGCGATCAAACGCATTTCGGCCGACGCACCGTCCGGATGGACGAAAAGCAGAGCCTGGTGAACGACGTTTTCCATAGCGTCGCCACTCGCTATGACCTGATGAACGACCTCATGTCGTTTGGCCTGCACCGGGCTTGGAAAGACGCTCTCGTCGCCAAAGTCCGGCCACCACCGACGCGCCCGTTTCACCATATCGATGTCGCGGGGGGCACCGGCGACGTCGCCACGCGCGTGGCGAAGGCAGGCGGCCCGCTGACTGAGGTCACAGTCGTCGACGTCAATCCTGACATGTTGCAACGGGCGAAGGACCGCGTGGCGCGACGCCCCTACGCGAATCGCTTGACCTTTATCGAAGGCGACGCGGAAGCGCTGCCGCCGCCTGACGCGCGGTTTGACGCCTACACGATCGCGTTCGGCATCCGCAACGTGCCACGCATCGAAAACGCCCTCAGGGAAGCTTATCGTGTGCTCAAGCGTGGCGGGCGTTTCCTGTGCCTCGAATTTTCGCGCGTCGATTTGCCGGTCATGGATCGATTATACGACGCCTATTCCTTCGCGGCCATTCCGCCTATCGGCAAAGCCGTGACCGGCGACGGCGGCGCGTATCGCTATCTTGTCGAATCGATCCGCAAATTTCCGCCCCCGGAGCGCTTCGCAGAGATGATCGGCGAGGCCGGGTTCGCGCGCGTCGGCTTCACACGCCTGAGCGGGGGCGTCGTCGCGATCCACTCGGGCTGGAAACTCTAATTCATGCCGATTTTGTCGTCGCTCGGCCACATCTCAAGGCTGACGCGCGCTGCTTTCGTGTTCGCCCGAGAAGGGGCTTTTGTCGGCGTCGACCCAGTCCCTCTGCCCCCGGTGCTGAGGCCGCCCCTCGCATTGGCCAACTTGATTGCAAAACGCGACGGCGATGGCCTGGCCGGATTGTCCCGAGCGATCGATCGATTGGGGCCGTCTTACGTAAAGCTTGGACAGTTCCTTTCAACGCGCCCGGACATCGTCGGCGGCAAGGTCGCCATTGAGCTTGAGCGACTGCAGGACCGCGTCGCGCCGATGAGTCGCGAAAAGGCGGTCGCCATCGTCGAGGCTTCTTTCGGCATGAAGATCGAGTCGCTGTTCGAGAGCTTCGGCGAGCCGGTCGCGGCGGCTTCAATCGCCCAGGTCCATCGCGCTGAAGTGCAAAGCAGCGAAGGCTTGCGGCCAGTCGCGGTCAAAGTGCTGCGCGCCGGGACCGAGCGGCGCTTTGGGCGCGACCTCTCAGACATGGCGTTCGCCGCGCGGTTCGCGGAGGGCTTGGCGCCGGAATTCCGCCGCTTGCGGCTCGCCCAGGTTGTCGAAACGCTTGCCCGCTCCGTGCGCATGGAGATGGATTTCCGGCTCGAGGCGGCGGCGGCGTCAGAATTCGTCGAAAACTCAACGGATGATCCAGACGTTCGCGCGCCGGCGGTGGACTGGAGCCGCACCACCCGCGAAGTGATGACGATGGAATGGATCGACGGGGTGCCCCTGGCGGACCCTGACCGTCTGATCGCGCTTGGGTTTGATCCCCAATCCCTTGCCCGCGCTCTCATTCAGACCTTCCTGCGCACTGCGCTGCGCGACGGATTCTTCCACGCCGATATGCATCAGGGCAATTTTTTCGTCGACAAGGAAGGCCGCATCGTCGCCGTGGATTTTGGGATCATGGGCCGGCTGGGGCGCAAAGAGCGTCGATTCCTGGCTGAAATCCTCTATGGCTTCATTCGCCGTGACTATTTGCGGGTTGCGGAGGTCCACTTCGAGGCCGGCTACGTGCCTCACACGTATCGGGTCGAAGATTTCGCCCAGGCGCTCCGGGCGATCGGCGAACCGATCCACTCCCGCACCGCCGATCAGATCTCGATGGCGAAAGTCCTGACGCTCCTGTTCGAAATTACCGCCTTGTTCGAAATGGCAACCAGGATCGAACTGGTGATGCTGCAGAAAACCATGGTCGTCGTCGAGGGCGTGGCGCGAAAGCTCGACCCCCAGCTCAACATGTGGTCGACCGCTGAACCGGTCGTGAGCGCTTGGATCGCCGAACATCTGGGCCCGGTTGGGCGCATCGAAGACGCCGGTCGGATCTTTTCGTCCCTTGTCTCCTTCCTCGGCGACGCGCCGCGCCGGCTGGAGCAAATCGCCGACAAACTCGAGGCTCGACTCGAGGCGGACAGCGAAAGGGAAATTGCGAAAATCGTTCCCGAACTCACCCTCCGGGTGGGGTTCACCTTTGTTTTAACTGGATTTTTCCTAGCGCTCCTGGTCATGGCGGCGTATCGGTGGGTCTTATAAGGCGTCGAGCCTGTCCGCGGCGCGCAGCTCAGCTGCCGGGACGGTAGGAAGTCGCCGACCGCCTTGAGAGGGCGGCAGCGTTGGCCGCGACTGGCAATCGATGAACCCCGCAACACTCGCGAGACGGGAATACCACAATTGTGGTAATTGCCATTTCGTAAATGTTCGTGGCATTCCTCTGGTATCACTGGTGGCATTAGAAAAACGGCTTACGTAACGACGGACTTGAGGATAGCAAGCGGATGAAGCCGCGAATGGACGTTTCACTCCTGGTCTCCTTGATTTCCTCCACGTCAGGGATTGATCCAAAGCGCATTGAGCCAGCGTAGGTCATCGCGAATGAGTGGCACCCCGCTATCGCGCGCGCGCATTCTCCTGATCATAAGCGGGGGAATCGCGGCGTACAAATCGCTAGAGTTGATTCGTCGGCTCAAGGACCGCGGCGCGACAGTTCAGGTGGTCATGACTTCCGCCGCCCGGCAGTTCATCTCTCCTCTTTCCGCGGCGACGCTCAGCGGGCAGGCCATCCGCGATGATCTGTTTAGCCTGACGGACGAAGCGGCGATCGGCCATATCGAGTTATCGCGCGCCGCCGACCTCATCGTTATTGCGCCGGCAAGTGCGAATATCCTGGCCCGCATGGCCGCCGGTCTTGCCGACGATATGGCGACTACCCTGTTGCTGGCGACCGACAAACGCGTGCTTGCCGCCCCGGCAATGAATGTCAGGATGTGGCTGCACCCGGCGACTTGCCGCAACCTGGAGCGCCTCAGGGCCGACGGCGTTCTGATTGTCGGCCCCGAGTCGGGGCCGATGGCTTGCGGCGAATTTGGTCCTGGCCGCATGGCGGAGCCGCCGGCGATCGTTGAGGCGATCGAGGGGGCGTTGGCCGCCGAAGCGGCGTCCAGTCCTTCGTTCCAAGGCGGCCCAAGTGATTCGGGTTTGCTTGGCGCAAGTGATTCGGGTTTGCTTGGCGGACGGCATGTGATTGTCACTTCGGGACCAACCTACGAGCCGATTGACCCGGTCCGATTCCTCGGAAACCGGTCTTCTGGACGTCAGGGACATGCAATTGCGCAAGCTGCCGTTGGCGCTGGTGCAAGGGTAACGCTCGTTACGGGCCCCGTGGGACTGTCTGATCCGACCGGCGCCGAAGTCGTTCACGTCGGTTCGGCGCGCGATATGCGGGAGGCGGTCGAGGCCGCTCTGCCCGCCGACGCATTCATTGCGGCGGCGGCGGTCGCCGATTGGCGCGCCGAAAATGTCGCCCATCAAAAGATCAAAAAGGATGCCAAAGAGTCTCCGACGCTCACTTTGGTCGAGAATCCCGATATACTTGCGGAGGTCGCAAAGAAAACCATAATGCGGCCGGCAGTTGTAATTGGATTCGCTGCCGAAACCGAGAATGTTACGGCGAACGCCATGGCGAAATTACAACGAAAGAATTGCGACCTGATCATCGCCAATAGTGTCGCGGAAGGCACATCGACATTTGGCGGCGAAACCAATCAAGTCCAGGTGATCGATGCGCGCGGCGTCGAATCGTGGCCGCCGATGACCAAAGCCGACGTTGCAAACGGCATCGTTCGGCGCCTCGCCGTAGAATTGGCGAAGCGACAATGATCACGATTGGTTACCATCGATTACCACATGGTGAGGGTTTGCAATTGCCGGCCTATGCGAGTGAGGATGCCGCCGGGATGGATCTGGTGGCGGCCCTTCCGGCGGGTGAAGAGGTTGTCATGGCCCCTGGATCGCGAGCGTTGATCGCGACCGGGATCGCTATCGAAGTGCCGAAGGGATTTGAAGCGCAGATCCGGCCCCGGTCGGGGTTGGCTTTAAAGGATGGGGTGACGGTCCTTAACAGTCCGGGGACAATCGACGCTGATTATCGCGGCGAAATTGGTGTCATACTCGTCAATTTTGGGGACAA
>DATDHT010000278.1:0-3348 GCA_036521435.1 Roseiarcus sp.
GATGGCACGGTCGATCACGACGAGCGGGTGAAGGTAACCGGCGTGAAGAGCGGCGCCTACGACGCGCGGCTCAAGCTCGCGGACGGACGCGTGTGCACGGCGAAGGGCGTCCAGATCGAGGCGGGCAAAGTGTTCGCCATCGAGGAGAAAGAGCTCGTCGGCTGCTCGAAATAATCCGTCTGCAACCTCGCGCACAAGTGGACGCGCGCTCATGATTTCAGCGACTTAAGTGCGTTTTTCTGTCACTCCGTCACTCCGTCAGCTTGGTCAGTTTTTACGACCTTCTCTGGCTAGTTGGCTCAAGGCGAAGCGCGATGATTGCGGCGCCAGGCCGGCCAAATAGCCGCGCGCCGACAAACCGGTGGAAGTCCGCCACACCCGCTTACTGAAGGCGTCAAGGAATCCTAGCAAAAGCCCTCGAATACGGTCTTAACTTCACAACTACGGTCTCAACTAATCGTACCCTATTTTTCGGCAAATGTCAATTTATTTATTTATATTCCGATACCTAGGATGTCGAGCCATCAGATCCGGACCGTCCGCGCGCTTCGTCCAATTGCCGCGCAACAAAGTTTCGCCGCCGCCCGGAAATTAGTCTCGCAATCGCCATCACAAGCGGGCAATCGTCCCGCCGGAACAACTCAAGGCCGCGTCCAAGTGCGATTCTCGTTCATCAACGTCGCGTTGCAGGCGCTCAAGCACAATTCCGGCTGGCCGGAGCAATGGCGCAATCCTGAGCCGAAGGGGGCCTACGACGCGATCATCATCGGCGCGGGGGGCCACGGGCTCGCCACCGCCTATTACCTCGCCAAGGAGCACGGCCTCACCAATGTCGCGGTGCTGGAGAAGGGCTGGCTCGGCGGCGGAAATACCGGGCGCAACACCACGATCATCCGCTCGAACTATCTCTGGGAAGAATCGGCTGCGCTCTACGAGCACGCGCTGAAGCTGTGGGAGGGCCTGTCGCAGGACCTGAATTACAACGTCATGTATTCGCCGCGCGGAGTGCTCATGCTGGCGCACAACACGCATGACGTTCAGGTGGGCAAACGCCACGTGCACGCCAATCGCCTGGCCGGAGTCGACAACGAATGGCTGACGCCGGAAGAGGCCAAAGCCTTCTGCCCGATCCTCAACATCGCGCGCGACGTTCGCTATCCGGTCGTCGGCGCGGCGCTCCAGCGGCGCGGCGGCACGGCGCGGCACGACGCTATCGCCTGGGGCTATGCGCGCGCAGCGTCGGCGCGCGGAATCGACATCATCCAGAATTGCGAGGTGACGGCGATCCGCCGCGACCCCTCCGGCGCCGTCTCGGGCGTCGAGACAACACGCGGCCCGATCGCGGCCAGGAAGGTCGGCGTCGTGGCTGCAGGCCATACATCGGTGGTGATGGCGATGGCGGGCGTCCGCATGCCGCTCGAGAGCTATCCGCTGCAGGCTTTGGTGTCCGAGCCGGTGAAGCCGATGATGCCCTGCGTCGTGATGTCGAACACGATCCACGCCTACATGTCGCAATCGGACAAGGGCGAACTCGTCATCGGGGCCGGCACCGATGCTTACATGTCCTATTCGCAGACCGGGGGCCTGCACATCGCCAATCATACGCTCGAGGCGATCTGCGAACTCTTTCCTCCTGTGCGTCGCATGCGCATGCTGCGCAACTGGGGCGGCATCGTCGACGTGACGCCGGACCGCTCGCCGATCATTGCGAAAACGCCGGTTCCGGGACTGTTCGTCAATTGCGGCTGGGGCACCGGCGGCTTCAAGGCGACGCCGGGCTCGGGCCACGTGTTCGCGCACACGATCGCGCGGGGCGAGCCTCATCCGCTCGCCGCGCCCTTCACGCTTCAACGCTTCCGCTCCGGCCGGCTTATCGACGAAGCCGCCGCGGCGGCGGTCGCACATTGAGCGGCAAGATGATCCTGACCCACTTGGCGCGCACGCCCTCATCCGGCGCTTCGCGCCACCTTCTCCCAAAGGGAGAAGGGTTTGTCGGCGCCGTCGACGCGCCCCCTCTCCCCCGGGGAGAGGGCTGGGGTGAGGGCAGCGCCGATCGAACTCGCTTCGCGCTACGGTTCGCCCCATGCTGCTGATCGATTGCCCCTATTGCGGCATGGCGCGGCCGGAGATCGAGTTCGCTTACGGCGGCGAAGCGCATATCGCGCGGGCTGCCGATCCGAGCACGCTGAGCGATGAGGAATTGGCGAACTTCCTTTACTTCCGCTCCAACCCGAAGGGCGTGCTCGCCGAGCGATGGCGCCACGCCTTCGGTTGCGGGCGCTTCTTCAATTGCCTGCGCGACACGTTGAGCGACAAGATCCTTGCGGTCTACAAGGCGGGCGAGCCAAGGCCGGACGTTGGCGCCGAACGCGCTGAGCGGCGCGAATGAGCCAACCGTTTCGCCTCGCCAGCGGCAGCTCGATCGACCGTTCGCGCCCTCTCGTCTTCACCTTCGACGGCCTCGATTATCAAGGCTATTCCGGCGACACGCTCGCTTCCGCGCTGATCGCCAATGGCGTGCATCTGGTTGGGCGCTCGTTCAAATATCACCGTCCGCGCGGCATCCTCAGCGCCGGCGCCGAAGAGCCGAACGCGCTTATCACTGTTGTGCGCGGGGTGGGTCGCGTAACCCCAAACCTGCGCGCAACCCAGATCGAGCTTACCGACGGCCTTATCGCTTCGAGCCAGAATCGCTGGCCGTCGCTCAAGTTCGATGTCGGCGCGATCAACGACCTGGCCTCGCCTCTGTTCGGCGCCGGCTTCTATTACAAGACCTTCATGGGCCCGAATCTGCTCGGCAAGAACTGGGCCTGGGCTCGCCTCTATGAGCCGATGATCCGCCGCGCCGCGGGGCTGGGAGCGCCCCCGCGCGAGCCCGATCCGGATCGCTACGCGCGCACCTTCGATCATTGCGACGTGCTGATCATCGGGGCCGGGCCAGCGGGTCTCGCGGCGGCGTTGGCCGCAAGCCAAAGCGGCGCGCGCGTCGTTGTCTGCGACGAAAGTCCCGCGCTCGGCGGCTCGCTGCTCGCTGAGGCTGAGATCAAGATCGACGGCAAGAGTGCGCGGACTTGGCTCGGCGATACGCTCGCCGAGTTGCGAGTTGCGCCCAACGTGCGGTTGATGACGCGGACGCAGGCCTTCGGCTATTACGCGCAGAATTTCGTCGGGCTCAACGAACGCCTGGCCGAAGCCGATCTCATCGCCGATCCCGACTTGCCGCGCGAGCGCTTATGGCAGATGCGTGCGCGCGAAGTGGTGCTGGCGACCGGCGCGATCGAGCGGCCGCTGGTTTTTGCGAACAATGACCGGCCGGCGGTGATGCTGGCCGATGCCGCGCGACGCTAT
>DATDHT010000279.1:0-8369 GCA_036521435.1 Roseiarcus sp.
AAACGGCGCATCGCCGCGCTTGTCCTTGGCGATCGGGATCTGATGTTGCTCAGCGAAGGCGAGAAGCGCGCCGCGGGAGGCGAACTCCCACTCGCGCCAGGGCGCGATGATCTTGATGTCGGGCTCGAGCGCGTAAGCCGACAGCTCGAAGCGCACCTGATCATTGCCCTTGCCGGTTGCGCCATGGGCGATCGCGTCAGCGCCGACTTTGTGGGCGATCTCGACCAGATGCTTGGCGATCAGCGGCCGCGCGATCGAGGTGCCAAGCAGGTACAGGCCCTCGTATTGCGCGTTGGCGCGGAACATCGGGAACACATAGTCGCGCACGAATTCCTCACGCACGTCCTCGATGAAGATGTGCTCCGGCTTGATGCCCATCATCTCGGCCTTGCGCCGGGCCGGCTCCAGCTCCTCGCCCTGGCCGAGATCGGCGGTGAAGGTGATGATCTCCGCGCCGTATTCGGTCTGCAGCCACTTGAGGATGATCGACGTGTCCAGCCCGCCAGAATAGGCGAGGACAACGCGCTTGACTTGCGGCTTCTTGGGGCTCGGCATGGATAGCGGCTCTCAGGATGCTAGGTCGTCGTGGCCGGGCTTGACCCGGCCATCCACGCCACGCCGCCTTCAAGTCGCAGGCCGCGAATTCGATGCCGCCGGAAGCCCGAGCTGAGTGCGGGCCGGGTCGTGAGGACGGAGGCGCGTGGATGGCCGGGTCAAGCCCGGCCATGACAATGGAGGGGCGTTGGCCCCGAAATGTCGACGGACTTATAAAGCCGCGCGCGCGGCGCGCAACCAGGTTAGACCCGCCCGGCCACAGGGAGCCGGAGTGTGGCGATGACGGCGGCGACTTCTTCATCGGCCGTGCCGCCAGCATCGACGGTTACGATTCCTGGCTCGTCCGGCGTCGGCTCTTCCAGAGTGTCGAACTGGCTGCGCAGGAGCGAAGCCGGCATGTATTCGTGATGGCGTGCGGCGACGCGGGAGGCGATCAGCGCTTCCGAGCCCTTCACGTAGACGAAGCGAACGTCCGCGCGGGCCGCGCGGATGCGATCGCGATAGGCGCGCTTGAGCGCCGAGCAGGTCAATACGCCGGACTTGCCCGCGGCGGCCCAGCTTTTAAGCTCCTCGCCGATTCGATCGAGCCATGGCCCTCGGTCGGCGTCTGTCAGCGGAATTCCCTGCCGCATTTTCTCGACATTGGCCGGCGGATGCAGCCGGTCGCCCTCCATGAATGGCCAGCCGAGCTTTCTGGCGAGCAGCTCCGCGACGGTCGTCTTGCCGCTGCCCGAGACGCCCATGACGACAAGGGCGGCTCCGTTTTTGACGTTGTTCATCGGTCGCCTCATGCGTGCGCGGGCGCGTGCAGCGCGCGCAACCGAGCAAAGCGGAAATCAGAACAGTGACCAGGAAGCCCGAGTATCCTTGTGACTTCCGGCGGCTGTCGTATAAGGGCCGGAAGCTGCGAGGGGCAAGCGGCATGGGGCATTCACGTCAACGGAAGCGGGCGATCACGCTTCCGGCGATCTTCATCGTGGCGGCCACCGCGAGCAACGCGGCCGACTCCGGCAAGCCGTCGTTCGATTGCGCACGAGCGAAAAGCGTCGCGGAAAAGATGATCTGCGCCGATCCTGGCCTCGCTTCCGCCGACGCGGCCATCGCCGCCAATTACGCCTCCGCGTTGAAGCGGCTCGACGCTCCCGCCCGCAAGGCGCTTGCCCAGGACCAAGAGGATTTCGTCAGCTACCGCGACCGGATCGCTGGCTTCGACCAGGGCATTCCCAAGGACAAGCAGAACCTTCCGATTGACGAGTTCATGCGCGACCGCGCCGCCTTCCTCGCCAGCATCGAAAGGCCGGGTGCTGGCTTCGTGGGGCCATGGAAGAATGTCGGGGGCGACGTGACCATCAAGTCAGCGGGCCCGGGCAAGCTCGACATCGAGGCCGATACCGCCAATCCGTCGACGGGCGGCAGCGAATGCAATGTCGGCGGCGTGGTGAAAGCGCAAAAGACCCTTGAGCTCGTTGACACGGACGATAACGACAAGGCCACCGGCTTCGTCTACCGCTTCACCCGCCTCGGCGATGCGCTGGAGGCGGGGGAGGATGGCCAGGCGAAGGGCGACCAAACTGAGCCGGCCTCGTGCGGGGCCAATGGCCACGTGAGCGGCGTCTTCTTCCTCACCCGGCCGAAATTATAAACGCTTCAGGTCATCGGGCCGCCCTTCGGCCAGATGACCCGCCGGACCACCTCAATGACGATGAGCGTGACAAGCCCGCCGAGCAGCACGTCGCTGAGATAATGGCCGCCGAAGGCGAGCCGCAGCAGGCTCGCGCCGAAGCCAAAGGCGAAGGCGGCGAGAATCGCGGGAGCGCGCCAGGGCGGGGGAAGCACGCTCGCCGGCGCGACCATCCAGAAGGCGGTCGACGCCTCGCCGGAAGGGAACGAACAGTTCTTTCTGCAGCCGCCGTTGTCGTCATACCAGGGCATGAAGGGGTTCGGCCCGTTGAAGTCCTGGGTCTGGATCGGGCGGGGCCGATGCCAATGATCCTTGAAGCCGAGGTTGACGATGAGGCCAGGCCCGATGACCATCGTGGCGATGAGAAAGATCATCGCTCGCCCGCTCGGCGCCCAGCGGAGTTTTACCCCCCGATGCTTGGCGAACCATAAAGCCGCATAGGTCACGAGCACGACGAACGGCGTGACCCGGAAAAAATCGCGGCCAAAGCGCTGGAAGTCGTTACGGCCGAAAAAACCTCCTCCGTGATAGAAATAATGCGCGCCCGCCAGGTCGAACGCGGGCCAGATGGCAAAGACGACAAGCGTCAGCGCGGCGAGCACAATGTAGACGAAGAGCGGCTTGCTCATATGTTGCGATCAGACCACGCGATAGGTCTGGCCGTTCTCGGAGCCTTCGATACTGCGGCTGAAGGCGCGGGCGGCGCGGGCGACCGGAACGGGGTCGTGACCGCGAAAGAACGGCCCGAAGGCGCCCATGGATTCCTCGAATACGGTCGGGCTCACAGCGTTGATGCGGATGCCTGAGGGCATTTCGATCGCCGCCGCCATCGCGAACGCCTCGATGGCGGCATTGACCATGCTGGCAGACGAACCCATGGCGATCGGCGTCTGGGACAGCACGCCGGCGATCAGCGTGATCGAGCCGTGGTCGTTGATGTGTTCGCGGGCGGCCAGCGCCAGATTGACCTGGCCCATGAGTTTATTGGTCAGCCCCAATCCGTAAGACGACTTTTCCAGCCCCGCGAGTTTGATCGCGGAAAGCGGATGCCAGTTCACCGCGCCGGCGGCGCAAGCGACCGCGTCCAGCGGCCCTGCCGCTTTCAGGCCAGCGACGATGCTCGCTGGGTTCGCGATGTCGATGCGAATGTCGCCCGACTTCGAGCCGGCGGAGACGATGTCATGGCGCGGCGAAAGCTCGGCCACGATCGCGCGTCCCAGCACTCCGGTGGCGCCGACAAGGAGAATGCGAAGTCGTTGCGGCTCAGGCATTTTTTTGCTCTTGGTTGGAAAGTATCGACGCACCGGGCGCGGGCGTCGAATCTGGGCTACGGGCGGAGCTATCGCAACGTCGCGACGAAGTCGATGAGGTTGCCCATGGCGATATTGAAGTCGATCAGGTGCCAGCCCCAGCCCTTCAGGGGCCGCCCATCCACGACGAGATTGCCGGGAAGGGTCGCCGGCCATGTGTCAGGCGCCGGCGACGCGTTGATCGAGACCGAAAAATAGGAGGCCTTCGCGCCCTTGACGCAATGTCCGGAGGCAATTCCGGGCAGCGACACGAAAGGCGTTTCGAGCGGCTTGACGAACGCCGCCCAGCCTGGATCGCCCGGCGATTTGCCAAGAAGATTCGTCTGGGTCGCGAAAATGGGATCGAGCGTACCGTCGGCGAGCGCGGCTGGATCGGTGCAAGCGATCTCCATGCCGGGCGTCTCGGGATGGGTGAAATGAGCATCGTCCGGCGGGGGCGAAGTCGCCGGGAAGGTCTCGTAGGCGACGATACAGCCGCTCTGCCCCGCCGCGCGGCAGAGCGGGATGGTCTTGAACGTCCCGCCGAGGTCCTTGCCTTCCGGAACCTCGACGTCGAACCCGAGGATGAGGGCGCCGGCGAAGAGGCGTTGCTCGGGCTTGCCCTCGATCTCATGGGCGATGAGCCGCGCCAGGATTCGCGCGCCCTGCGAATGGCCGATCAGCACCACCCTTCGGCCCTCGTTGTCATGCGCGAGATAGTGTCGCCACGCCGCGCGCACATCCTCATAGGGAAGCTTGAAATCCACCGGGAGCGGTCCGTCTCGGAGCACCGCCTCGATGCCCGCGATCGTCACCTGGCGGTAGAGGGGAGCGAACGGCCGACAGACCGAGGCGAAGGCCGCGAACTGTTGCGAGACCGCCCGCTGCTCGCCGGGTCCGTTCGTCATGCCGCTGTTGCCAGCCGGATCCTCGGAAACGGTCGGATAGACATAGAAGCAGTCGATCGGCGCTGCGGGATTCGGCTTGAATACACGGCTTGAGCGCGAGCTGTCGCCGAACACGACCGTCGCGACCACGGGGGCGGCGCAGATGTCGGACGCGCCCGGGCGGCACAGCCAGGCTTCGGGCCGTGCATAGGGATCGTCATCCGCGGCGCGCGCCGGCCCGGCGGCGCTCGCGAGAGAAGTCGCCAATCCAGCCAGAGCGATCAGCCAGCCCCGGACGGTCCCGGCGTTGCGCGGGTTGCGTAAACTTTTGGCCATCGACACTCCACCCGCAGAAGCAGGCCCCGCTGGCGGCCGCAAGCTAGCGTCAACCCCCGACGAGCGCCAGCGGCTAACTCAATCCAGTTGCCATCTGCAAGGAGCGCCCTGTAAACCCTGCGGCGAAACTGGAGAGACTTGCATGGTTCGGCTCGACGACAAGCTCGCGCGCATTCGCAGCGGCGCCTATAAGCGTTCGGATTTCATCATCGCCGACGCCAAGGACCCCGATATGGGGCCGGGCCTCCACGCCGTTGGACCGGCCTCCGGCGAGGGGCGTTTCAAGACGCGCACCGAGTTCCTCGATTCGATCGAGGCGATCGTCAAGCAGGACGTCGTCGACATCATGCTGACGTCAGTCTCGAATCTGGAAAGCCTCGTCAAGCGCAACGTCTTCGCCGGAACGGGGGTCAAGGGGGTCATCCGCGCCAATGACACGACCGACATCTGGCGCCATCGCGGGGCGTCTTTTCACAACCAGCCGTCGCGGCCGTTCCGCACCGCGTCGCTCGCCCATGTGAAGCCGCTGACCGACCTTGGGCTCTATTCGATCACGTTCACCAATGACATCGATGCCGACCATGTCTCGCTCGAGGCGTTCACGGATTTTCGCGACGACGCCGAAGCCAACGGCTTTTCTTATTTCCTCGAGGTGTTCAATCCGAACGTTGAGCGCGGCTTGACGCCGGAGACCATGCCTCAGTTCGTCAACGATGCGATCGTCCGGTGCCTCGCCGGCCTCACCGAGGCGGAGCGGCCAAAATTCCTCAAGATCGTTTATAACGGACCGCGAGCCTTGGAAGAGCTGGCGTCGTTCGACCCGAACCTGGTCGTCGGCGTGTTGGGCGGCGGCGCCGGCACGACCCGCGATTGTTTCGAGCTCATTCATCAGGCGGAGAAATACGGCGCGCGCGTCGCGCTGTTCGGCCGCAAGATCAACCTTGCGGAATCCCCACTCGACATCGTGCGTCTCATGCGCGCGGTCGCGGACGGCGCCATGGCCCCGCTCGATGCGGTCAAAGACTACCATTCGGCGCTCCAGAAGCAGGGGCTGAAGGCGACACGCGAGATCGCGGTCGACAGCGCGATCACAGAAACTGTCCTCAAGCCGGGCTGACCGATGAGCGAACGGCGCGGCGTTCTGTCGGCCGGCACCTGGTGCGTCGATTTCAACAAGTCGATCGCAGGCTGGCCGGATGAGGACACCGCAAACGAGGTTCTGGCCATTGATCGCCAGGGCGGAGGGGCGGGCTTCAATATGGCGCTCGATCTCAAGCGCCTCGATCCCGAACTTCCGGTCGAGGCGATGGGAGTCGTCGGCGATGACGATCTCGGGCGCTTTCTGTTCGCGGAGTGCGACGCGCGCGGCGTCGACCGGACGGCGCGGCGCGCGGCGCCCGGCGGCGCGACGATGAGCGTCGACGCATTCAATGTCGCGGCCAACGGCCGGCGCACCCATTTTTACCATCAGGGCGTAGCGGCCGAGATGACGCCTGAGGATTTCGATTTCTCGTCTACGGCCGCGAAAATCCTGCATCTTGGATTGCCAGGAGCGCATAAGGCCATGGACCGGCCATGGCGTGACGACGCCAACGGCTGGGTCGCTGTGTTGCGCAAGGCTCGCGCGGCTGGCCTCAGCACCAATCTCGAACTGATGACAACCCGGGCCGAAAGGCTGGCCGAGCTTGGCCGGCCGTGTCTGCCGCATCTCGATTGCCTCATCGTCAACGATTACGAGATCGGCGCGCTGGCGGGACGCGAGACACGGCGGCCGGACGGTTCGACCGACCCGGCCGCGGTCGTGCGGGCGATTGAAGACGTGCTCGCGCTTGGCCCCCTGCGCTGGGCGGCCGCCCACTTTCCCGAGGGCGGGGTGGTGGTCGGACGCGACGGATTGCGGCTTGCGCTGGGCTCGGTCGCTCTGCCCGCGAGCGCCATCGTCGGCGCCAACGGCGCGGGCGACGCCTTCGCCGCCGGCATACTCTACGGGCTGCACGAGCAATGGCCGATGACCGAGTGTCTTGAACTCGGACATTCATGCGCCGCGGCGTCGATGCGGGCGGTGTCGACAACGGCCGGCGTTGGAACGGTCAGCGAATGCCAGGCGCTGGCGAAGCAATGGGGATTGCGGCCGCTGGCGCTCGATAATTAAGCGTGCTCAAAGCGCCGGCTGAGTTTCTCGATAGGGGATTGTCTCCGCGTGCCGGAATTTCCGCATCGCCTTATCTTCGTGCGCCACGGCGAGACGGCGTACAACGCCGAGAACCGTCTGCAGGGACAGCTCGACACGCCTCTCAACGCGCGTGGGCGCGAGCAGGCCCGCGCGGTCGGCGGAACGCTGCGAACGCTTATGAGGCGCGAGATCGACTTGCTTGATGCGGCCCAGGCCTTTTTTGCCTCGCCCCTCGAGCGCGCGCGGGAGACAATGGAAATTGCGCGCGCCGCGATGGGACTTGAACCCGAGGGCTACCGCCTCGACCCAGTCTTGAAAGAGCTCAGCTTCGGGGTCTGGGAAGGGCTGACCTGGCCGGAGATCGAAGCCAAGGACGCCGAAGGCTTGCGCGCCCGGCGCGAGGATCGGTGGACCTTTGTCCCCGAGGGCGGAGAAAGCTACGCCATGCTCGCGGACCGCCTGCGTCCGTGGCTCGATACCTTGCGCGAACGCGCGTTTGTGATTTCGCACGGAGGGGTCGCGCGAGTCCTTATGGCGCTGATCGCGGGAGTTCCACCAGCGAAGGCGGTTGACGCGCCAATCATTCAGGGGAGGGCCATCGTATTTGAGAATGGGGGTTGTCGTTGGCTCGGGTGAAAATGATGGAGGCCGTCTCTGAACCGACGCCGGCGCGGGCGCTATGCGAGCCGCCTCGGCCGCCGGAGGTAAGACGGCCAGCGATCGCGCCGCCGGCCGCTTATCGCCAGGGACTTCAGGCCGCTTTCATGTTGACTGTCGACGTCGCAATCTTGCTGAGAAGCTGGTCCGTCTTGATCTCTTCCTGCAATGTCTGGTCGAGGAGCTTCGCCACATCGTTGTGGCCCAGTTCCTGCGCCCAGGTCTTCAGCGTACCGTAGCGGGCCATTTCATAGTGTTCGACGGCCTGGGCTGACGAAACAAGGCCGGCGTCGAGCGCCTCCGCGCCTTTGAAATCCTCCATGATCTCCTTGGCCTCCTCGATGATGCCGAGGATCGCCTCGCAGGTCTTGCCGCGCGCGGGTTTGCCCAGTTGCTCGAACACCTCATTAAGGCGTTCCACGTGGCCCTCCGTCTGGTCGCGATGGGTCTCGAAAGCCTGCTTGAGTTCGGGGGACGAAGCCTCCTTGGCCATCTTGGGCAAGGCGCGCAAGATCTGCTTCTCAGCAAAGTAGATATCCTTGAGGGTCTCGGAAAACAGGTCTTCGAGGGTGTTGTTCTTACGAGTCGGCATGTGGCGCTCCTTGGCGATAACGTGACTGTGAACCAGAACGGGCTTCGGGGCGTTAGGTTCCGGCGGCGGTTCGGGCTTCGCGCTTGCTTATGACGCGCCGAGGCGCGACAATCGCCGCAAAGATACAGGAAGTCGCCGTAGGAGGCTCGTCCATGACCAATACGCTCGAACAATTGCGCTCCATGACCACGGTCGTCTC
>DATDHT010000280.1:0-2374 GCA_036521435.1 Roseiarcus sp.
AGGTTTATATCGCGCCGGGGCTGATCGTGATGATCCAGCTCTTCAATGGTATGCAGTCTTCGCTGTCGATGGTCTACGACCGGGAAATGGGCAGCATGCGCATGCTGCTGGTGAGTCCTGCGCCGCGCTGGTTTCTTCTCACGTCGAAGCTGATTGCGGGCGTCGCCGTTTCTATTTTGCAGGTGTATGCGTTTCTTGTCATCGCGTACTTCTGGGAGATCGAGCCGCCGACCTGGTGGGGCTATCTGACAGTGCTGCCGGCGTTGGCGTTGTCCGGCTTGATGCTTGGCGCGCTCGGCATGCTGCTGTCGTCGGTCATCAAGCAACTCGAGAATTTCGCGGGAGTGATGAACTTCGTTATTTTTCCCATGTTCTTCGCTTCCTCGGCTCTTTATCCGCTGTGGCGCGTGCAGGAAGGAAGTCCGTGGCTGGCGACGGTCTGCCGGCTGAATCCTTTCACTCATTCGGTCGAACTGATCCGCTTCGCTTTCTATGAACAGGTCAATTGGCTGGCGCTTGCGGTTGTCGCGGGATGCACGGTCGTGTTCCTCGGCGGCGCTGTGTTTGCCTACGATCCGGCGCGCGGCATGCTCATGCGCCGGGGCGGGTGATGCGCGGCCGAGGCCCAGGAATGCGTTTGATCGTCGCGACCCTTGCTGTGGTCGCGAGCGCTTTCCTGACATCAGACGCAGAGGCCGCCGATCGCCTGCGCCTCGCGATCCAGAAAACCGGAACGGCGTCTTGGGAAATCGAGGTGATCAAGGCGCGCGGGCTCGACAAGGCCGCGAATCTCAACATCGAGACGATCGAGCTTGCTTCCACCGAGGCGGGAAAGATTGCGCTCATGGGCGGCGCCGCCGACATGATCGTTGGGGACTGGCTTTGGGCGGCGCGTGAGCGAGGCCTCGGCGACAAGCTTCTGTTCACGCCCTATTCGACCACGCTGGGCGCCGTGATGACGCCAAAGGACTCGCCGATCCATGCGGCTGCCGATCTCGCCGGCCGATCTATCGGCGTCGCCGGCGGCCCGCTCGACAAGAGCTGGCTTTTACTGCGGGCGGTCGCGCTGGACTCTGGACTCGACCTTACCAAGGAAGCGCAGCCGTCATACGGCGCGCCGCCGCTCATCGCCGAGAAGCTTGTCCAGGGGGAGACCGAGGCTGCGCTCGAATACTGGAATTTCTCGGCCGATCTCGAGGGGCGCGGCTTCCGTCGCGCGATCGAAATGGCCGATATCCAGAAGGCTCTGGGCGCAACCGGCCCAGTCGCGATGATCGGCTACGTGTTCAGCGAGGCTTTCGCGGCTTCTCACAAGGACGCTCTGCGGCGTTATTTCGCCGCGGCGGCTGAGGCGCGCAAAATCCTGGCCGAAGATCCGAGCGCCTGGGCCCCGATCAAGGCGCGGCTCCGCTTGAAAGACGACGCCGCGCTCGCCGTCTATCGCCAGCGTTATCTCGAAGGCGTGCCGAAACGAACCGTCGCCGAGGAGGCCGCAGATGCACGCGTTCTCTATCGCCGATTGGCGGAGGTCGGCGGAGAGACGCTGGTTGGAAAGGCCAGGGAGCTCGACGCCGGTCTCTTTTACGACCCCTTGACGAGCGAATAGGGCGTGACGACGCGTCTCATCTCGCTCGTCGCGCTTGTTTGTGTGTGGCAAATCGCTGCGCATTTTGCGAACCCGCGGTTGCTTCCTGGTCCGATGGCGGTGCTGGCTACGATGAGATCCGAGGCCGCGTCGGGGGCGCTGTTCACAGCGCTGGGTGTGACGCTCGCCCGCGTCGCGGCGGCGTTCGTGCTCGCGATGGCGATTGGATCGGCGATTGGCTACGCGATGGGACGGAACGCGCTCTTTGATCGTGCGGCCGACCCATGGGTGATCGTGCTCTTGAACCTGCCCGCGCTGGTCATCATTGTCCTCGCCTATATCTGGGTTGGCCTCAACGAGGCGGCGGCGATCGGCGCGGTGGCGCTCAACAAACTGCCCGTCACCGTCGTCACCATACGCGAGGGCGTGCGCGCGCTCGACACAAGGCTCGATGAAATGGCGCAGGTGTTCGGCTTTTCTCGACTGAAGCGGCTTGCTCATGTCGTTGCGCCGCAGCTTGCGCCCTATTTCGCCGCGGCGACGCGCGCGGGACTATCGCTTGTCTGGAAGATCGTGCTGGTGGTCGAGCTCATGGGCCGGCCAAACGGGGTGGGGTTCGAAATCAATACCGCCTTCCAGCTGTTCGACGTGCCCCTGCTGCTCGCCTACGCGCTACCCTTCACAGCGATCATGCTCGTCATCGAAACGCTCGCGGTGCAACCCTTTGAACGTCATGTCTCGCGTTGGCGACCGCGCGCGGCTTGAGGCGCACGTCGCGAGGAAGTCCTT
>DATDHT010000281.1:0-7778 GCA_036521435.1 Roseiarcus sp.
CTCGCAGGTCGCCGATATGGCGTCGCGCGTCGCAGACGAACTCGGCCCCGTCGACATTCTGGTGAACAACGCCGGCATTGCGATCAGCGGCGTCCGCGAGGAGGATTTCGACCTTGGGATCGCCGTCAATCTGAAATCGGCCTTCCTGTGCACCGAGGCGGTCCTGCCGGCCATGTGCGCGCGCCGCTGGGGGCGGATCGTCAACATTTCCTCCGGCGCGGCGCGCGGGCCGGGACTGCTCGGCGTCGTCTACAACGCGTCAAAGGCCGGGCTTGAGGGCCTGACACGCGGCTATGCCTCGCGGGTGGCGAAGGACGGGGTCACCGTGAACGCGATCGCGCCTGGTCCGACCGACACCGAGATGGGCGCGCCCCTGAAAGCCGGCGGCGTCGAGGCCCGCATCCCCGTTGGACGGATGGGGCAAGCGGAAGATGTGGCGCAGGCGACCGTCATGGTCATTGGCAACGGCTTCATCACCGGCCAGACGATCGCGGTGAATGGCGGGCTGGCGTTTCTTTAAGCTGATTCGGACGAGAAGGAAGCGCTTGGGCTACGGAGCGCGCGACAGGAGCCGCCCCCGCGCCAAATGCGTCCGAACGGAGAGGCAATGCGGCTGAGGGCGTGGGACCTGACCATCGAGCGCGGGGGGCGGCGAGTTATCGCAGAACTCTCGTTCGAAGCGCCCGCGGGCTCAGGCCTGATCGTGACCGGGCCCAACGGGGCGGGGAAAACGAGCCTGCTGAGAGCCCTCGCCGGTTTTCTGCCGATCGAATCCGGCGCCTTTGCGTTGGACGATGGCGATGGCGAGCGCACGGTCGGCGAACAGGCGCATTATCTGGGCCATGCGGACGGGGTTAAGGCCGCGCTGACCGCGGGCGAGAACCTCGCCTTCGCCGCCGCGATGCTGGGCGGCGATTCCTCTCGGAAAGCGCAGCTCGCCGCGCTGGCCGCGCTCGGTTTGAGCCATGCGATCGACTTCCCGGCGCGGCTGCTCTCAGCCGGACAGAGGCGTCGCGTGGCGCTTGCTCGCCTGCTTGTCGCCGAGCGCCCGCTTTGGCTGCTCGACGAGCCAACGACCGCGCTCGACTCCGCCGCTCAACTCGCGCTGGCCGCGCTTATGCGTGCGCATCTCAAAAGCGGCGGGATTCTGGTCGCCGCCGTTCACGCGCCGCTTGGATTGGATGGCGCGCAGGAGCTGAGGCTTGGCGTCGCCTCGGAAGCGGCGGCGTGACGTGACCCCCGCTCTGGCCCTGTTCGTCCGCGAGTGGCGCATTACGCGGCGCATCGGCGGAGGCGCGTCGGTCGGAGTCGTGTTTTTCCTCATTCTGGTCGCGGTCATGCCGTTCGCGCTCGGACCCGACCTCAATCTGCTTGCGCGGCTAGGGCCGGCCATCCTGTGGATCGCAGCCTTGCTCGCCACCCTCCTGGGGCTGGACCGGCTGTTCCAGGCCGATCAGGACGACGGCTCGCTCGACCTTCTCATCAACGGGTCGCTGCCGCTCGAGGTCGTGGTGCTCATCAAATGCACGGCGCACTGGACTGCGAGCGCGCTGCCGCTCGTGATTTTAAGTCCGCTGTTCGGGCTCATGCTGGCGATGGCGCCCATGCCGCTCGCCCTCGTCGCGGCGACGCTCGCGGCCGGCACGCCGGCCCTGACGATGATCGGCGCGATCGGCGCGGCGCTGACTGTCTCGCTGAGACGCGGCGGCCTGCTGATGGCGGTTCTGGTCCTGCCGCTGACGATTCCGGTGCTGATCTTCGGCGTCGCCGCGGCTTCCGCCGCGAGTGGCGGCGCGGCGCCGTTCCTGAGCCCGTTCCTCGCGCTATGCGCGCTGTCGCTCGCCGCCATCGCCCTTGCGCCCTTCGCCGCGGCGGCGGCTTTGAGGCAGGTGCGGGAATGACTTGGCGGCACTCTGAGCCGCCATCATCCTCGATCAAGCGGACCGGATTCGGGATAACCAACGCAGCCGCGCGAAACTCATGTGTCGATCTGCGGGCTGAGGTGTTAACTGCTGGGTCAACGCGAATCGCCCTCGTGGGAGCGCGTGAGGGACCCTGACCGATTAAGGATTGGGAGGCGGGAATGAACGGGCTTTACGCGACGCTGGAGAGGTACCGGCCTTATATTCTGAGCATTCTGCGTATTGTCATTGGGCTCTTATTTCTGCAGCACGGCCTTTCGAAAGTGTTCAACTTTCCCGCTCCCTCCCCCGTCCCCTCGCTGAGCGGCCTCATGATTTTCGCGGCGTTTCTTGAAACGGTAGGCGCTGTGTTGCTCACTCTAGGCGCCTACACCAGGATCGTGGCGTTCATCCTCTCTGGTGAAATGGCCTTCGCCTATTTCATGGCGCACGCGCCGCGCTCGTTTTACCCGGTCGTGAATGGCGGGGAGCTAGCGGTCATCTACTGCTTCATTTTCCTCTATTTCGCCTTCGCGGGCGGCGGCCCGTTGAGTGTCGACAGGGCGGCGCTGAACCAGGCGTGAGCCGGGCTTTCGGCCTTCCGCTTCGAGACCGCCTGGAAGCGTATTTGACATGCAGCCGGCGGCGCGCGTCTTAAAGGCCGTCTGAAAGCGCGAGCCATACGCGCGAGCCACGGTAGCGAGGAAACATGAAGGACAGCGGGCCAGCCGTGGTAAGCGCGGGCGCGATTTCGGCCCGCATCGACCGGCTGCCGGCGACGCGCACGATCTGGACGATCGTCGCGCTGCTCGGCTTCGGCATGTTCTTCGAGTTCTACGACCTCCTGTTTTCCGCCTATGTCGCGCCGAGCCTTGTCAAGTCGGGCTTGCTCACCGCAACCACCACCGGCCTGTTCGGGACGGCCGGAGTCGCGAGCTTCATCGCCGCCCTCTTCACCGGCCTTTTTATTGGCACACTCCTCTGCGGCTTTCTCGCCGACCGGTTCGGCCGGCGGGCGATCTTCACCTGGTCGCTCATCTGGTATTCCGCCGCCAATGTCATGGTGGCGCTCCAGCATGACGCCGCCGGCATCAACTTCTGGCGCCTCATCTCAGGCATTGGCCTCGGCGTCGAGATTGTGACGATCGGCGCCTATTTGAGCGAGCTTGCGCCCAAGGGCCTGCGCGGGCGCGCCTTCGCAATCAACCAGGCGATCGGCTTCGTCGCCGTGCCGGTCGTTTCGTTCCTCGCCTATATGCTCGTGCCGACCGCGCCATTCGGGCTCGAGGGTTGGCGCTGGGTGGTGCTGATCGGGGTGATCGCCGCGCCGGTCGTGGTCTTCCTGCGGCGGGGCCTGCCGGAAAGCCCGCGCTGGCTCGCCAAGCAGGGGAGGCTCGCCGAGGCCGACCAAGTCTTGCGCGCCATCGAAGCGAAGGTCGAGGCGGAATACGGCCGGCCGCTGCCCCCGCCCGGCCACGAGGAGCCGGTTTCGCCAGCGAGCCGCTTTCGGGACTTGTGGCTTCCCGGCGTTCGCGGCCGGGTCATCCTGATGAGCGTCTTCAATATCTTTCAAACGGTCGGCTATTACGGTTTTAACAACTGGGTGCCGTCGCTGCTCGTCAAGCAGGGGATCACTGTCTCGACCAGCCTCGGCTACACGACATTGATCGCGCTCGCGGCCCCGCTCGGACCGCTGCTCGGATTCTTTCTCGGCGACCGGTTCGAGCGCAAATGGATCATCGTCGCCGCGGCGGGCGCAATCCTCGTCTGCGGCCTCATTTTTGGCCAGGCGCTCGGTTCGGGGCTCATCATCGCCATGGGGGTCGGGGTGACGCTCGCCGCCAATATCATGTCGTTCAGCTTCCACGCCTACCAGCAGGAGCTGTTCCCGACCGGCATACGCGCGCGGGCCGCCGGCTTCGTCTATTCGTGGAGCCGGCTCTCGGTCATTTTCTCATCCTTCGTCATCGCCTTCGTCCTCGACCGTGCGGGCGCCATCGGCGTCTTTGTCTTCATCGCTGCGGCGATGGGCGTGGTGATGGCGACGATCGGCCTTTTCGGGCCGCGCACCACCAATCTGGCTTTGGAGGAAATCTCCAGCGAGGCTCACGCTCTCAACCGCGAGCTGGTCGATTAGCGAGTCGGTATTGAGTGATTTCAATGGTTTGGAGCTAGATTAGCGAGTCACTTTCCGTGTCCTTGGCGCCGAAGCACGGGTCTCACATCGCCCAGATGGAGAAAATCCGCGCTTCTCTCTATTTCTGAAAATAACACACATGAGCTGACTTAGCAAGAAATTGTCGCTATTCCACAATCTATAGCGCGGCTCTGGCGTCGTCGAAATCTACCTCTTCAGCGCGGCCAGCACTTTGACCGAAGGACGCCCGTTGACCTCGAGCCCTGCCCTCTGCTGGAAGTCGGCGATTGCCGCCTTGCTCTTGGTCCCGACGTGCCCGTCGGGGTCGCCGCCGATATCGTAGCCTCGCCTCTGGAGCAGGGCCTGCAATTCCTTTCGGCCTTCGCGCGACAAGAGCGGATCGTCGGTCGGCCAGGGGGTGACGATGCCGCGTCCTCCGCTCAGGCGATCGGCCAGCACGCAGGCGGCGAGGGTGTAGGATTCGGCGGCGTTATAGGAATAGACGGCGTCGAAATTGCGCGTCACCAGAAAGGCCGGGCCGTCGCGTCCCGCGGGTATGAGCAGCGCGGCCTCGCCCGGCCCAAGCGGGCGCCCGTCGATGCGGGTGAGACCCCGCGACGACCAGGAGGACATGGATTGTTTGGCCTTGCGCCCCGAAGGCCCCGAATAGTTTTCCGGCAGCTTGACCTCGAACCCCCAAGGGAGCCCTGAACGCCAGCCGGATTTGCGGAGATAATTCGCCGTCGAGGCAAGCGCGTCGGGAGCCGAGTCGACAATGTCGCGCCGCCCGTCGCCCTCGAAATCGACGGCGAGTCGGAGAAAGGTCGAGGGCATGAACTGCGTCTGCCCGAACGCGCCCGCCCATGATCCGTTCAGCTTCTCGGCCGGCACGTCGCCGCGGTCGATGATCTTCAAGGTCGCCATCAATTCGGAACGAAAGTAGTTCGCGCGATCGCCCATGCATGAAAGCGTCGTCAGCGACTGCACGAGCGAGCGCTTGCCCATCTCCTGGCCGAAATTGGACTCGACCCCCCAGATCGCCGCGAGCATATAGCGGCTGACGCCATATTTCTCTTCCGCGCGGGCAAGCGGACGCGCCTGCTTCGCCATCGCCGCCTTGCCGTCGGCGACCCGATCGTCGTCCACCAGCCCGTCGACATAGTCCCAGACCGGCGTCTTGAACTCGGGCTGCTGATGCTGGAGATCGAGCACTTTCGGGTCGGGGGCGAGCCCGTTGAAGGCGACGTCGAGCGTGTGAGCGGAAATCCCGTCGCGCGCGGCCTGGGCCCGCAGCGAGCCGACGCAGGAGGTGAAGTCGGCGCGCGCCGAGGAGGCGAATGCGCTCAGCGCGACGACGACGCTGAGGCCTAACCAAAGAGATCGCTTCATCAACTCAATCATCCGCGATTCGTGCGATTCCGTCGAGCCGCCTTGAGAAGCCGCGGCGCGCGGCCCTACATCCTCTCCTTCACCCCAAACCGGATCAGAAGCCAGTTGACCGGATAGGTGGTCGCGAAGCCGAGCACCATGGCGATCTGCATCATGAGCCAATAGGACCAGTCGGTCGGCTGCATGGCCGGCCAGGCGTGGGCGCGATAGATCATCCAGGCGAACATGCCAATCTCGTAGGCGATCAGCGAAAGCGTGTCCGCCTTGACGGCGGCCACGAGACCCGCCCGGAGACTTAAGCCCCGCATCGGCGCGATGGCGAAATACTGAAAGGCGATCCCTGCCGCATAGGCGAGAACAAAGCTCAAGGTCAGTCTGGCCGCGAGCGCCGAGCCGAGCAGCACGAGGCCAAGGCCGAGCGCGATCCATTCGGCGGCGAAATCGCCAAGCGCGCAGCCGGCGCCACAATGCGCCGCGCCTTTGAAGACCGCCTGCCACATCGGCGGCTCTGCGTCATGACCATGCTCATGTCCCTGCATCTGAGCGTGTGAATGCGCCGCGCGGCCGAAGCTGAAATAGAACGGCAGGCCGAGCGGGCCCCAGTACAACATCGTCAGCGGCCACACCGCGTCCATCACCCCCATCGACTGGCGCCGCCCGAGGAGAAAAATGTCGGCGAGCACGATCAGCGCTGCGGCGATGGAGAGCCAGATGTAGACAAAGGCGAACGTCTCGAGAGCGTTTGACAGAGAAGGCCTCCAGACTCCGAGCCGGCGCCCCTCGCTTCGCCGAGCAACTGGTCCCGCGCCGACGCGTCCGATGATCAGATATCGGGCCTCCGCGGCGAGCACTAGACTTCTTTTTGCCACGAAAGGAGGCGGAATAATGCGCTGTTCGACCGAAGGCGTTGCCAATCGTTCATAGCCTTGCGCCTGCCGCCAAGGTTGACAGCACAGCGGTCGGGCCGAATATGACCCGCCAAACTTTCACCCCATGGACATGAACAGAATCGCAAAAAGACTGCTGGCGCTTTGTGCGCTCGGAACGGCGCTCTGCGCGGCCGCCCCGGCTCGCGCGGACTTGCGCATGTGCAACAACACCAATAACCGCGTGAGCGTCGCCATGGGCTATACCGACGGGCAAAGCTGGGTCAGCGAAGGCTGGTGGAATCTCAAATCGCTCGATTGCGTGACGCTTTTGCGCGGGGCGCTGGCGGCTGAGTATTACTATCTCTACGCGATGGACGAGCGCGGCGGCGAGTGGAAGGGCAAGGTGTTCATGTGCACGTCGGATCGCGAGTTCAAGATCGACGGGCGGCAGGATTGCTTTGTGCGCGGCTACAACCGCACCGGGTTCTTCGAGGTCGACACCGGCAAGGACTCGAAGAGCTGGACGGTGCAACTGACCGACCAGGCGAACCCTTAAGGCGCAACGCGGGTTCGCTGTTCCGGCGCGGCGAAAAATGAGCGTGGCGGCGAGCGCCGCCGATTGTCGGAGGAACGCAATTGCAGGTCCGTCGCCGCCGCGTCAAGATCATCGCCACGCTCGGCCCCGCCTCGGCCGACCGCAAGACCATCGCCGCTCTGTTCGCCGCCGGCGCGGATGTCTTTCGCATCAACATGAGCCACGCTTCGCATAATGTCATGCGGGAGCGGGTCGCGATGATCCGCGAGGTCGAGGAAGAGACCGGCCGCCCAATCGGCATCCTTGTCGACCTGCAGGGGCCGAAGCTCAGGCTCGGCACGTTCGCCAGCGGCGCCGCCGACCTGCAACGCGGCGAGGCCTTCATCCTTGACGGCGACCCCACGCCCGGCGGCCAGGCGCGCGTCCATCTGCCGCATCCGGAAATCTTGAGCTCGCTCGCGAAGGGGCACCGGATCCTCATCGACGATGGCAAAGTGATGCTGCGGGTCGCCGCGGCCGAGGGAGGCCGGGCGCTGACCGTCGTCGAAGTCCCGGGGCGCGTCTCCAACAAGAAGGGCGTGAGCTTGCCCGACACGACCATTCCAACCTCCGCCATGACCGACAAGGATCACGCCGATCTCGCCGCCGCGCTCGAGGAGGATATCGACTGGATCGCGCTCTCGTTCGTTCAGCGTCCGGAGGACGTCGTCGAGGTCAAGGAAATCGTCAAAGGCCGGGCTTTGGTGATGGCCAAGATCGAAAAGCCGCAGGCGGTCCAGCGCATCGAGGAGATCATGGCCGTTGCCGACGCGCTCATGGTGGCGCGTGGCGACCTTGGCGTGGAAATGCCGCTCGAGCAGGTGCCCGGCATCCAGAAAACCTTGACTCGGCTCGCGCGGCGGCTCGGCAAGCCGGTGGTGGTGGCGACGCAGATGCTGGAATCGATG
>DATDHT010000282.1:0-3794 GCA_036521435.1 Roseiarcus sp.
GGCCGGCGCGAGATCGGGCGGGCCAGATTTCTCGAGCGTGTCTGGCAATGGAAGGCCGAAAGCGGCGGCGTCATTGTCAATCAGCTCAAGCGCCTCGGCGCATCCTGCGACTGGTCGCGCGAACGCTTCACCATGGATGAAGGCCTGTCGCGCGCGGTGGTGAAGGTATTCGTCGAGCTGCACCGCGAGGGGTTGATCTACAAGGACAAGCGACTGGTAAACTGGGATCCACAGCTCCTGACGGCGATATCCGACCTCGAGGTGCAGCAGGTCGAGGTCAAGGGCAGCCTCTGGTACCTGCGCTATCCCCTGCACGGCAAAAGCTTCAACCCCGACGATCCCGCGACGTTCATCGTGGTTGCCACCACGCGGCCCGAGACCATGCTCGGCGACAGCGCGGTGGCGGTGCATCCCGATGACGAGCGTTACGCCGACCTGGTCGGCAAGCACGTGGTGCTGCCGCTGGTCGGGCGGAAGATTCCAATCGTCGCCGATGCCTATTCCGATCCCGAAAAGGGTTCGGGCGCGGTCAAGATCACGCCGGCCCACGACTTCAATGACTTCGAAGTCGGCCGGCGGCACAATCTGGCGCAGATCAGCGTGCTCGACCAGGAGGCTCGTCTCGCGCTGCTCGGCAACGAGGACTATTTGCGCGGCCTGCCGGAAGGGTCGACGCAGCTTGCCGAGGAATTGAACGGGATCGAACGGTTCGCGGCCCGCAAGCAGATCGTCTCACGGCTGCAGGATTTCGGCTTCCTGGAGCGGATCGAGCCCAACACGCACATGGTGCCGCATGGCGACCGCTCCGGCGTGGTGATCGAACCCTATCTGACCGACCAGTGGTATGTCGACGCCAGGACCATGGCGAAGCCCGCGATCGCCGCGGTGCGCAGCGGCGCGACCAGTTTCGTGCCGAAGAACTGGGAGAAGACCTACTTTGAATGGATGGACAACATCCAGCCCTGGTGCATCTCGCGCCAGCTCTGGTGGGGTCACCAGATTCCGGCATGGTATGGACCGGACAATAAGGTGTTTGTCGCCGAAACCGAGGAAGAGGCCGTCGGCAACGCGCTCGGCTATTACGTCGAACAGGAGGTCATCACGCCCGAGCAGGGTCGCGAGATGGCGCTCGATCCGGCGAAACGCGAAGGCTTCATTTGTCGCGACGAGGACGTGCTCGACACCTGGTTCTCCTCGGCACTGTGGCCGTTCTCGACGCTGGGCTGGCCCGACGACGAAACCGATGTAAGACGCTATTACCCGACCGACGTCCTCGTCACCGGCTTCGACATCATCTTCTTCTGGGTCGCCCGGATGATGATGATGGGCCTCCATTTCATGAAGGACGCTCCGTTCCCCACGGTTTACATCCACGCCCTGGTTCGCGACGAGAAGGGCGCGAAGATGTCGAAATCGAAGGGCAATGTCATCGATCCCCTGCACCTGATCGACGATTACGGCGCCGACGCGCTCCGCTTCACGCTGGCGGCGATGGCGGCGCAGGGCCGCGACATCAAGCTCGCCCCGCAACGCGTCGAGGGCTACCGCAACTTCGCGACCAAGCTGTGGAATGCCTGTCGTTTCGCCGAAATGAACGGCTGCGGACCGACGCCGGAATTCGACGCCACCAAAGCCGGGCAGACGCTGAACCGCTGGATCGCGCACGAGACCGTGCTGGCTGCGCGCGAAGTCACCGAGGCGATCGACGCCTATCGCTTCAACGACGCCGCGGGTACGATCTACCGTTTCGTCTGGAACGTCTATTGCGACTGGTATCTGGAGCTCGCCAAGCCGGTCCTGCTCGGCGAGGACGGCGCCGCGAAGTCCGAGACCCGCGCCATGGTGGCGTGGGCGCGCGACGAAATCCTCAAGCTGCTGCACCCGTTCATGCCGTTCATTACCGAAGAGCTTTGGGCGTTGACCGCGCTCCCTTCTCCCTCCCCCCTTGCGGGGGAGGGTGGGGAGGGGGGTAGGCCGCGACAAAATCGCGCGTTGCTGGCGCTGACGCCGTGGCCGCGCAAGGCGCGCGACACGACCGCCGAGCAACTCGCCGTAATGTCGTCCACTGGTCCGAACGATCCGTTGATCCCGGCGGTACTGTTTGCGCTCGACGCGCCCGATTTCAGCGACCCCGCCGCCGAGGCCGAGATCGGCTGGGTGGTCGACCTCGTCACCGCCATTCGCTCGGTGCGGGCGGAAATGAACATTCCGCCGGCGACACTGACACCTCTGGTCCTGGCTGGCGCCTCCGCGGAAACAAGACAGCGGGCGCAACGCTGGAGCGAGGTGGTCAAACGGATGGCGCGGCTTGCCGACATCGCTTTCGCCGATGCGGCGCCGCAAGGCGCGGTGCAATTGCTGGTGCGCGGCGAAGTCGCGGCCCTGCCGCTCAAGGGAGTGATCGATCTTTCGGCGGAGAAGGCCCGGCTGGACAAGGAAATGGCCAAGGCCGACGCCGACATCAAGCGGGTCGACGCCAAGCTCTCCAACGAGAAATTCGTCGCCAATGCGCCGGAGGAGATCGTCGAGGAGGAAAAGGAAAAGCGCGAGGCGACGTTGGCGCGCAAGGCCAAAATCCTCGAGGCGCTCGAGCGGCTCAGGAACGCGACCTGAAGAGGAGGAGGCAGCGTTGCGTGGAGGACAGCCCAGCCAGACCGCACGCGGCGCCGCCGCCTATCGGGCCCTCCATCAGACATTGGACGGCGGCGTCATCTTCCGCGATCCCTTCGCATCGAAGGTCCTCGATGATGAAACGCGCTCAAGACTTGACGCTATCGCAGCCGACGCCTCGCTGCGGCCGTGGCGCCTGTTCATCGCGGCACGTAGCCGGTTTTCCGAGGATGCGCTTGCTGGCAGCGTTGCACGCAATGTGCGTCAGGTCGTGGTTTTGGGCGCGGGCCTTGATACGTTTTCGCTGCGTAACCCGCATGGCGATCAAGGCGTTCGGGTGTTCGAGGTCGACTATCCCGCGACACAGGAATGGAAACGCGAGCGTTTGCAACATGCCGGCCTCGCCGTGCCGGCCTCGCTCACCTTCGCCCCGATCGACTTCGAACGACAAAGCCTGGCCGACGGTTTGAAAGCCGCGGGGTTTCGGGCCGATCGCCCCGCCTTCTTCCAGTGGCTCGGCGTCGTGCCCTATCTGACGCGCGCAGCGGCCTCGGCGACGCTGGACTTCATCGCGGCAGTGCCGGAATCGGAAGTCGTGTTCGATTACGCCGAGCCATTGGAGAACTATCGCGCCGATCGACGTGCGCAGGTGACGGCGGTGGCCGCGCGCGCGGCCGAGCGCGGCGAACCATGGCTGAGCCTGTTCGATCCTGCCGAAGTGTCCGAACTGCTGAGAGAAAAGGGATTTTCGACGATCGAAGATCTCGGCCTCGGCGAAATCGCCGATCGTCTGTATGGCGCGTTGAAGAACGGCATCAGCATCGGCCCGGGGCCGCATCTGATCCGGGCACGCCATTTGCCGTGAGCGCCGCGCGACTGCAAGCCCCTCCTTCGTCAATCGGGATGCGCCTCCTGGCGCAGGCCTTTCCGTCGTCATTCCGGGGCGCGCCACCGGGTCCGCGCAGAGCGCGGCCCGATGACAGGCTCCGCGAGAACCCGGAATCCATCCCACCGCGATCAATGCGGCCCAATGGATTCCGGGCTCGCGCTGTGCGCGCCCCGGAATGACGAAGGAGAGAGCTGTGCCCGTCGGGTTGCGGCACAATGGCACGACGGGCAAGATTGCGCTTCACACCGACCCCAAATCAGTGGCTTAAGCGCGTCGTCTCGTGCCCTCTCAGAGG
>DATDHT010000283.1:0-3631 GCA_036521435.1 Roseiarcus sp.
CGAGCTGCGGGCGCACATTGTCGAGCGTCCACGGGCTCGCCTTGGACCAGTCCGTCTCGTTGCTCTCGGCATAAAACTCCCGCCCGCTCTCGGCGACGATTCCGATGCTGATGAGATCGATGGTGTACGGCCTCGCGATGAATTCGGTGTCGAGCCAGTATTTCATGGAAGGGCGCCCCCTGGCGTCGTAATGAACTCGCCAGTTCTCGCACGAGAATCAGGAACGCGGCAGCCCCGGTGCGCCAATCGACCGCCCGGTGGGGCATTGCATCGCCGTTTGAGCGAACGTCGAGGCAGTTCAGAGACCGGGGGCTTTGCCTTTGCCGACGATTTCGTATTTCTATGGCATCTACGTCCGCATGTATGTTCGGGAGCATCCGCCGCCCCATTTCCACGCTGTCTATGGCGAGTTCGAGGCCAATGTTTCCATTGACGCGGGCGAAATCATCGAAGGCGGCTTGCCACGCAATGCGGCGCATCTTGTCAAGGAATGGACGACCAGACATCGGGCGGAACTGGAGTCAAACTGGCGTCGGGCTGAGGCCGGACACGCCCCCGAAAAGATAGCAGGTCTCGATGCTGACGAAGGTCGTTGAGCTCGCAATCGTCCCGCCCTACGGGATCAAGGTGCGCTTCAGCAACGGGCAGATGGGGACGCATGATTGCTCGAAGCTGGTGCTAGAGGCGGGCCCGGCGATCGAGCTCTTGCGCGACCCAAAGTTTTTCGCCCGGGCGTTTCTCGAGTTCGGCGCCCCGACTTGGCCCAACGGATTCGACATGTCGCCCGAGTGGCTGCGCCGCGAAATGCTGGCCGCCGGAGAACTTTCCGCAAGCGCGGCGTGAGCAGAATTTCCGCGGCTGAGCAACGTTGCCGAGGCGAGCAAAGGAATCAAGACATGCGCGTCGCCGTGGTCAAGGCCGCTCACGACAATGAGGCCGGCGTCCGGTACGTCGAGCACTCGGACGTCGAGGGCCTGCACGTTGAGGGCGAGAACTTCGAGGCGTTCTGCCGCAATGTCGCCAGCGCAGTCGGGGATCTGCTCGAAGGCGAGGGCGGCGAAGCTCATATTGAAATTATCGCGCACGCCTCGATACGCGCCCGTGTCGCCGCGTGAAGGATTTCGGCAAGCCGGTGCGCGACACGTTGAGCGAAGCCGGTTGCGGCTTTCATCGTCGCGGCAAAGGCGACCGCGACATATGGATCAGCGGGCAAGGCAAACGGATCCTTGTCCCGCCTCAAATCAAATCGCGTCATACGGCGCACGGGATCCTCGGCAGGCCCGCGTCCTTCCAAGGCGTTCTGAACGAGTGGGGATTCGGGCCGCCCGGCGCTCCGCGGTCAGCTTGCGGTCGGACCCCGCATCGCCTTGAGGGCCGCTTCGACCTGCCGCCAGGTCTTCGCCTCGTCCTTATCTTCTAACCGTTCGGATTGGACGGCGCGCTGAGCAGCTTCGGCGATGGCGCGATCGCCATGCGCGTCCCTGAGCTGGCGCGCATATTCGCTGATCATCGTCTCTTCCATGGGGACCTCCTCCGGGTTGCCATTTCTTCGCGCGTCGCGGGCGCAAAACTCCCCCAGCGCGGTGCGATTACTCCAAGAGAACCAAAAGATGACGGCGTGAGCGCGTTGGCGCTGTGCCCTCAAATAGAACGGCATTTATCCGCGTAGGGCAGAAAAGGTATTGAAACGGTATGTTTTCTATCCTATAGCGTCTCGGTGGAGTTCGAGTTCGATCCCGAGAAGAGCTCGGCCAACAAAGCCAAACACGGCATCGATTTTGTCGAAGCCCAAGCGCTTTGGCTCGATGAAGCGCTCATTGAAGCGCCCGCGAGAACCGACGACGAGCCGCGATTTCTCGTCGTTGCCCGCATCAGCGGCCGGCATTGGTCGGCGGTCTGCGTAAGGCGCGGAGAACGAACGCGGATCATCTCGGCTCGGCGGTCGCGCAAGGAGGAGATCGAAACTTATGAAAGCGCGTGATTTCGACCAGAAATTCGATGCAGGCGCGGATGTCTCCGGCGATGTCGACTGGGGGAAAGCGCGCCGTCCCAATCTGGAGCCCAAGCGGGTCAATGTCGACTTCCCGGCATGGGTCGTCGAGGCGCTCGACCGTGAAGCCCGCCGCCTGGGTGTAACCCGCCAGGCGCTGGTGAAGCTGTGGATCGCCGAGCGGCTTGGGAAGGCGGCGTAACCGATGTCGCGCGCGGGATAACCAAGCCGACCCGATCGCTACCCCGCCTCGGCGAACTCCTGCGCCTCCGCCAGTTCGACCGACACGAGCTGGCTCACGCCCTTTTCCGCCATGGTGACGCCGAACAGGCGATCCATCCGCGACATTGTGACGGGGTTGTGGGTGATCGTGACGAACCGGGTGTTGGCGCGCTTGCGCATCGCCTCGAGCAGGTCGCAGAATCGCTCGACATTATAGTCGTCGAGCGGGGCGTCGACCTCGTCGAGCACGCAGATCGGCGCCGGGTTGGTGAGGAACACGGCGAAGATGAGCGCAAGCGCCGTGAGGGCCTGCTCGCCGCCGGAAAGAAGGGTCAGCGTCTGCGGTTTCTTGCCCGGCGGCTGGGCGAGAAGCTCGAGTCCGGCCTCGAGCGGGTCGTCGGATTCGATCAGCTGCAACTCGGCGTTGCCGCCTTCGAACAGAGTCGAAAACAGATCCTTGAAATGGCCGTTGACGACATCGAAAGCGGCGACAAGCCGCTCGCGGCCTTCCTGATTCAGCGTGCCGATCGCGGTGCGCAGGCGCTTGATCGCCTCGGTCAGATCGTCGCGCTCGGCGATGAGCTTGTCTCGGGCTCCCAGAACCTCGACGAGTTCGTCGTCAGCGCGCAGGTTGACCGCGCCGAGCCGCTCGCGCTCCTGACGCAGGTTCTCGAGCTTGCGTTCGACCTCGACGCCGCCAGGCAGCGGCTTGTCGGCTTTATGATCGGCAAGCGCGGCAAGACCCGCCGGCTCGCAATCCAGTTCGCTCGCGATCGCGTGCTTTAGCTCTTCGTCCCGGACGCGAGCGCCTTCGAGGCGCTCTTCGGAGGCGGCGCGCTGCTCGCGCGCGGCGCTCATCGCTTCCAGCGCCGCGCGCGCTGCGCGATCGGCGTCGGCGAGCGCGGTTTCGCTGAGCGCGAGCGCGTCGGCGGCCTCCTTGCGCGCGATTTCGGCCTGGCCATGCTCGTCGGCGAGCGCCCGGCGCGTCCGGGAAAAGTCGGTCGGCGCGTCGGCGAGCTCCGCCCGCTCGTGCTCCGCTTCCGCCCGGCGCTCGTCAAGCTCGGCGATGCGGCTTTGGGCATGGGTAAGCCGCTCATCCCAGGACGATCGCTCGGCGGCGATTACGCTGCGCCGCGTGGCGCGCGCCGCAGTCTCTCGGGCAATGGATTGCGCCGTCGCGCGGGCTTCGGCGAAGGCGGTTCGATCGCGCGCGGCGACCCCGCGCGCGTGCTCGAGGCTCTCCGTGACATCATGTCCCGGCCCAAGCTCATCCAGCGCCGCCTCCGCGGCGGCCCTGCGTTCGGCGGTCTCGTTGCGCGCCGCGCCCGCACGTGAAAAGGCCTCTTCGACGGCCGACAGGCGCGAAAGGGTTTGGGCGCGCGCGCGCTCGAATTGCGCCAGGGCGTCGCGGGCGGAATC
>DATDHT010000284.1:0-21971 GCA_036521435.1 Roseiarcus sp.
GTCGACCTCGTGGCGAGCGAAATAGGCGCTCATGGCGACGACGTCGCGCAGCGATAGCGATCGGCGCTCCGACAATTCCTTCGCTCGATGGGCGCCGACCGATGTCCCGCCGCGGTGAAACTTTTCCCGCAGCTCAAGACCGCGCTTCGCCGCGGCCGCGACATCCGCTGGGGGAATCAGGCCGGGGTTCATTTGACCCTCCTCAACGCCGAAGGCTTGTGGGCGGCGATCTTGCCCGACTTCTCCGACCGAACCAGAAATTCGGGATTGTCTTGCGAAGCCGCGACCTCGTGGCCTTTGATCCTGGCTCCAGAGGCCAGCTTCCGCTCGACGCGGCCGACGCTCCCGCCGCCGCTCGACTGCCAGGCGACCCGGTCGCCGGTCTTCAATTGTCTCGCCATGCTTTCCTCCGAACTAAGGCCCCTCCCTAATTCGTCGGACAGCAGAAGGTTGCAGCGAGGGACCTATGTCGGCGTCCCTTGCCTACCGAACACGGACCGCCAGACTCTACGTTCCTCATGAAGCGAGACGGGCGCGCGCTTTCGCGGCTAAGGGTCGGCGTCTCCAAAAACCTCCCCGAGCCGGCGGGCGAGGCGGCGGTCGCCGGATTCCTTGGCGATGGCGCGCGCGTTCAGGTAGGCCGAGCTCGGCATCCACGGATCATCCTTGCCGGCGGCGAGGAAGGACAGATAGGCCTTGAACGCCTCGGCTTCGTCACCGAGCAGGAGATGGGCCTCGCCGACCGTTGGCAAAAGCCACGCATCCGCACTGCCGTTGGCTTGGCTCGCTGCGCACGCGTCTAGAACCGCCTGCGCCCGCCGTTTCGCAGCAGGCCTGTCGCCGCGGAGGACGAATTCGAGGAACGCGAGATTGATGCCGTGATAATAAACCTGCGGCAGGTTGTTCGCGGCGGTCGCAAGCGCATGACCCTTTGCGTAATGCTCCATCGCGGCATCGCCGTCGGCCTGCTGCCGCGACAGCAGCCATTTGCGCTTAAGCCGGCCCGCCATCGTCCCGATCGCGTCGCTGTCGAGATCGGCGCGCTTCGCAAGCATCTCGTAAGCCTCATCGCGCCTGCCGAGCGCGTCAAGCGCGATCGCGAGCCGCACGAGCGCCTTCCGGTCGAGTTGCTCACGGCCCGGATAGAGGTCCGCGACGACCTTGCGGAAGTCGCCCCGCTCAATCGACCGTGCGAGCGGATCGCCAAGCGCGCTTCCCGGATTGCCCGCCGCGATCCGTCCCGCGATCAACGCCAGGGCCTCGGTGTCGTTGCGGCCCGGCGCGAGCATGCTGACATGGTTGCCGGAAACAACCGCCTGCTGCTCGTCGGGAAATGGCTTGATCGAGGAATCCGGCGGAACGAACTGGTCGCGCTCGCCTGCAACCGCCAGAAAGGTGAACGGCGCCTCGCGGCCGAAACGTTCCTGCCAGGCCGTGCGCAGGCCGGTGATGAACGGACCGCTCTTCGCCATGTCGGCGAGCTGCCGCTTCCAGAAGAAGATCGAGCGGGCCTTGACCAAACCACCGCTCGGCGTCCCGAACAAGATCACAGCGCTGGTCCGGTCCGCGAGCGCGTTGTCGTCGGTGAGCGCCTTCTGGACGACGAGGCCGCCCATGCTGTGCGCGATCAGTACAAGCGACCGATAACGGGCCAGCGCGCCGAGATTGACATGCGATCTCAAATGGCGAGCGATGATCGACAGATCGGCGTCCGCAGCCCAGATTCCGGTGATATCAGGAAGCCAGCTCGTCGCGTAGGTGAGCGTCCAGCAGTCCCAGGGAACGAGTGCCGGATGCCGGGCGATCTGGTCGGAAAGATCGGCCCAGGTCCTCAGCCCGTCGCCGGTGAAGCCATGGAGGAAGACGATCGCATCGGGATTGCCGTTGCCCTCGCGGATGCAGCGAATGGATGGTTCTCGTCCGGCCATTTCTCCCTCACGATGCGACACCCTGCATCTCTCCTCTGAATGAAGGGGTCAGGCCGGCGCGGTCCCAAGACCCGGGAACGCGGTTCCTACCGAAGATCGACGCTGGCCCAATAGTATTTGTCACCGATGAGCTGGACGTCGTTGATGCGAACGGTCGCGTTCTTCTGCAGGACGCCGACGCCGTCGCGCTTGGCGATGGGATTGTCCGCAGACGGAAGGCTGTTGTGAAATTGAACGGGCGACACGATCCTGACGACGTCTCCAGCGCTTGGGATAGCGTTGGATGAAATGACCGCCCCGCTGCGGGCGAATTCGTTCGTGACCCAGCCGGCGCCATTGCGCATCCCGAGGTAGATGTACTTGGGCGCCGGAGCCTCCAGGCCGGGTGGGGCGCTGTCCTGCGCCGCGTTGGCGACTTCCCTCGTCGCCGCCGTGTCGCCCATCCTGATGGATTTCGCAGCCGCGTCCGCCTCTTTTCCGAGTCGATCGAAGACCGGTTGAGCCTTCGCCATCGCAACTTTCTGCTGTTCGATCCGCCGGGCGAGCTCCTCAGGAGATGCGGGCTCGCTGTCGGCGGCGTTGGGCGCATCGGCCACGAGGCTGGCGGATGGGCCCAGCAGGGCCGAGAGCTTGGCGTCGGGGCCGGTGGGAGCGTTGGCCAGGAGATTGGCGAGCGAGGAGGCGGGGACAACCGGCGTTGCCGCCCCATTGGCGGCCGACCCTAACGAAGCGGGCGCTGACGGCGAAGCGTCGAAGTTGAGCGCGGTCAGCGCGGTCGGGTCGCCGAGGTCGGCGGTCGGCGGCCGTGTTTCGGGCGCGCCGCCTTGCAGGAGCCGGAAGCCCGCGAACGCCAAAAGCAGCGCAAGTCCGACCATGGCCGCCGCGCCAGCCAGTCCGACCCGCGCCAGGCGCTTATTCGACGGCGCCGGCGCAGTGGGCGTCGTCGCCGCGGGCTGACGGCCTTCGCCGGGTGGACCAGACGGCCCGCCGTCGTGTTGCGGCGCCCCGGGCGCTTCGCTTTCGCTGCCGTGGACCGCTTCCGTCTCGATCGCCGACAGCACCCTTGTCAGCCGTTCGGCATCGGAATCGAAGCGGTTGTGAGAGATCTCTATTCCCTGCCGGCGCGCAAACTTCTTGAGAGCTTGAGGCAGGTCGTCGGCCTGCGGCATCACTGCGCCGTCGACCAGCACGGGAATGACCGGCACGTTGCGCTCGAGCGCGGCTTCGATTTCGATGCGCACGAAATCGTTGGGATCATCAAGGCGGCGGCGATTGTCCTTGTCCGCGCTCGCGAGCCAATTCCTGCCGATAACCGCGACCAGCGCATCGCATCGGCCAACGCGCTCTGTCAGCACTTCGACGAAATCGCGGCCGGCCGGGATGTTGTCGACGTCGATGAAGACGTTCTCGCGCCCAAGGCCGTTCTTCAGGCGATCATAGATGCGCCCCGCGAACCCGGCCGCGTCTTCTCGGCGATAGCAAATGAAGACGCCGCCCCGCATGCGATGCCCTCCTGGCTTGAGGAGGATTAGCCCGAAAACCTCCGCCCTTCAAATAATCGTGAACGCTCCCGGGCGGCCGTGATCCCGGTCACATACTGCGCTGGTCTGGCGTAGCTCGTCATGGATCGCGGCGGTATCGAGCGGCGCGTTGATCCTTTTCCATAAACAGCGGCAATGCGGCCGTATTGGCGGTTTAATTCGCTGATATTGATATTCTGGCGGGCTGCGGAGACGCTTTTTTGCGCCACGGCCGCACCGCAAATGTCGGAACGAGAGGCGATGCCGGCCTCATCAAGGATTCTCGAAGACGGCCGCTCGAAGCTTTTGGCCGCCTTCGGCCCACGCGGCGCGGGTCCGCAAGGCCGGGAATCCATCGGGTCCCGATCTCGCACGCGAATTGTCTGTCGACAGCGAATTATCTTTTCTAAAATCAAGAATTCTATTTTCAAAAATCAGAATGTGTGCTATCGTTTTCTTGCTCGCCCGGTAGACCTGGGCGTCCGGGAGTTCGGGCTGCAAAGGAAAAAGCGGAGTATGGCGGCGTAGGTTTGTAAAATATCTGAACAAGTAGATTTTTTATTTGGATTCGCTGTAAACCCTTGAAAAGTCCCGATTCCACCAAAGGAATCCAAGGAAATGCAAGGGTTTTTCCTTGCATTTCCTTGGATTTATTAGCGTTTATTTCGGCCGCAGGCGCGGATTGGCGCGTCCGCTAGCCGGCCGCGAGCATGTGTTCGACCCGCGCCCGCCAACCCTCCGGGTCGTGCGCCGGCGTAGCGAATTGGGCGCGGGCGGCGCGGCCGCCGGCGGCGAGGTCCAGGCCCTCCGCGTCGAGGCCGATCGCCCTCCAGGCAGGGCGCAAGGCGCTGTGCCCCGCAAGCCGCGCGAGCTCTGCTCGGCCAAGCGCGTTCACCTCGACGAGGAGCCCTTCTTCGGCCGCGACCAGCGTTGTTTCGCCTCCGCGGGGCGAAAGGACCTCGACCACATTTAGCGGCGCGGCGCGGCCAAAGCCGCCGTTGAAATGCACGTCGTCGATCCGAAGCCGGCAAAGGGCGAAATCGGTGAAGCCGGCGTAGAGGCCAGCCTTTGGATTACGCTGCAAATACCGTAGCTTAGCGCGTGGCGCGGCGCATCGTTCGACCAGACCGCCGAGCGTCACGCGCGGCTGGTTGAGCGGATCGCCGCGGTCATGGGGCCCGCTCAACAGGAGGGAGGCGCGCGGGTCGTTACCCAGGTTTCGGGTATGGCGCGATAGCGTCGACATGAGGAATAAGGGCGCGCCATCGAAATCGCTGGCGACGCCGACAAGCGTGGTCAGCGGCGCGCCTCCCATCGCCTCAAGAGTAGCCAATGCGCCCGTGCGTGCGAGCCGCATCAGGCGCTTGACGTCGGCGATCGCCGCGGCGTGGGTTTCTTTGGGATCGACAGGGGCGTTCGCCATGGCGGCCTTGACGCTTCGGACGGATTGGAGTGAGACACCGGGCGGGGTCGAACGGTCAAGAGCGCGGCGCCTGGTCACGCCCACACCGACCGCCGGCCAGCGCCTGCAACGGTATGGTAATCTTGCACAATTCGGGCGGAGGTCCCATCTGGCGTCTGCGCCCTCAGAGGATCGCCCTGTTCGGAACACATTCAGTCGATCAATGGTTTCAGCTTTGAGCCACCCCGCCCAAGAGGCGACATTAGATCAAAACGGGAGCTTCATGCCCACAATCGCGCTGGTCGACGACGACCGTAACATATTGACTTCCGTCTCGTTATCGCTCGAGGCGGAGGGATATCGGGTTCAGACTTACACCGATGGCGCGAGCGCGCTGGATGGCGTGAAAGCCAATCCGCCCGACCTCGCCATTTTCGACATCAAGATGCCGCGCATGGACGGGATGGAGCTCCTGCGGCGCTTGCGGCAGAAGTCGGATCTGCCCGTCATTTTTCTGACGTCGAAGGACGAGGAGATTGATGAGTTGTTCGGCCTTAAAATGGGCGCCGACGATTTCATCCGCAAGCCTTTCTCCCAGCGCCTTCTCGTCGAGCGGGTCAAGGCGATTCTCCGACGCTCGAATCCCAAGGATGCAGGCACGCAAAAGGAGACCGAAGCCAAGATTCTAGAGCGCGGCCGGTTGAAGATGGATCCCGAGCGTCATACCTGCACTTGGGATAATACTGCGGTGACCCTGACGGTCACGGAGTTCCTTATTCTTCAGGCGCTAGCGACCAGGCCGGGCGTCGTGAAGAGCCGCAATGCGTTGATGGATGCGGCGTACGACGATCAGGTGTATGTCGACGATCGCACGATCGACAGCCACATCAAGCGGTTGCGCAAGAAGTTCAAGGTGGTCGAGCCGGATTTTGAAATGATCGAGACCCTTTACGGCGTAGGCTACCGATTTAAGGAGGGGTGAGCGGCTCAGCAGGGACAATGAGCGCCGAAACGCAGGTTCAACATCGCCTTTCGGTTCACGGAGCCCGTGGGAGACTTCGGTGGCTGCGCGTGCGCGCGCGCGCAGCTTGGCGATTTCTCACAGCGCGGTTTTCGTCTTCGCTCACCCGTCGCATCGTCGTCCTTAATTTGGGCGGCCTGGTGGTGCTTGTGGTCGGCTTTCTGCTGCTCGACCAGTTTCGCGCTGATCTGATTGATGCGCGGGTGCAGAGCCTTACCATTCAGGCCGACATAATCGCCGCCGCGATCTCAGCTTCAGCGACGGGAGACACCGATTCCATCACCATCGATCCCGACAAGCTGTTGCAACTGGCGCCAGGCGAGAGCGTCTCGCCCTCCCCAAGCGATGAGGACGCAACGCAGTTCTCCATCAGTCCCGCGCTTGTTGGGCCTTTCCTGCACCGCCTCGTCACCCCTACTCATACGCGCGCGCGTATTTATGACAGCGACGGCCGGCTTCTCCTCGACTCGCGATCGTTTTCCGCTCGTGGCGCGGTCGTGCGTTCAGATTTGCCAGATGCTTCGGAGCGGCACGGATTTGGCGATCGGCTCGTCGCCCGTCTGCGCCGTTTGTTTCTGACCTCGAACACGCCAGGCGCCGAAGACCCCTGGGCGACCAATGGCCGGACTCTGCCGGAAGTCGCCGGAGCGCTGCAGGGCAAAACCCAATCTCTGGTGCGCGTCAACCACTTGGGGGAAACGATCGTGTCGGTCGGAGTTCCGATCCAGCACATGATGGCGACGCGGGGGGCGCTGCTGCTTTCCACTCAGGGCGGTGACATTGACCGTGTGATCACCTCCGCGCGTTTGGCTCAACTCCGCTTCTTTCTGGTGCTCGCTGTCGTTATGTTGGTTCTTTCGCTCTCGCTCGCCAACACAATTGCCGAACCTGTCCGGCGGCTCGCCGACGCGGCTGAGCGCGTGCGGCGAGGCATCCGGTCGCGCCAGCAGATTCCTGATTTCACTGCGCGATCGGACGAGATCGGCCACTTGTCCCGCGCGCTGCGGGATATGACGCGGGCGCTCTATAATCGTTTGGACGCGATTGAGAGTTTCGCAGCCGATGTCGCCCACGAACTCAAGAATCCGTTGACATCGCTGCGCAGTGCGCTCGAAACATTGCCGAGGGTGAACGCGAGTCATTCGCGCGATCGGCTGATCGCCATCATGCAACATGACGTACGGCGGCTCGACCGTTTGATCAGCGACATCTCCGACGCCTCCCGCCTCGATGCGGAGCTGGGGCGAGGCGAGGCGGGCCCAGTCGACGTCGCCGCTCTTCTCCGCGCCGTGGTGTCGATGGCGCAGGATTCCCCGCGGGGCGGCGCCCAGGTCGAATTGTCCATTCCGGTGAGGCGCGGCAAGAACGCGAGCGTCGACTATTTTGTCCTCGGGCACGATTCCCGTCTCGCGCAGGTCGTAACCAATCTCATAGGCAACGCCTGCTCATTTTCCGAACCCGGTGGCGTTGTGCGCGTTGCCCTTGAACGCACGTCTGCTCGAAAAGAGCCGGAAGGCAAGCAGTTGGTCCATAACGTTGTCATTACTGTCGACGATGACGGGCCTGGCGTCCCGCCACATGCGCTGGAGCGCATTTTTGAGCGATTTTACACCGACCGACCAAGCCAGGGCTTCGGTCAGAATTCGGGTTTAGGCCTGTCGATTTCGCGCCAAATTGTTGAAGCTCATGGCGGTCGTATTTGGGCCTGCAACCGGCCGGCGGAATTGGCTCAGGTTCCCGTCGGACCCCCGGAACACAGCGATTCGGATGAGACCGTGCGGCATGGCGCAGGCGCACGCTTTGTCGTCGAACTGCCCGCGTTCTCGGCATGACTGGGACCCCTTTGGCCGGGGAGACGAGCCTCCATGCGACGGCCGTGATCCATGGCGAGAGCGGTGTTTTGATTCTTGGCCCATCAGGTTCGGGCAAAAGCTCGCTTGCGCTGGCGCTCATGGCACGCGCAGATTCTCTGGGCGCGTTTAGCGCGCTTATCGGGGACGACAGGATTTTTGTCAGCAAATCGCACGGTCGTCTCCTCGCCAGGGGGGCAGCCAGGATGGCCGGCGTCATCGAGCGGCGATCTGCGGGTCTGATCACAGTCCCACACGAGCCGGTGGCGGTCGTGCGGCTGGCCATCGAGCTCCGCGAACGCGGGCATCGATGGCCGAGAATGCCCCGTGATAATGACGATCTTGTTGTTGGTGAGGTCACACTGCCCCGTCTGGCGCTTGATTCCTACCTGTGCGTTTGCGATCAGGTGCTCGCGGCCGCGGAGCGATTGGGTGCCTTAACCGCGGAGAGTCCGACGCGATTGGGAATTTCGCTTGAACATTGCGCCGCAGTGCACAAAAGTGGGCGGCCAAAGCGTCCGCCGCCGGTCTGACGGCGCCGGAGTACGAGCCGATCGACTGATGGGTAATTGATGATCGGAATGGTCCTTGTGACCCACGGCCAGCTCGCCGCTGGTTTTCGGGCAGCGTTAGAGCATGTCGTCGGGCCCCAATCCCAGCTCGAGACGATAACAATCGGTCCCGAAGACGATATGGAGCAGCGGCGCTCAGATATCCTGAGCGCGGCGGGCCGCGTTCAGGACGGTGGCGGAGTTGTCATTCTGACCGACATGTTCGGCGGAACTCCATCGAATCTTGCGATTTCGGTGATGGATGGGGGACGCGTCGAGGTTATCTGTGGCGTCAACCTGCCGATGTTGATCAAGCTCGCAACAATGCGCGAAAGCGCCGATCTCGACCACGCCGTGGTAGAGGCGCGCGACGCCGGGCGCAAGTATATCACGATCGCAAGCAAGGTCCTGGAGGGGAAGTGACCCAGGGCGGATCCGAAGAAGCGCCTCCTCTTACCGAAGCCTTGTCGCGTGAGTTGCATATCGTGAACCGAAAAGGTTTGCACGCGCGCGCCACCGCGAAATTTGTGCAGTGCGTCGACCGGTTCGACGCGGACGTCAAGGTCACCCGCTGCGGCGAGACGGTTGGGGGCGATTCGATCATGGGCATCCTGACGCTCGGCGCGGGCCCGGGATCAACGATTACGGTATCGGCCTCGGGCGCGGAGGCTCGAGAGGCGTTGGAGGCGCTTGCGGCTCTGGTCTCCAGTCGCTTCGGCGAAGACGAGTGACGCCGGCGCTCGTTTTTGACGGTTCGCGTCCGGTCCTACATCCGAAAGTCCTCTCCCAAGTAAAAGCGTCGCACGTCCGCGTGCGCAATGATGTCGTCTGGCGGACCCTCAGTTAAAACGTGGCCGCTGTGAATGATGTAGGCGCGATCGATCAGCCCGAGGGTTTCTCGAACATTGTGATCGGTAATCAAAACGCCGATACCTCGCCCTTTGAGGTGACGCACGAGATCCTGGATGTCGCCGACCGCGATCGGGTCGATGCCCGCGAAAGGCTCGTCGAGGAGCATGAATGACGGTTTGCCGGCGAGCGCGCGGGCTATTTCGCACCGCCGCCGCTCGCCGCCCGACAGCGAAATTGAGGGCGCCGCCCGCACGCGCGCGATGTCGAACTCCTCGAGGAGAGATTCCAGCATCGCCTCGCGCGCCCGACGGTTAGGTTCGTTGACCTCCAGCACCGCGCGAATATTGTCCTCGACGTTAAGCCCGCGGAAAATCGAAGCCTCCTGCGGCAAATAGCCGACCCCGAGCCGCGCCCTTTGAAACATCGGCAAGCCGGTGACGTCATGACCGTCCAGCTCTATTTCGCCCTTGTCGGGTTTTACCAGGCCGGTGATCATGTAAAAGACGGTGGTCTTGCCGGCCCCGTTCGGCCCCAACAACCCGACCGCCTCGCCCTGGCGAACCGAAAGGCTGACGTCCTGCACAACCATTCGACCGCGATAGCCCTTTCCGAGGTGATGCACGGCGAGAACGCCTTGGCCGCCGGACGGAGACCCTGATTTTGCAGCCGATTTGTTGCTCTCGCTGCGCAACCATTTGCGCCAGCGAGAGGGTGCGTTTACGCGCTCGCGCAGGGCGTCGTCGCTCACTTACGATCGATCACTTCAACCGACACCTGAAACCTAGCCACTGGCGGGCTCCTATTTGGCCTTCGCAGTATCCGACTTTGTGGCCTCGGCGCCCGATTTCGGAACGAATTGTCCGTGCACTCGCCCAGACTTGGCGCTGGTGTCGACGGTCGCCTGGCCGCTCTTGAGGTCGTAGGTCAGCTTGTCCCCTTTGGTGACGTTTTGCCCGTCGCTGAGCGTGACATGACCAATGAGCCGCACTTTGCCTTCAGCCTTATCGTAGCTGCCGCTGTCGCCAGTGGCGACCTGAGTCTTCGAGACGACCGTGACAGGCCCCGCGGCGTCTAAGTGCTTGACGCCCGCGTCCGCAGTGGCCCCCGATTGGCCGTTCGTAGATTGGGGGGCAGCTTCCTTCGATGGAGCGGATGCGCCCTGAGTTGGCGCGTGATCCAGGAAGACACTCATGGCCGAACAAGTCATCTTCGTATCGCCCTGAATGACGACGACATTGCCGGAATAGACCGCCTTATGTTCCTTGTCGTAATAAATGAGCTTATCGGCGTCGATCGAGATCGGCTCTTTTGAACTTGTCCCAGGGAAGATCGCGGCCGAATCGTTCGGGGCCGGTGGCTTTTCGGCGGCCGCGTGGGCGCTGCTGCAGCAGAGCAGAGCCGCTGCTATCGCCGCCAACCATCCAGGACAGGGAGACGGCAATGTCATGGATCGGCCCTTTTTACTTCATTCGCAGGCTCTTGCTTTGACTGCGGAACAATGTTTGTTCGCACGTGACCTTCGAAAGTCAGCTCCTGGCCGTGGTTGAGCGCCGAAGCCCGATCGGCAAATATCGTCGTGCCGTCATCCCCTTGGACTTCGATTCGGTCGTCACTTCCATAAACTCCGGACTTAAAATCGAATCTGGCGCTTCGCAATAGCACGGTGAAGCGGCCGTTCTTGATCCGCACGTTTCCCGACAGCTCCATGTGCTCGGCCAAGTTATCGTAAACACCGGCGTCCGCGCTCAAATGTGTCGCCTCCCCACCGGCCGTGCCGATTTCTCCGTCGACTTTTCGGAGTTGCACCATAGTCGGCTGTTTGACGTCCTGCAGCGCTCGCTCGGCCGTTAGAACATAGGCTTGCCCATCGCTACGAAATCCAGCAAGCTTCGGCCGGTCCATGACGATCTTGGTTCCCTCCACTGAAAGGGCATTGAAACTCAGGGCGCCTAGTTTTGTCGCGAAAGGGTTGAAAAAGGCGACCACGAACGTCGCGGCGATCGCACCGAGGCCACCAATCAGAATCGCGAGGCGCAACAATCTGACGCGCCCTGAGCGGCGCTTCGCTTTCGCAAATGCACGTTCTCGGTCGCGAGGCGGTGCGACGCCGATAAGGCGCGCCCTCGACGAAGGCGGAAAAGGCGCCATTCGCTCGCCGCCGGAGACGCCCGTCGGGATCGCATCATTGTGAAACGCTGGCATCGGTTCCCTATTCGGCCGCCATGCTCCGCGAAGAACCCAAATTACGTGGCAAAGTTAGGGCCGGAAAGCCGATGCTATAGAACGTGTCACGCGGGGCGCGGGTCTATTGAACCCATTTCCGACGCCCCATGCCCATTTAGGATCTAAACTGTGACCGTCTCAGATTGAAGCGTATTCGCCATTTTTGAAGTAGTGGGCGCGTTCCTTGGGGCAGACCAATCGACCGCCTCGCCGATTTTATCCCCAGCCTCGTTAACGTTTCGTTCGTCATCTTTAAGAAGTCGTACGCTCATTTTGCCGAATACGTGCTCGCAAGGTCGAAGTTCGGCGATACCGAGGCCGGAAACTGAGCTTGTCGCCGGCGGCGCGGCGCCCCCAGCCTGATCAACGAGGCGGCGGCTTTGATTCGACGCTCGGAGCGGACTTTTCGATGCGGAACACTGTGTCGCGCTCCCCGCGATCGATGATCTCCAGATGGTCGCCGATCAGTCCGACCAAATGGGGAATGTCGATCACTGCCAGCGGGTCGGTGCAGCGCACTTCCAGCCGATCGCCCGGCGCCAAGGATTTTAGAGCCTTGCGCGTCTTGAGCGCCGGAAGGGGACATTTCAGTCCCGACAAATCCAACTTGACGACGGTCATGGCTCGACATGAGTTGATCGTTGGCTGGCCGTCAATCCCGCCTTCTCTCGTTTGGTCGCCTGATTTTCGGCGAGCCGGGCAAATGACGCAAGCTGAACCGCCCCACGGCGACCGCTGCATCTCAAAGCGGGCCTCTTTGATCAGAGCCTTGCGGGCCGGCTCGCCACACGCCAAAAGGCGACCGCGATGGTTGAGGCTTTTGGCGCGCCGGGCGTGGTGCTCGCGGGCGGTTTGGCGCAGCGAATGGGCGGCGGCGACAAGCCGCTGCGCGAAATTGGCGGCCACAGGATTCTGGCCCGCGTCATTGCGCGCCTCGAGCCGCAATGCGAAAGCCTGCTTCTCAGCGCCAACGGCGATCCCCTGCGCTTTGCGTCGTTCGGCCTGCTGGTCATTGCCGATGGAATAAGCGATCATCCAGGACCGCTCGCTGGCATCCTCGCCGGGCTCGACTGGGCCGCGGCCCACCGACCCAACGCGGAATGGATTCTCAGCGCTCCGGGGGACTGTCCCTTCCTGCCTCGGGACCTGGTCGCACGATTAGGCCAGGCCGTGTCCGCTCAAGGCGCGGAGCTTGCCGTCGCCGCCTCGCAAGGACGATCTCATCCTGTGATCGGGCTGTGGAAGGTCGCGTTGCGCTATGCGTTGCGCGAAGCCCTCGTTGTCGGCGGGCTCCGCAAGGTTCAAGGTTGGACCGGACGCTATCGCGTCGCCACGGTCGCCTGGCCGGCGAACCGGGTCGATCCGTTTTTCAACGTCAACACCGTTGAGGATCTCGCTGAGGCCGAGCGGCTTTCGGCGCTCGAGGGTCCGGCTTAGCTCCCGGCAACGCCAGTGTGGCGCAGGCGCATCGCCTCGCGCTCGACCCACCGGGCGGTCATTTGCGCAGCAAAGCCTCTCGGAGCTCGGTCAACTCGGCAAGCTCCTTCTCCTGGTCGGCGATCCGCGCCGCATTCAAATCGTCATTGCCCGCGCTCGAGTCGGCAGTGGACTGTTCAACCAGCTCCTCGAGATTCTCCCGGACAGCGGCAATTCGCACGTCCACTTCAATCAGCGTCAAACCCGTCTTCATCGCCGCATTCCATTCTGTCCAATCCGGTTTGGGCTCGGATCAGGACCTCCGACATTCAAGTCCTCGCCGGGAACGGGGTCAAGGTCCGAGCGCCACCGCTCAAACTCCGAGCCCCACCTCAAACTCGATGTGTCTTCTTCGCCACAATTTAACGCAATTGACCGATTGCCGATTTCCGCTGCGCGTCAATCCATTGCCTCAGGGCCATCTCCCGCCATAATTGCGTCGCGAGCGAGTCGAGCCAAGCACGGGTCCGTTGTCTTTACGGGGAAATCATGGGCCGCAATCTGATCCGGGCCGCCTTGATGGCCGGGCTCTTTCTGAGCGCCGGCGCCGCGCCAGCCTTCGCCAACGCGCTCGATTCGCAATTGCAGCCGGTCGCGGCTCCGATTCCCCGAGAGACCGTCCCGTTTGACGGAAGGGAGTCGCCGGGCACCATTGTCGTGCGCACCCGCGAGCGCCGACTCTACCTCGTCCTCCCGGACCATCAGGCGCTCAGATATGGGGTTGGGGTCGGACGGCCGGGATTTATGTGGGCCGGCGCCACCCATATCGGGTACAAGCGAGAGTGGCCGGACTGGACGCCCCCGGCACAAATGCTGAGGCGTCGGCCCGACCTTCCTCGTCATATGGAGGGAGGAGTGGACAATCCGCTCGGCGCGCGCGCCATGTATCTCGCGGGCACCCTCTATCGAATCCATGGCTCCAACGAGCCGGACACGATCGGGCAGGCGGTTTCGTCCGGCTGCATCCGCATGACGAACGACGACGTCATCGATCTTTATGGGCGCGCGAGAGTTGGCGCGCGGGTCGTGGTGACGCGGTAGCGGAGCGGAAAGCGGCCGTTCCAGTCGTTAGAGCCATCATCGGCGCGGTCGGGACTCTGTCGATGCTCCGCGCACAAGTTTACGCGCGCCAATGATTTCACCGGGTTAACTGCTCCTTTGCGCAACTTTTCGTGTCTCTGTCTCGATTTTAAACATTGTTCTGAAGCGCCGCGAAGCGTCCTCGAAGGGCCCTGAGCGATGCGATTCCAGAGAACGCGTTCTTGCTGGCGGAACAGTTCGGACATGGGAGATCTCGGCTTTGATGGCGACTTGGGGATCATAGCAGATATTTCGGAAATATGAAATGTTTTTCTCTATCTTTCGTTTTCCAACGAATCGGCGGTTCAGCTCAAGCCGCTGATTGATCTCTCGATCGATTTGCCTCGGAGCCTGCCGGATCTCGGCGGAATCCACGGCGTTGCCGCACCGTCCCTCCGCTTGGGCGCGACGACAGCCGGCTCCGTCTCCCATCTGCGCGTTATTCCCAGGCGCACATAACGCGATGAAAACTTTGCCGCCCGGGCGCCGCGGCCCGCGGCTTTCTTTCATGGGGATGCAGGCCTATATCCATCGGTGATGAATATTCACGCGCCTCAGGCCGTTCAGCCGCTTATCGACCCGTTCGGTCGCGCGATCGCCTATGTACGGGTTTCGGTCACCGACCGCTGCGACTATCGGTGCTTGTATTGCATGTCCGAGGACATGAATTTCCTGCCCAAGCGGGACATCCTGTCGCTCGAAGAGCTCGATCGATTGTGCTCCACTTTCGTGGGCCTTGGCGCGCGAAAAATTCGCATAACCGGCGGCGAACCGTTGGTCAGGCGCAATGTGATGTCGTTGTTCCATGGCCTGTCTCGACACCTCAGCGCCGGAACGCTCGATGAAGTGACGGTAACGACCAACGGCTCTCAGCTCGCTCGCTTCGCCTCCGAACTTGCGGATTGCGGGGTCAGGCGCGTCAACGTCTCGCTCGATACGCTCGACCCGGGCAAGTTTCGCCAAGTGACCCGGTGGGGCGATCTGAAGGTCGTTCTGGCGGGCATTGACGCCGCCTCGGCCGCGGGGCTGAAGATCAAGATCAACACAGTCGCCTTGAAGGGTTTCAACGAGGATGAAGCCCTGGATCTGATCAAGTGGGCGCATGGGCGCGGTTTCGACCTGACCTTCATCGAGGTGATGCCGCTTGGGGACATGGAGCGCGACCGGGCGGATCAATTCCTGCCCTTGCCGGAGTTGCGCGCCCGCCTCCAGGAATCGCTGACCCTGATACCATCGACTTACGCCACCGGCGGCCCGGCGCGCTATTACGACATTCAGGAAACGGGGGGGCGCCTCGGATTTATCACTCCGCTTACGCACAACTTCTGCGAGAGCTGCAATCGGGTGCGCGTCACCTGCACCGGCACGCTCTACATGTGTCTCGGCCAGGAGGATGCGGTCGATTTGCGGGAGCCGCTCCGCCGCTCCGCTTCCGACGGGCCGCTCATGGAGGCGATCCGAGGTGGCATAAAGCGTAAGCCCAAAGGCCACGATTTCGTCATCGCCCGGTCAGCGGCGCCTGCCGTTCACCGTCATATGAACGCGACCGGGGGCTGACAACGCTTCTTTTTTCTGAGCGGTCCGCTGGCAGGGACCGCGTCCCCGCGCTATATCAGTCGAATGAAAGCGGGGACCTTGACTCTCCGCTTCCTTATGAGGACCCAGCGCCATGGCGAATGCTCGCGAACGGATCGAGAAGCTTATCTCGGAAAATCCGGTTGTTCTGTTCATGAAGGGAACGCCCGAATTTCCACAATGCGGGTTTTCCGGCCAGGTGATCCAGATCCTGGAATATGTCGGCGCGCCGGTTGTCGGCGTGAACGTGCTCGAGGACGCCGATATTCGTCAGGGCGTGAAGGAATACGCCAATTGGCCGACGATTCCCCAGCTCTACGTCAAGGGCGAGTTCGTGGGCGGGTGCGATATTGTGCGCGAGATGTTCCAGTCCGGTGAACTGACGTCGGTTATGACCGATGCCGGCGTTCCGTTGAAAGCCAGCGCCGGCGCCTGAGAAGGTTCGAATCAACCTCTCCCTGAGGCTCGGTCCGGAGGCTAGCGCCACCGGGCGGGCGGTCATACGTGATCGCCGGAAGGAGTCGCGGGCCGGCTCGCGGAGCTTGGCGCATTACGGACATAACGAGCTGCCGACCGTCCGGCCCGGTCACGGCTCTGGCTATTAAAGCACGCGAAAATTCCTGGCCATCCAACTGGAGGCGTCGTGTCCCACGAGCCTGCGGCCGCCCGGCGGCCCGTGTTGAGTTTTGCGACCGTCCTTGCTCTCGCGCTCGGACTTTGTATGCCGGCTGCCTCCGCAGACCTTACGCTTGACGCTGCTATCGGCAATCCTGCGCGGAGCGCGAAATTCGTTGCACGGGACAAAGCGCGCCATCCGCTTGAGGAGCTGGCGTTCTTTGGCGTCACGCCCGAATCGACGGTGGTCGAGATCTGGCCCGGCGGCGGCTATTGGACGGAGATCCTCGCGCCTCTCCTGCACGATCATGGCGGCTATTATGTCGCTTTGCAGGGCAAGGGAGGAAGCGAGGCCGCCGACGCTGAAGCTGACAAGCTCAACGCTCTCTTTCGCGGCAAGATCGAGGCCGATCCCGCGACATACGGCAAGCTTACGCCGACTGTTTTTGGCGTTGGACAAGGCGACATTGCCTCACCCGGCTCGGCCGATTTGATCGTCTCCTTTCGTAACCTTCACAACTGGCTGCATGAAGGTTTCGCTCAGGACGCCTTCGCCGCCTTCTATCGCGCGTTGAAACCCGGCGGGGTGCTGGGGCTCGAGGACCATCGCGGCCAGCGGGACACGCCGCAGGATCCGAAGGCCGACGATGGCTATGTCCGGCAAGACTACGCCATTGCGCTCGCCGAGAAGGCCGGTTTCGTGTTTGCGGGCTCCTCCGAGATCAACGCTAACCTCAAGGACACGGCGAACTGGCCGAAGGGCGTGTGGACGCTTGCGCCAACGTTCAGGCTCGGCGACCAGGACAGAGCCAAGTACGAGGCGATCGGCGAAGCCGACAATTTCGTGCTGAGGTTTCGCAAGCCTGCGCAGTGATCGTCGCCAGCCGGATCGCGCCAGGCGGCGCCCAGAACGCCGCGAGGCCTTCAGCGAGGGCCCGTCGCTGACCAGCGTGATTACGGATTAGTCCTTAAGTCTTAATTGCTATATTGCTGTGCACCGATAGGCTGGCATGTCAGCCAGCTCGTTCGCGTCAGATTGGTCCATGTCTATGTCTCCAAGCTACCCCTACCAATTCTACGAGATGGCGCACGCAGCCCTGGCCCCCGCGCGCGCGATGTCCGACGCGGCGCGTTTCATGTTCAGCAACCCCTTAAATCCGCTTTCCAATACTCCATTTGGCAAGAACATTTCCGCCAGCGCGGAGATGTTTGAACGCCTGACCCGTCGGTATGGAAAGCCGCCCTTTCGCCTCGACGACTTTCAGGTCAACGGCGTCGTCTATCCGATCCTCGAGGAGATCGTCTGGACGAGACCGTTTTGCAATCTTCTCCATTTTGCCCGACCTGACTTTAAAGACGGCGCGGGTCAGCCAAAACTCCTGATCGTCGCGCCCATGTCGGGCCATTACGCAACGCTGCTTCGCGGCACGGTCGAGGCGTTCCTGCCCCATTACGACGTCACCATCACCGACTGGACCGATGCGCGCATGGTTCCCCTGGCGCTCGGCCCCTTCGACCTCGACGACTACATCGTCTACCTGCGCGAGATGCTGGCTCATCTGGGCCCGGGCGTGCACACGATCGGGGTCTGCCAGCCCTCGGTGCCGCTGCTCGCGGCGACGGCGCTGATGGAGGCTGACGGCGACCGCGCCGCGCCCGCGAGCATGACGCTCATGGGCGGCCCCGTGGACACCCGCCGCAGCCCGACCGAGGTCAACAAGCTGGCCGAGAAGCGCGGGGTCGAATGGTTCCGCCGCAACTGCCTGCATACGGTCCCTTTCTCCTATCCCGGCTTCGGCCGCGAGGTCTATCCGGGGTTTCTTCAGCTCAGCGGCTTCATGGCGATGAACATCGATCGCCACGTCTCCGCTCATCTCGACATGTTCAACCACCTCGTCGCCGGCGATGACGACCCGGCAGAGAAGCATCGCGAGTTCTATGACGAATATCTGGCGGTGATGGACCTCGCCGCCGAATATTACATGCAGACGATCGAGACCGTGTTCGTGCGCCACGCCCTGCCTAAGGGAGAGATGACCCACCGCGGACGAAAGGTCGACTTGAAGGCGATCCACAACGCCGGTCTTTTGAGTGTGGAAGGGGAAAATGACGATATCTCGGGCGTCGGCCAGACCTGCGCCGCCAACGAATTGTGCGTCAACATCCCCGAGTCAAGGAAGCATTATTACCTCGCCGAGGGGGTCGGCCATTACGGCGTCTTCAACGGCTCGCGGTTCCGCAAGCTGATCGTCCCGCGCATTCGCGAGTTCATCGCCGGAGTCGACGCCGGCGTCGAACGTGCGAAGGCGCCCAGGCTCAACGGCTCGCGGCGCGTGAAGAGCGCTTGAAGCAGCGCTCAGCGCCCGTCGGCAAAGCAATCAGGCCGCTGACGCCTGCGGGCGAGCGATGAACTTGTCGCAGGGAATCTCGACATCGATCTCCAGTGTCGAGACCGAGTCCGAGCGCTCCATCTTCACAGACAGCTTCTCCGGATCGAATTCGATGTGGCGCGCGATGGTGGCGAGCAATTCGTCGCGCAGGATGGTGACGAGATCGCGCGGACCGAGCGAGATGCGCTCGTGCGCAAGCAGGATCTGGAGCCGCTCGCGCGCGACCGGCGCGGTGCCGCGCGCCTTGAGAAATCCAAACAGATTCATGCCGCCCTCCGGCCGAACAGCCGCGTGAACAAGGTTTTCTTTTCGTCCGGGATCGCCACCGGGACCGTTTCGCCGCCAAGACGCCGGGCCGCTTCGAGGTAGGCCAGTGCAGCCTGGCCGGCCGAAGCGCTCATTGTCACCGGCGCGCCTATATTGGAAGCCCGCAAGATCTCTCTGCTTTCCGGGATCACGCCCAGGAGCGGGATCGAGAGAATCTCGAGCACGTCCTCGATGCTGAGCATCTCGCCTGAATTCGACCGAGCGGGATCGAAGCGGGTGAGCAGAAGCTGCTTGTCCATCGGCTCGCCGCGCTCGGCGCGCAATGTCTTGGAGTCCAGAAGACCGATGATGCGGTCGGAGTCGCGCACCGAGGACACTTCCGGATTCGCGACCACGATCGCCTGGTCCGCGTGCCGCATCGCCAGAAGCGCGCCGCGTTCGATGCCTGCCGGACTGTCGCAAAGCACGTAGTCGAAAGTCTCGCGCAATTCGCCGATCACGCGCTCGACGCCCTCGGTGGTCAGCGCGTCCTTGTCGCGCGTCTGAGAGGCCGCGAGCAGATACAGCGTCTCGATCCGCTTATCCCGGATCAACGCCTGCGAGAGCTTGGCGTCCCCCTGCGCGACGTTGATGAAATCAAACACGACGCGGCGCTCCGCGCCCATGACCAGATCGAGATTGCGCAGTCCGACATCAAAATCGACGACGCACACGCGTCGCCCGCCCTGCGCGAGCGCCGCTCCCAGCGACGCCGTCGAGGTGGTTTTGCCCACACCGCCCTTTCCTGATGTAACGACAATCACCTTGCTCATGCGCGTTGTCCCCTTGGGAGCCCTTTAGCTTAGGATTCGGAGTTTGAGTTCGTCACCGTCCAGCCGGGCCTCGAGAGCGCGGCCTTCCATCTCGGAATTGGTGTTTTCGGCCGTGACATAGGCGCCGCCGATGCAGAGCAGTTCCGCCCTCGCTTCGGTGCAGAATATGCGGGCGGTTTTTGAGCCGGAGATCCCGGCGATCACCCGGCCCTGCAGCGCTCCATAGATGTGCACGGACCCTCCCGCGACAATCTCCGCGCCCGAGGCGACGCGGCCGAGGATCGTCACGTCTCCCTGAGGATGCATGATCGTCTGGCCGGAGCGCACATTACCGTCCACGATCAGCGACTCGGCCCTTTCCGGCGCGGTTTGTGCGACAGCCGGCAGGCCCTCCTCTCGATTCGTTGGCGCCTCCTCTCCGAGCGTCGGCGGATCGATCGGCCGCCCGCCGGAAACGACCGGAGGCAGGTGCGGCCCCACCAGCCCGCGATCCACGTTCTCGGCGCCCATGACCCTGATGTGGCGCCGCGCGAGACCGCTCAGGAGGTCACGGTATTCCTTGAGCGTGATGTCGAGCGCCGCCAGGTCGAGAATGACGGGCCGGGCGATAAAAAAGGTTGGAGAACGGGCAAGCCAGCCATCGAGCGCCGCAAACCATTCGTCGAGCGGCTGAACCGGCTCGAGAACGTAGGCCAGAAGGGATTGCGCTCGAAACTTGAGGGTCTGAGCAGGGCCTACATGCGCGTTCATCGCACCAGTCCGTTGGCGTTTCGTTAACCACGTTTGCGTCGGAATGGTTTATGAATTGTTAAGAACGCGGACTGCCCCTGCTGTTTGTCGGTGGAAATACGTCGGGCGCTTTTTCCGGTCTGGCGGGTCAGCTGCGGAAGGTCGAGTCAGACGCGAAAAGCGTGCTGCCCAGTCGAGTTCGATCGCAACTCGTTGAACTGAACGGTCTGCGGCCTTGCATTGACGGCGTTAACTAGCGGCAGTACGGTCAATCCCATCCCAATGCGCCGCCGGCGAGCACGCCGCCTCTCTGCTCGCAGGCGGAAGTTCACATCAAGCACCAACCTGACTTGAGCATCCTAGGGAGTTGACGCCATGTCCGAGCAGCAAAAGCTCGCCGGGACCAATCCTGGCGACGCACAGCCCGTCAAAGCGCCTGCCAATGAGCTTGCCGGGCTCTCCCTCCAACGAAGAACGCTGCTTTTTGGCGGCGCCGCAGCCGTTGCGGCAGGCGCGCTTTCCACCCAGGCCTCCGCTGCGCCTGAGGCGCCGGACCTGTCCGCCGCCTTGGCCAAATTCCGAGCCACGATTCCAAGCCATTTCGACCGCGAATACGTCAACAACGCCGTGGTCCCGTTCTTTCTCGGCAGCATCTTTGCCGGCGAGGGTCCGATCCTGCCCATGATCGACCTGCCGCTTACCAAACAAGACGCCATCCCCTGGGATTTTTGGGGGATGCTTTACGAAGACTGGAAGCCGACCCCAGCGGACGGTGTGACCGTTTTCCTCGAGGGGCTCGAGAATCGCGGCCCCGACAACCTGCGCAAGCGCATCTATTTCACCGGCGTCAGCCCTGATCTTTATGGTCCGAAGTACCAGGCCAAGGTCGTCGACTTTCTCGACAAGCTTCTTGATCAGAAGCACGCCGACAAACCGTTCATGCGCCACTACCTCGACTATTATTGGGACGTCTACTGGGACCTGCATCTTGGCGTTAAGGGCGACGCCGTGCCGCCTCAGGTCCGCGCGATCGGCGAGGCTTTCAATACGGTGCTCGCCTACCGCAATCCCTTGCTGGAGATCGTCTACGAAAACTACATGACCGTGCGGGCGCTGCGGCCGTTCCTGACGAAGTGGATCGACGAAAGGCTCGACGACATCGCGAATGACCGGATCGCCGATCCCGACAAGACCATCGCCTATTACTGGCTCAAGAACGCGGGCGACGGAAAATATTTCGACAAGAAGGACGTCGTCTTCGAATGCTTCCACAATTTCGTGGCGTTCAGCCAATGGGGCAATTCCATCTTTGGCGTCATGACGCGCCTCAATGAAAACGGCGGCGACCAGGCGGTGCGCGCGGCCTTCGAAAAGACGATGGCCGGCGACTTCGACAACGCAAATGGCGCGCCTTACACGCCCCTTGAGCTTCTGGTGATGGAGCTCTTCCGCACCATCTCGCCGAACGGCGGCAGCATTTCCGCGATCACCGACACGCGGGCTTCGTCCTTCTACGGCGGATCGCCCTTCGCGCAGTTCGGCGTGCCTTACGAACGGCACTCGTATATGAACACGCCCCACACCGACACGAGCTTCGACCCGCGGCTGTGGAACGAGCCTGAGCGGTTCGATCCGGAGCGCTATCTCAGCGTGCCGACCAGCGCCGACGTCGACGAGGCA
>DATDHT010000285.1:0-9553 GCA_036521435.1 Roseiarcus sp.
GCAGCGCCGGCTGGTCGCCCCTGCCGACCGGCGAGTTGCTCCGTTAGAGCATTTCGGAAAAACAATAACAGACTGGAGCTGGCTTGGCAAGAAATTGCCGATTTTTTTCTCAATCGAGCTTTCGGGCCTCAAAGCCGTTAGGCGCCCGTCCCTCTTCCACCCCGGCAAGCGACCTCAGCCCCTCGCGGTAGGTCGGATAGGCCGGCTGAAAGCCCAGAAGCCCTTTGGCCTTGGCGATCGAGACGCGCTTGTTGTCGGCGTAGAACTCCCGGCCCATCGGCGAGAGCGAAGCCTCGTCGAAAGGCTCCTCGGGAGGCGGCTCGACGCCAAGCAGCGCCGCCGCGTAGGCGATCACGTCCTGCGGCGGGGCCGGCTCATCGTCCGCGACGTTCCAAATTTGGCCCTTAAGGTCGCGCTTAAGCACGAGGCGGGAAATCTCAGCGATGTCATCGACATGGGCGCGGTTGAACACCTGCCCTGGCTTGACCAGCCGCCGCGCCTCGCCGCGGCGCAGGTTGACGAGCGCATTGCGGCCCGGCCCATAGATGCCGGCGAGCCGCAGGATGTCGGCCTCGGCGCCGTGCGCCCGGGCGGCGGCCGTCCAGCGGGCCTCGTCCTCGAGCCGCGCCAGGCCGCGGGCGGTGCGCGTGCGTGTCGCGCTGGTCTCTTCGACCCACGCCCCCGCATGGTCGCCGTACACCCCGATGGTCGAATAATAGACGATGCGCCGCAGCGCCGGCGCCGCGCCGATGGCGCCAGCAAAGCGATCCAGTGTCGCGCCTGCCCCGTCGCGCGGCGGGATGGAGATGACGATCGCCTCGGCTCTCTTGAGGGCCGGCTCGATGCCCGCGTCGGCTTCCGCGCCGTCGAAACGAAAGGCCTCGACGCCCTGTTGACGCAGGCTTGCGACCGCTTCGGCTGTGCGCGTGGTTCCGCTCGCCTCGATCCAGGACTCGCGCTGAATGAGCCGCCGGGCGCAGTAGCCGAGGCCGAAGAAGAAGACCCTCACCGTTCGCGTCACTCGTTCCGGCGCTATTTCTTTTTCGGCATGTAGAGGTCGGTCAGCGTCCCGGCGAAGGCTTCGGCCGACATGGCGAACGTCTCCGAGAGCGTCGGGTGCGGATGGACGGTGAGGCCCACGTCCTCGGCTTCCGCGCCCATCTCGATCGCCAGCGCCGCTTCGGAAATGAGGTCGCCGGCGTTGGGGCCGACGATGCCGCAGCCGATGAGACGCTGCGTCTCCTCGTCCCACAGGGTCTTGGTCAGGCCTTCATCGCGGCCAAGGGACAGCGAGCGCCCGCTCGCCGCCCAAGGGAAGACGGCCTTGCCATATTTGATTCCCTTCGCCTTGGCTTCAGTCTCCGTGACCCCCGCCCAGGCGACTTCCGGATCGGTGTAAGCAACCGAGGGTATCGCCTTGGCGTCAAACGAAGATTTGTGTCCGCTCGCGACCTCCGCCGCGACCTTCGCCTCATGCGTGGCCTTATGCGCCAGCATCGGCTGGCCGACGATGTCGCCGATGGCGAAGATGTGCGGCACGTTGGTGCGCATCTGGCGATCGACAGCGATATAGCCGCGCTCGTCGACCGCAACGCCCGCGGCCGCAGCGCCAACGCGGGCGCCATTGGGCCGTCGTCCGACGGAGACGAGCATGGCGTCGAATGTCTCGGTCTTCGCCCCGTCGGGACCTTCGTAACTGACCTTGAGCCCGTCCGGCTCCGCCTGGACAGCCGTCACTTTCGTCTTCAGCAGGATCTTGTCGTAGAGCCGGCCAACGCGCTTGGCGAGCGGCGTCACGATGTCCAGATCGGCCCCCGGCATCAGCTGGTCCATCATCTCGATCACGGTGATTCCCGCGCCCAGCGCGTGATAGACCGTCGCCATCTCCAGCCCGATGATGCCGCCGCCGAGGACCAGCATGCGCTTGGGGATGAAGCTGATCTCGAGCGCCGCGGTCGAATCCCAGATGCGGGAATCGACTGGAATGAACCCCGGCGCGGCCGGTTTGGAGCCGGCGGCGATGATCGCCTTGTTGAAGCGAACAACCCGCGCCCCCTCCGCCGTTTCGACGCGCAGGGTGTTCGCCGAAGTGAACTCGCCCTCCCCGTATACGACCTTGACCTTGCGCTGCTTCGCCAACCCGGTGAGGCCGCCCGTCAGCCGCTTGACCACGCCGTCCTTCCAGCTCCGGATTGCGGCAGGGTCGAATGTCGGCGCGCCGAAGCTCACGCCGTGCGAACCCATCGCCTTGGCGTCGTCGACGACCTTGGCGACATGCAGCAGCGCCTTGGACGGGATGCAGCCGACGTTGAGACAGACGCCGCCGAGCGCCGGCCGCGCCTCGACCAGGACGACGTTCTGCCCCAGGTCGGCGGCGCGGAAGGCGGCGGTGTAGCCGCCTGGACCGGCGCCCAAAACCAGGATATCGGCCTCGAAATCGGCCTGCCCGCCAGGATCGGCGGCGGCCTTCGGCGGGGGACCCGCTGGCGCGGCGGCCTTGGGAGCGGGTTCCTGGATTTCGACGCCCCCGTCTTGAGCATCTGCGGTCGGCGCGGCTTTCGGCGTCTGCGGCTGAGCCGCCTGCTTCGTGTCTTCGCCGCCCGAATAGGTGGCCAGCACGTCGCCCTGGGTGACCTTATCGCCGACCTTGACGCGGATCTCGCCGATCACACCATCCTCGGGCGCGGGCACGTCCATGCTCGCCTTATCGCTTTCGAGCGTCAGGATCGTCTCGTCCTTGCGGACGCTCTGCCCGGGCGCGACCAGTATTTCGATGATCGGCACATCCTTGAAGTCGCCGATGTCGGGGAGCGGGATTTCTTTCGCCATGGCCGTCTTTTCCTATCGGGCCGCGGTCATAGAAGTATGCGCCGCATGTCCTCCAGGAGGCCCGCGAGATGGCGCATGAAGCGAGCGGCCGCAGCGCCGTCGATCACCCTGTGATCGTAAGATAGGCATAGCGGCAGCATGAGACGAGGCTGAAAGGCTGTTCCATCCCAAACCGGGGCCATTTTCGACCGCACGACGCCAAGAATCGCGACCTCGGGTGCATTGACAATCGGGGTGAACGCGGTGCCGCCGATGCCTCCCAGCGACGAGATGGTGAAGGTTGCGCCTTGCATCTCGACAGGCGCGAGCTTGCCGGCGCGCGCCTTTTCCGAGAGCGCGCCAAGCTCGCGGGCGAGATCGATGACGCCTTTCTGGTCGACATCCTTGACGACCGCGACCACAAGGCCGTCGGGTGTGTCGACAGCGACGCCGATGTGCCAATAGCGCCGTAAGATCAGAGAGTCGCCGCCCGGACTGAGAGCTGCGTTGAAATTCGGGAAAGCTTTCAGCGCCGCGACCGCGGCCCGCATGAGAAGCGGCAGCAACGAGACACGGTAAGGCTTTGACTTGTCTTTCTTTGCGTCTTCGTCGAGCGCCTTTCGGAAGGCGTCGAGATCGGTGATGTCCGCTTCATCCGTATGCGTAACGTGCGGAATGTTGACCCACGAGGCATGGACCCTAGGGCCGGAAATCTTTTTGATGCGCGAGAGCGGGACGGTCTCGATTGGACCGAATTTGGCGAAGTCGACTTGCGGCACCGAAGGCAGCGCGCCGCCCCCACCCGCGGGCGAGGCGGCGCCCTTGGAGAGGGCGGCTTTCAGATCCTCGCGGGTGATGCGGCCCTTTTCGCCTGTCCCCTTGACCAGGTTCAGATCGAGGCCGAGTTCGCGCGCGAGCCGTCGAACGGCCGGCCCCGCGAAGACGCCGGAGAAATCAGGGAGGGCGGGGCCTGCGCCTGCCCTCGGCGGCCGGGGCGGCAAATCTTTTGGCGCAACGGGCGAGGTATCGGGCGCTTCCGCGGCGTCCTCCTCTTCCGCCGCATCCGCCTCGTCCTCCTGATCCGACTGCGCGGACCCAGCCGATCCGCCAGCATCGAGCTTCGCGACCAGCGATCCCATCGACAGTTTGTCGCCGACCTTGACGACAATCTCGGTGATCTTGCCGGCGGCCGGCGACGGCACGTCCATGCTCGCCTTGTCGGATTCGAGTGTGACGATCGATTGCTCCGCCTCGACCGTATCGCCCACCTTGACCAGGATCTCGATGACCGGGACGTCGGTGAAATCGCCAATATCCGGAATTTTGATGTCGATCTGCGTGGACTTGGCGGGCGCCGACGATGCGGCCTTAGGGGAGGACGCAGTGGCCGCTTTTGCTGGTGGGGCTTGGGTCTTCTCCGGCGCGGCTGCCTTGGCGGGTCCAGCCCCACCCTTCGGCGCCTCGCCCTCGCCGGATTCGACGCGCGCGATCAGCGTCCCCATCGACACTTTGTCGCCGACCTTCGCCAGGACCTCGGCGACCGTGCCCTCCACGGGCGAGGGCACATCCATTGTCGCCTTGTCGGATTCGAGCGAGATCAGCGACTGCTCAGCCTGGACAACGTCGCCAGCCTTTACGAGCACCTCGATAACCGGCACGTCCTTGAAGTCGCCGATATCGGGGACCTTCACGTCGACTTTCGCCACCGGCGCTCTCTCCTCAGCGAACAGTTGGTTTAGCGATTCCCGATTTCAGCTTCGCGCCGGATTCGGTCCCTCGGGATCGATGCCGTATTTGGCGATCGCCTCGGCTACGCGCCGATTGGGCAGGAGTTGCTCTTCCGCCAGCGCCTTCAGACTCGCCACCGCGACGTGATAACGGTCGACTTCAAAGAACGAGCGCAGGCGCCGGCGATAGTCGGAGCGCCCGAACCCGTCCGTTCCGAGCGCTTTGTAGCGCGCCGGCACATACGGCCGAATTCCGTCTGGGAGCGCCTTTACGTAGTCTGTTGAGGCGATGACAGGGCCCCTCCCGCTCGACAGAGCGCGCGTGACGAACGGGACCTTCGCATCAGCTTCAGGATGCAGCAAATTCCAACGCTCGACATCGAGGCCTTCCCGACGCAATTCGGTGAAGCTGGTGACGCTCCAGATCTCGCTGCTCACGCCGTGCTCATTTGCGAGCATCTCGGCCGCCGCTTCGACCTCGCGCAGGATCGCGCCGGCGCCTAGGAGACGCACCTGGAGCCCAGGCTGATCCGCTTTGACCTCCCGCAGCTTGTAGGCGCCCTTGAGAATCCCCTCCTCCGCCCCTTCCGGCATCGCCGGATGCGGGTAATTCTCGTTCAGGGTCGTGAGATAATAAAAGACATCGTCCTGATCGACGAGCATGCGGTTCAGGCCCGCGTGGACGATCACCGCCAGTTCGTAGGCGTAAGTGGGGTCGTAGGTCACGCAGTTCGGGATGGTCGACGCCAGAATATGGCTATGGCCATCCTCATGCTGCAAGCCTTCGCCATTGAGGGTCGTGCGCCCGGAGGTGCCCCCGATCAGGAAACCCCGCGTCCGCATATCGCCCGCAGCCCAGGCGAGGTCGCCGACACGCTGGAAGCCGAACATCGAATAGTAGATGTAGAAGGGTATCATCGGCACATTGGAGGTCGAATACGAGGTGCCGGCGGCGATGAACGAGGCCATCGCGCCCGGCTCGTTGATGCCCTCCTGAAGGATCTGGCCTTTCGGATCCTCGCGGTAATACATAAGCTGATCGGCGTCCTGGGGCCGGTAAAGCTGGCCGACCTGGCTGAAGATCCCCACCTGCCGGAACAGACCCTCCATGCCGAAGGTGCGGCTCTCGTCGGGGACGATCGGGACCACATGCGAACCGAGATTCTTGTCGCGCAGGAGCACGGTCAGAATCCGGACAAAGGCCATAGTCGTCGAGATTTCCCGTCCCTCCGCGGTTGCTTTCAGGAGCGCATCGAAAGCGGAAAGCGGAGGAACGACGAGGGGTTCGCTCTTGCGCCGGCGGGACGGCAGATAGCCGCCAAGCGCCGCTCGCCGCTCGCGCAGATAAATCATTTCCTTGCTGTCCTCAGCGAAGCGCAGGAAGGGAATCTTGTCGAGATCGGCGTCTGAAAGGGGGATTTGAAACCGGTCGCGGAAAGCTCTCAACGCATCGTGGCCGAGCTTCTTGGCCTGGTGGGCGATCATCTGCCCCTCGCCGGCCGCGCCCATTCCGTAACCTTTAACGGTCTTGGCGAGGATGACGGTCGGCTGGCCCTTGTGATCGACCGCCGCCTTGTAGGCGGCGTAGACTTTCACCGGGTCGTGCCCGCCTCGGGTCAGCGCCCAGATCTCGGCATCGGTCCACTCCTCGACCATCGCCGCCGTCTCGGGATAGCGGCCGAAGAAATTCTTGCGAATGTAGGCGCCGTCCTTCGACTTGAAATCCTGGTATTCGCCGTCGACACATTCGAACATAAGCTGACGAAGCTTGCCCCCTGTGTCTTTGGCGAGCAGCCCATCCCAACCGGATCCCCAGAGGCACTTGATGACATTCCATCCGGCGCCGCGGAAGTCGGCTTCCAACTCCTGCACGATCTTGCCGTTGCCGCGCACCGGCCCGTCGAGCCGCTGGAGATTGCAATTGATGACGAAGATGAGGTTGTCGAGCTTCTCGCGGCCGGCAAGCGAGATCGCGCCGAGCGATTCAGGCTCGTCCATCTCGCCATCGCCGCAGAACACCCAAACCTTGCGCGGCGCGGTGTCCGCGAGACCCCGTCCGTGCAGATAGCGAAGAAACCGGGCCTGATAGATCGCCATCAATGGACCGAGACCCATCGAAACGGTCGGGAACTGCCAGAAGTCCGGCATCAGCCAGGGATGGGGATAGGAGGCCAGACCCTTTCCGCCGACCTCCTGGCGGAAGTTCACCAAGAGGTCGTCGCTCAGACGACCCTCGAGATACGCGCGGGCATAAATGCCGGGCGAGCTATGGCCCTGGAAATAGACGAGGTCGCCGCCATGCGTGTCGTTGCTGGCATGCCAAAAATGCATAAAACCGGTGTCATAAAGCGTCGCCGCCGACTGGAAGCTTGCAATGTGTCCGCCAAGCTCGGACGATTCCTTGTTGGCCTTGACAACCATCGCGGCGGCGTTCCAGCGGACGTAGCGGCGGATGTGTTGCTCGAGCTGGCGGTCGCCAGGATGGGGCGGCTCGGCTTCGGGCGAAATCGTGTTGACGTAAGCGGTATTGGCGGCGAACGGCAGCTTCGCGCCCTTACGACGCGCGGAAGCGACAACCGCATCGAGAATGTCGTCGACCTTGGCGATTCCCTCGAAGGCCTCGACGGAATCGAGCGCGTCGAGCCATTCGTCGGTTTCGTCGGATTGGTCCTTGACCCTGTCATCCATCGGGGCCGACCTCCCTATCACTCATCCAAAAGTCGTAAGCGAACTGGCGCAGTCTTCTCATGCGTCCGCATGATTGGCAATTGCGACGGACGGCGCTGCTGCCATGTGAATCACGCATGCAGACACGGGAATCCTGCAGTAGAGAAGGGCGTTGGCGGGCCCGCGTCCGTCGCGATAGAATGGCCATGGCGCGCTCCGCTGGCGGGCGTTCGACGCGCTGAGGGAGCAGGATTTGGCCGGACTTACGACCCATGTCCTCGACGTAAGCCGCGGTCAGCCGGCGGACGGCGTCCGAGTGGAGCTTTACGAGCTCAAGGGCGGATCAGACCGCAGGCGCATCGCCGATGTCATGACCAACGCCGATGGCCGCACCGACAAGCCGCTGATGAGCGCAGATGAGGCGCGCGCCGGCCAGTTCGAGCTCATCTTCCACGCCGGAGACTATTTTCGCCGCCGGCGTGCAGACCTGGCCGACCCGCCGTTCCTCGACATCATCCCGATCCGCTTCGGCGTTGGCGATCCTGGGGCTCACTACCACGTGCCGCTTCTCGTTTCGCCGTGGAGCTATTCGACCTATCGCGGAAGCTGAACGACGAACACGGGTCTATTCGCGGACCGGGTCGAGCCCGCGCACAAGTTTACGCCAGCGAATGATTTCAGAGGCTTAACTGCTCCTTTACGCAACTCTTGCGCGACCTCGGTCGTCACGGCGCGAAGCGACGCGGTCGGGGCCCGTGGGACGGCAAGGGCGGTCCTGGATGGCCGCGTCCCCCGGCTCAGACCGGGTCCTTGCCTTGCGATGACGGAAAGCCCCGATGATGGGGAAGCCGACGCCCCCATTTCGTTTCGGCCCTCGGCGAAGCAAAAGCGAAACGAATCTCCCGCGAGGCGAAACCAGAGGTTCGCGATACCGGCGTAAGGCATTGAAATCCTTGGGATCGACATCAAGATATCTCGGGATCATTTGTTTTCAACGACTTACCTACCTTTTCGTTTCACGCCCTCGCCCCGCGGCTTTTTCCCAACCCCAACAAGGCCGCAGCCCAACGCACTGGAGCGCGCGCGCCTCATCCCTAATACTCATCGATCATTATAGCCGAAATTTCCTTAAAAGGGAAACCTTCTAGCGTTTTCAGATTCAGCGAAATACCCTGATGGCGGTCCGGGGGCTTCAACGAACACATAGACTTGAGAAAACCTATTGCTACGTGATACTTACTCCGGTAACTTAAATCTCTTTATGAGATCGTCCGAATTCGGAAATCAAGAGTAGGTATAATCCCTCTGGTCATCGATGCTCGGCTCGTGGAGCTCCATCGCCTTCCCGGGTTTGTCAGTGACGTAATTTTCATCTCAAGATTGTTAAATGCCTTGTGCTTGGGGTGATTTTTTTGCACTGCACTCTTGAATAAGCCAGCTCACTATATTATAAGCATGCTTATGTTATCGCTTGCTCACAAATGGACTGTCTCCCCTGCCCGCGACCTCGGCTTCGCGCTCCATGACGTCGCACGTCTGCTCAGAACCTATTCCAACCAGCGCGCCCGAGAACTCGGCACCACCCGCGCCCAGTGGGCGGTGCTCTCGCGCCTGCAACGCTGCGAGGGCGCGAAGCAGAACGAACTGGCGGAGGCGCTCGACCTTGCGCCGATCACGCTTGGGCGGCTCATCGACAAGCTGACCGCCGCCGGCCTCGTCGAGCGCCGCGACGATGCGACCGACCGCCGCGCCAACCGTCTCTATCTCACAGAAAAAGCTGCGCCGGCGTTGAAGGATCTGGGGGCGCTCGCCGAGGACTTGATGGGCCGGGCAATGTCGGGGGTCGACGAATCGACCATCCACGCCATGCACGATGGCCTCATGACCATGAAAGCCAATCTCAAGAACGAATTGATTGCTGGAGTCGAATCAAAGTGACCCAACCCAAGCCATCGTCCGCGCGCGATCCGGCGCAGGAGGACGATCCGCCCGCCGCGTCCCAACCGGCGCAGCCGCTGCCTTTCACCTCGTCAAAGGGCGCGGCCGCGCAATCGGCTGCGCGCGAATCCGCGGCGCAGACGCCATCGGGGCAGCAGCCTTCGCAGCCAATTCAATTCACGCCGGCGCGCAGCCCGCAAGCGCCCGCGGCGCCGCCCGCAGCACAGACGCCGATCGTCGTCAAGCCGAAGCGCCGTATCAGTCGGTTTGTCATGCTGGTCGTCATTCCACTGGTCGCGCTCGCGCTCGGCTTTTCCTGGTGGCTGAGCAGCGGCCGCTATGTCTCAACCGACAACGCCTATGTCGGCGCTGACAAGTCGCTCATCACGCCGCAAGTCACCGGCGCGATCGTC
>DATDHT010000286.1:0-12444 GCA_036521435.1 Roseiarcus sp.
GTCGCGCCCGCCGAGAAGATCGAGCCTTCGAGCGCATAGGTGCGCTTGCCGCCGAACTGATAGCCAATGGTCGTCAGCAATTTGTGCGTCGACTCGACCGCCTTGTCGCCCGTGTTGACGAGAGCGAAGCACCCCGTCCCATAAGTCGACTTCACCATTCCTGGACGAAAACACGCCTGGCCAATCAGCGCCGCCTGCTGGTCTCCCGCGATCCCGCGGATGGGGATCGCGACGCCGAGATGTTCGGCCGCCGCCTCGCCGAATTCTGCGGCGCAGTCCTTGACCTCGGGCAGCATTGAGCGGGGAATCCGGAAGAGCGCGAGAAGGTCGTCGTCCCATGCGCCGGAATGGATGTTGAACAGCAGCGTCCTCGAGGCGTTGGTGGCGTCGGTCACGTGAACCTTGCCGTTGGTCAGGCGCCAGACGAGAAAGCTGTCGACGGTGCCGAAGGCTAGGTCGCCGCGTTCCGCTTCAGCGCGAGCGCCGGGAACATTGTCGAGAAGCCAGACGATCTTGGTCGCCGAAAAATAAGGATCGAGCAGCAAGCCGGCGCGCTTGGACACGAGCTTCTCTGATCCGCGCTCCTTGAGATCGGCGCAAAGGGGCGCCGTGCGACGATCCTGCCAGACGATCGCATTGTGGATCGGCCGGCCGGTCGTCCGGCTCCAGACCAGTGTCGTTTCGCGCTGGTTGGTTATCCCGAGCCCGGCGAGCGCGCTTGGCTCGACGCCGGCCCTGGAGAGAGCCTGCCGCGCTGTCGAGAGCGTGGTTCGCCATAGCGCCTCGGGGTCATGCTCGACCCAGCCCGGCTGAGGGAAGATTTGCGGGAATTCCTCCTGCGCCATGGCGACGAGCGCAGCGTCGGATCCAAAAATGATCGAGCGCGTCGAGGTCGTGCCCTGGTCGACGACGAGAACATGCCCGGTCATGGGGGCGATCCCTGCCCAAATAGAAAGGGGTCGGGCTTCTGGAGCCCGACCCGGTTGGCGAAACGAGGTCCTGGGTCCGGCGCTACTTCTTGGACGACGGGTCGGTCCAGGTCTTCACGAGGACATCGTAGTCGATGGTTTCTCCTGGCGGCTTCTCATTGGCAAGCTTGCGCTGGGGCGCGAGATTGCCGTCCTTCTCGGCCTTGGCGTACCAATATTCAGGATCCCGCTCCTCGTTCATCTTCGGCCCGAGCTTGCCTTGGGCGCCGGACTTCTCAAGCCGCGTCATGATCGCGTCCTGATCCCGGGCCAGACCATCCATCGCCTGCTGATAAGTCGCTTCGCCCGAGATGCCCTTCGACACGTTCTGCCACCAGACCTGAGCCAGCTTTCCGTATTCGGGAACGTTGGTGCCGGTCGGCGTCCAGAGCTTGCGCGCCGGGCTGCGATAGAACTCGACCCAGCCTCCGACCTTGGGAGCAAGATCGGTCATCGCCTGGCTTTGGATATCGCTTTCGCGAATCACATGCAGGAAGGTGACCGACTTCTTCAGGCTCACCGTCTTCGACACGCAGAACTGCGAGTAGAGCCAGCCTGCTTTCACACGCTCCAGCGGAGCATATTTGAGCAAGGTCCAGCAGCCGACGTCCTGGTAGCCGAGCTTCATGCCGTCCTTCCAGTAGGCGCCGTGCGGGCTCGGGGCCATACGCCATTTCGGCGTGCCGTCCTTGTTCATGACCGGCAGATCGGGCTTGGAAAGCGCGGCGGTGAAGGCGCTGTACCAGAAGATCTGCTGAGCGATGTGGCCTTGTCCCGGCACCGCGCCCGCCTCGAGGAAGTCCATTCCGGCGGCTTCCGGGGGCGCGTACTTTTTCAGCCACTCGACGAACTTGGCGAGCGCATAGACGGCCGCAGGACCGTTGGCGTCGCCGCCGCGGCTGATCGAGGAGCCGACCGGGATGCCGTTCTCCGCCCGGATGCCCCATTCGTCGACCGGCCGACCGTTCGGCAGGCCGCGGTCGCCGTTTCCGGCCATCGAAAGCCAGGCGTCGGTGAACCGCCATCCCAGCGACGGGTCTTTCTTGCCATAGTCCATGTGGCCATAGACTTTCTGGCCGTCGATCTCTTTCACGGTGTTGGTGAAGAAGTCAGCGATGTCTTCGTACGCCGACCAGTTGACGGGCACGCCGAGATCGTAGCCAAACTTGGCTTTGAACGCGGCCTTGAGCTCAGGCTTCTGGAACCAGTCGTAGCGGAACCAATAGAGGTTGGCGAACTGCTGGTCCGGCAACTGGTAGAGCTTGCCGTCGGTGAACGTGCCGAAGGAAAGGCCAATGAAGTCGGCGAGGTCGAGGTTCGGATTGGTGATGTCCTTGCCTTCCCCCGCCATGAAGTCGGTGAGCGAACCGCCGACGATATCGTTGTATCGAGGATGCGTGCCGATGAAGTCGGAATCGTTCATCCAGAAATCATAGATCGGCTTGCCGGACTGAATCTCGACCGAGATCTTGTCGACGATCAGGCCCTCATCCATCATCTCATGGTTGACCTGAATGCCGGTGATCTCGGCGAAGGCCTTGGTCAGGGTCTTGGATTCATATTCGTGGATGCCAAGAATTTCCGAGGCCGTGCTGACCTTCATTCCCTTGAATGGGGTCGCCGCCTTGATGAACCATTCCATCTCGGCCATCTGCTGCTCTTTGCTCAGGGTCGACGGCTGAAACTCGCTATCGATCCATTTCTTGGCGGCATCGACCTGTTGGGCATAGCTGGGCGTGGACGAGATGATCGCCGCCCCGCCCACAGTCGCTGCAGAGGCGGCCACCGCCGCTGCTCCCTTCAATACGTCACGACGTTTTACGTCCATTGCTTCCTCCCTAAGATCCCGCCGCGCACCACGCGCGACGGGCGCGATACGGCTTTAAGCGAAACGAAACATCGCGATGCCGTAAACCACCGAGGCTGCGAGCGGGTACCACAAGGCGCCCCCGCCAAGCCGCAGCCAGAAGACAAAAATGAAGGCCGACCCGATCAGGGTGACGAAGAACCGATCTCCTCGCGTGGTCGGGAAGCGCAGGATGCCGACCCGCGGCGTTTCCGGCCGATAGATTGCGAGCAGCGTGAGAACGATCAGCGCCAGCGCCACAAGGCAAAAGAACAGCGCCGTCTGCCACGTCCACGCCATCCAAGCGAGCATTGCGGCGCTCCTTTTAAACGCGGCCAAGGGCGAAGCCCTTGGCGATGTGATTGCGGACAAACCAGATCACCACGGCGCCAGGCACCATCGTCAGGACGCCGGCTGCGGCGAGCAGCGACCAGTCCATGCCCGAGACGGAATAGCTGCGCGTCATGACCGCCGCGAAGGGCAGGGCGTTCGTCGCTGTTAAGGTCGTCGCCAGCAATTGCTCGACCCACGAGAACATGAAGCAGAAAAACGCCGTCACACCGATGCCGTTGGCGATCAGGGGCAGGAAGATGCGGATGAAGAAGCGCGGAAAAGAATAGCCGTCGATCGCGGCCGTCTCGTCGATCTCGCGCGGCACGCCGCCGACGAACCCCTCGAGAATCCAGACCGCGAGCGGAATATTGAAAAGGCAATGGGCGAGCGCGACCGCCCACACGGTGTCGAACAGCCCGAGCGCATAATAAAGATTGAAGAACGGCATCGCGAAGACCGCGGTCGGCGCCATCAGATTGGTCAGGAGCCAGAAGAACAGGTGCCTGTCGCCGATGAAGGCGTAGCGGTTGAACGCGTAGGCCGCCGGCAGCGCGACTGTCACCGAAATGACGGTGTTGATCGCAACATAGGTGAGCGAGACGCCGAAACCGTGCACCCAGGTCGGATCTTTGAAAATCTGGAAATATTTCTCGAGGGTCGGATTGTGCGGCCACAGCGCCATTCCTGACATGATGTCGGAATTGGTTCGCAAGCTCAGGTTGATGAGCCAATAGATCGGCAGCATCAGAACCACCAGATAGGCGGCGAGGATGATCTTCGGCAGGGCGCCCTGGCGCATCAGGCGTCCCTCCGTCGCTCGAGCTGGGTCATGATGGTGAAGAAGACCCAGCAGACAGTGAGCGTGATCAGATAGTAGACGAGGGACATCGCGGCGGCGTTGCCTAGGTCGACCTGACCGAGAGCGATCTTGACCAGATCGATCGACAGGAACGTTGTCGCGCTGCCTGGCCCGCCGCCGGTGACGACGAAGGGCTCGGTGTAGATCATGAACGTCTGCATGAAGCGCAGCAGCACCGCGATGACGAGCACCTTTTGCAGCTTCGGCAACTCGATATTGAAGAAAATCGCCCAGCGGCTCGCGCCGTCGATTTGGGCCGCCTGATAGAAGGCGTCGGGGATCGCCCTGAGACCCGCGTAGCTCAGCAGAATGACCAGTGGCGTCCAATGCCACACATCGATCACGACGATCGTGATCCAGGCGGAAATCGAGTCTTGGGTCACATTGTAGTGCAGGCCAAGTCCAGTGAGCGCAGCTCCGAAGAGCCCGATGTCCGCGCGCGTGAAGATCTGCCAGATCGTGCCCACCACGTTCCACGGAATGAGCATCGGCAGCGCCATCACGACCAGCGTCAGTCCGACCAGCCATCCCCTTCGTGGTATGCAGAGAGCGATCGCAATGCCGAGCGGCACCTCGATCAGGAGGCAGACGAGCGAGAAGGCGAGGGTGCGAAACAGGGCGTCGTTAAATCGCTCCCCGATTGCGGTGGTCGGGTTCAAAAGATCTCGAAACCAGGCGTCGCCGTTCCAGAAGAAATTGTTCACGCCCATCGTGTCCTGGATCGAGTAGTTCACAACGGTCATGACGGGGATGATCGACGAGAACAGCACGAATGCCAGGACGGGCAGAACGAAAAGCCACGCGCGATTGTTGATCGGCCTGCCGGTCATGCCGCCGCTCCGGTGACGCGAATATCGTCCACGTAAACGTGCGTGTGCGCGGGATCGAACACAACTTTTGCCTGATCGCCGATGGAAGACATCTCGGGCGGTATCGTGGCGACAATCTGCTGTCCGCCCAGAGTAACATAGGCGAGCCGCTTGCGGCCGAGATCGGCGACGCGGCGCACCTGGACGGGCACGCCAGCCGTGCTCGACAATTCGGTGTAGTCGGGTCGCACGCCGATCTGCACACGCTGGCCTTTTGGCGGCTCAGGGTAGACTGCGCCCAGTTGAAGCTCCGCGCCGTCAACGAGGGCGCGCGATCCAGAGACCTTTCCGGCCATGAGATTCATGCCCGGGGAGCCAATGAAATAGCCGACGAACGTGTGCTCGGGCCGCTCGAACAGGTCGTCGGGCGTGCCGATCTGCACCGCCTTGCCCTCGTTCATCACCACAACCTGATCGGCAAAGGTCAGCGCCTCGATCTGATCGTGCGTCACATAGATCATCAAGAGATCGAGCGCTCGATGAACAGCCTTCAGCTTCGACCTCAGCTCCCACTTGAGCGCGGGGTCGATCACCGTCAGCGGTTCGTCGAACAGGACTGCCGACACATCCGAGCGAACCAAGCCGCGACCCAACGAGATCTTCTGCTTGGCGTCGGCGGTGAGGCCACGAGCGCGCCTGTCCAGGACGCCCTTCAGATCTAGCATCGCCGCGATCTCGGCGACGCGTCGTTCGATCGCAGCCCTGGGAAGCCTCCTGTTCTTAAGCGGGAAGGCCAGGTTTTCGGCAACCGTCATCGTGTCGTAGATGACGGGAAACTGGAACACCTGCGCGATGTTCCTTTCCTTGGTGGGCAGATGCGTCACGTCCTTGTCGTCAAACAGCAGACGCCCTTCCGACGGAATGACGAGTCCGGAAATGATGTTGAGCAATGTCGTCTTGCCGCAGCCCGACGGCCCCAGCAGCGCATAGGCCATGCCCTGCTCCCAGACATGGTGGAGGGGCTTGAGGGCGTAATCCTGTTCGCTCTGCGGCTTGCCGCCGTAGGCGTGGGCGATTCCGTCAAGTGTGATGCGCGCCATGACCCCCTCAAGCCGTTTGCGCAATGAATGGCGTCGTCGCGAGACCGCCGGAGCTGTCGAACACGAAGACGCGGTTGGCGTCGACCCGCGCCTCGACCTGAGCGCCCGGCTGCCACTCATGCACCCCAGGCGCGAGACACACCCAAACACCGATGCCGACATCGACGTGAACGAAACTTTCCGACCCGCTAAGCTCGGTCACCCTCACCTCGCCAGGAAAGGTGAGGCCCGATGACTTTCCGTCGCCGACGGCCACCGCGTCGGCGCGAAACCCAAGCCGGTAAACGCCGTCCGGCAACCTCGACAGCGCGCCGACGAGTGGCAGATTGCGACCGTTTTCCGCTGTGACGAGAGGGCCACGTTTCTCAATCACGAACTCATTCAGCGGGGGATCGGAAAAGACCCGGGCCGCCTCGATATTTTCGGGCCTTCGATAGACGCGGGCGGTTGGTCCGACTTGGGTGACCCGGCCCTCGTGCAGGGTGATGGTCGTGCCGGCAAGCAGCAGGGCTTCTGTCGGCTCCGTCGTCGCATAGACCAGGACGGCGCCGGTCTCGACGAATATGCGAGGCAATTCCTCGCGCAATTCTTCGCGCAGCTTATAGTCGAGGTTGGCCAGAGGCTCGTCGAGCAAGACCAGTTTGGCGCGCTTGACCAGGGCGCGAGCAATCGCGGTGCGTTGCTGCTGACCGCCGGACAGCTGCGCCGGAAGGCGCTGCAGAAGATTGTCGAGCCGCAACAAACGCGCCGCTTCCTTCACGCGCGTGTCAATCTCTGCACGGCCGACACCGGCTACGCGAAGCGGAGAGGCGATGTTCTCGTACACCGTGAGCGAGGGATAGTTGATGAATTGCTGATAGACCATCGCGACGGAACGGCGACGGACCGGAACTTTTGTGACGTCCAGGTCGTCTTCGATCAGCCGTCCCGTTGTCGGGCGGTCCAATCCGGCCATGAGACGCATGAGCGTGGTTTTCCCCGACAATGTCGGGCCCAGCAAAACGTTCATCGAGCCCCGGCCGAGCGTCAACGAGACGTCGTCGATGACAGTCTCCTGCCCGACCGAGAGCGAAATATTCTCCAGAACGAACGTCACCCGACGCTTGCTCCCTTTCGATCAATTGTCTCTGGCCGAGCCTGCAACACTCCGAGATACGCGTCGAGGTCAAGGACCTCGGCCTCGGACATTCGCAATCCCAGCTTGGAGCGTCGCCAAACGACGTCGGCGGCGCTCATCGCCCATTCGTTTTTGGCGAGATAGAGGACCTCGGCTTCGGTCAGGTCGGCGCCGAAAGTCCGACCGAGATCCGATTGCGTCCTCGCTCCGCCTAGTAGCCTTTCCACCCGAGTGCCATATGCGCGAACGAGACGGCGCGCCGTGTCTCGCTTGAGGAAAGGATAGCGCGCCGCCGTTTCGCTCGCCAGCACTTCGAAACCGTCGGTCGGAAAATCGCCTCCGGGCAACGCGTCTTGACCGGTCCATCCGGCGGCCCTGCGCGGCGGGGGCAGGTGGCGCGACAAGATCGTTAGCGCCGCCTCCGCCAGTCGTCGATAGGTGGTGATCTTGCCGCCGAAAATGCTGAGAAGCGCAGGCGATTCCTCGGCTGCGTCAAGTTTGAGAACATAGTCGCGGGTCGCTTCCTGCGCCTCGGAGGCGCCATCGTCATAGAGAGGCCGAACGCCGGAATAGGACCACAACACCTGGTCGGCCGTCACCGGCGCGCGGAAGTAGCTGCTTGCGGCGTCGCAAAGATATTCGATTTCCTCCGGCGACACCTTCACTGCATCGAGATCGCCGCTGTAATCGAGGTCGGTCGTGCCAATGAGGGTGTAGTCGCGTTCGAACGGCATAACGAAAAACACCCGCCGGTCCTTGTTCTGGAGGATGTAGCAGCGGTCGTGCTGAAACAAGCGCCTGACGACGATGTGACTGCCTTTGACGAGCCTGACAGCGGCAGGGGTCGGAATCTGGAGCGTCGAGCGTAAGACCTCGTTGACCCAAGGCCCAGCCGCATTGACCAACGCACGCGCTCGAATCTTGCTAACGCGCCCGCTCCGTTCGTCCCGGACGATCAGGGTCCATGAGTCCCCCTCTCGGGTTCCACTCAGGCAACGGGTGCGGGGCGCGATGACGGCGCCCTTGTCGGCCGCGTCGCGCGCGTTCAGGACGACAAGCCGCGCGTCTTCGGCCCAGCAATCCGAATATTCGAACCCGAGGGTGTACTGCGGCTTGAGGACTTCGCCCGCCGGGTCATCCGCCAATCGCAGGGTTCGAGTTGGCGGCAATAATCGGCGCCCGCCAAGATGATCGTAAAGAAAGAGCCCTATTCTAAGCAGCCACGCGGGTCTGAGATCCTTGTGGTGAGGCAAAACGAAGCGAAGCGGCCACACGATATGGGGTGCGATTCGCCACAGAACTTCGCGCTCGATGAGCGCCTCGCGAACCAAACGAAACTCGAAATGTTCTAAATAGCGCAGTCCGCCATGGATCAGCTTGCTCGAAGCGCTGGACGTCGAGGAGGCGAGATCGTTCTTTTCGCAAAGATAAGCCGACCAGCCGCGCCCGGCGGCGTCTCTGGCGATTCCGCAGCCGTTCACGCCGCCGCCGATGATGGCGATGTCATAGGTCGCCCCAAGCGGCGCCGAGGACTCCACGGTCCCTCCCCAAGCCGATGCGCGCAAACGCGTCCTCGCCGTCCCTTCGAAACGCGCGTTTTCGGTCGCCGAGACGCTATATCGACCGCATCGAACAGCGCAAGCGAAAAAACGAACTTTCAAACGAATATAGGATGCGTCGGTCTGGCGCCCCTGATTGGCAGGCCTGTCCGATTGTCCGTACCGGCCGCGGCGGAGGCCTGTTTCCGTGCCTGCTAGTAACGTGTATATACACTCACGAGGCATGTCCCGTCGCGGCGAAGGCTCGGAGGGAATGACAGAAAAAGGCGCCTAAACGATTGAAAGGATTGAGTCGTGGCCAACTTGGCGCCTGGCCGGTCGGCATAGCCGGCGCTCCTTCGGCTCGCCCAAGCTTAGCTGTCCTCGCCGTCCGGCTCGACCGGGCCGCCGACCTCGATCACCTTCACCTCGCATCGCTGACAAAGCTCGACGATTGCGGGCGAAGGCAGGCGGTCGGTGACGAAGACGTCGATTTCGGACAAATGCGCGATGCGCACCGGCGCGGAGCGCGAGAACTTGCTGCTGTCGGACACCAGGACGATCTTGCGCGCATGCTCGACGATGGCGCGCGAGATTTCCACCTCGCGTATGTCGAAGTCCAGCAGGGTGCCGGTGTGGTCGATCGCTGACGTGCCGATCACCGCGAAATCGACCCGAAACTGTTCGATCTGCTCGACCGTAACCGCGCCAACAATGCCGCCGTCGCTGTGTCGCACGGTGCCTCCGGTCAGAAAGATCTCAATAGCGCTGCCGCGGTGCAGTTCGCTCGCCACATGCAGGTTGTTGGTGATGACCAGGAGGCCGGAATGTCTCGAGAGCGCTTTCGCAACCTCTTCGGTCGTTGTGCCGATATTGATGAAAAGCGACGAATTGTCAGGGATCAGCCGCGCCGCGGCTTCTCCAATCAACCGCTTTTGGTCATGCGCAACGAGCTGCCGGGCGTCATAGGCGAGATTTTCAACTCCCGAAGCGACGATCGCGCCTCCATGAACGCGAACCACACGCCCCTCTTCGCTGAGTTCGTTGAGGTCGCGTCTTATGGTTTGCAAGGCGACGCTGAACTGGGCGGCAAGATCCTCGACAGCAACGCGCCCCGATTGGCGCAGAAGCGTGATGATTTCGGAGTGCCTCTTGCTCGCTCGCGAAGCCGGAACTGACATGGCGTTCAAACGCTGAGATTGAATGCGATGGAGATGCGCAAACGATCGCCCCGGTAAGGGCGCACTTGATGAAAGAGCCACGAGGGAAACAGGAACAGGAGGCCTGGCCGTGGCCTGATGGTCTCCGCCGCGCCGACCGACTGGCCGTCTTCTCCCATGAATTTCAAATTGGGTGCGTACATTCCAGGCCCAGGCCCGCGAGGATCAAGCATTTCGAACTCGCCGCCCAGACTAGGATCCGTGGCGCAGCCGCCGTCTGCGACATAGTAGGTCCCGGACCAGAAGGCGCCCGGATGATAGTGGCAGATATTCCCGTCGCCCGGCCCATTGACGTTCGCCCACGCCATCACACCCCATTTGGGTTGGACCGATTTGCCGTTTCGATCGGCGGTCAAGCGGTTGGCCATCTCTTTGGCCAGATCGAGAATGGAGGCGACCTGAGGGCCGCCCCAGGAGGCGATCTCGCGGTCCGAGTGCCAGCCCCCGGCATTGGAAGCCTGAACCGATCGAGTCGTCTCGCGCTTCTTCAGGATGATGGCGCTGAGTTCCGTGTTGCGCGCCTCGGCGCCCGGAACTTCCAGCGCCGCGACCGGCGTCGCGAACAATCCTCGGACGGCGATATTCATCCGGGTGGGCATTACGCATCTCCGAAGGGCGTTGGTCGTGCGCGCCGGATGTTAATCGGCGCGAGCACCAAACAACAGCATACGCTCGGCCGCATGTATATGGCGCACGAGAGCCATGGAAGCGGCCGGTAAGCCAGTTGAGGTCCTGACGCAGAGAGAGGCTCAGCCACGTCGCAACGGACTCCGCTTTCGAGGAGATGCGATAGAAACATGAGCCCGAGCTGGACGCAGCAGGGGTACGGGCGCCGCCAAGGAGCAAACAATGTACAACGCAATGAACCGCTTCAAAGTTATCAAAGGCCAGGAGGAGGAGTTCGAGCGCCGTTGGCTCGGCCGGGATACCTATCTCGATCAATTGCCCGGCTTCGTCGAATTTCACCTGTTGCGCGGGCCCGATCGCGACGATCACACGCTCTATTCCTCGCACACGACGTGGGCGGATAAGCAAGCGTTCGAAAACTGGACGCATTCGGAGCAGTTCCGTGCCGCGCACCGCAACGCCGGAGACAACAAACCGCTCCACCTAGGCCATCCGGAATTCGAGGGCTTCGAGACGATCCAAACGCTGAGAAAGGCAGGCGCCAAAGACGCGGCGGCTTGAGCCTCGCGACAGCAAGCCGGGGTCCCGACCCGAGACGATCCGGGCTGGCTTTAAGGAACAGCCAGACGGCGTGCTCGACGATGTCGGGCGCCGTTATGGCGTTTCGCTCCGCGTCGGATCGCGTCTGGCAGACGCGGGGAAAGACAGCTTTCTGTCGCGCCCATTTGGGGCAAGAGGCAACCCATTCTTGGCGTCGCCGCACGACCTGACGTCTGCAAGACGATGGAAGGGGACCGCGAAACGGTTCAATCCGGGCGGCGTGGTGTTTCGCATGGCGCGCACTTGGGTCACCGGCAGCTATGGCGTCGCGATCCTCAAGGCCAAAGAGCAAACTCGTCGACGCAATCGATTGCGGTTCGGGCAGCGATCCGACAATCTGCCGCATTGACCGCGCTAGGCTCTGGGTCACGCCCGGAATTTCCAAGCCGGCCTGTCTCGCAGCTTCTGTGAATCTTGGCCTCTTCAGGAACGCTCCGCATGTCCGAAAAGACACCATTCGTCCCGCCCGAACTCGGGCCTCTCAACATTCGTCCTCCCAAAGCGTGGGCGATGTCCGCCGACGATCACTGGCAGTCCAATCCGTGGTACGAGGCGCCGCGCGATGATCCATCGCTGCCGGAGGTCTACACCTACACCACCGCCATGTCGTACGATCCAAACGACGAAGTTGTCTTCCACACGTCGACGACCGCTCCGAACTGGACCCTCGAGATCTATCGCGACGGTTTCCGGCCTCAGACCGTTCACAAGGTAGAGGCCATTGCGGGCGTCCACACGCCAACGCCGCCAGAGGCCTATCGCACGGGCTGCGGCTGGCCCGTCTCGCATCGCTGGCGCCTGCCGAAAGACCTCCGCTCGGGGTTTTACCGGGTCGTCTCGACTTGCGCGCGCGCAAACGGGGGCAAGTTCGTCCAGCACCATTTCTTTGTCGTGCGGCCGACGAATGAGACGCGGAAGGCGAAGATTCTGGTCGTCCTGCCCACGAGCACGTGGACTTCCTACAACGATTTCGGCGGCGCCAATCATTATTTTGGCGTGGCGGGAGCGGAGCGCAATCTCGCCTCGCCGGTGCTTTCCCTGGAGCGGCCATGGACGCGCGGCATTGTCTGGCTGCCGCCTGGCGCGCCGCGCATCTGCGCGGATCCCCTTCCGGAATTCGGCGACGCTCCGCGTTATCCGCAAGTCGAGTGGGCGTACGCGAACGGTTTCGGCCAGTATTATGCCTCTGCCGGGTGGGCGCAGTTCGATCGGCACTTCGTGGTCTGGGCGGAGGAGGCGGGCTACGAACTCGACTTCATCACGCAGACAGATTTGCATTATCGGCCGGCGCTGCTCGACGCCTATCCCTGTCTGACAATTATCGGCCATGACGAATATTGGACGCGCGAGATGCGTCTCGCGATCGAGGCCTACGTCGAACGCGGCGGCAAACTTGCGCGGTTCGGCGCAAACTTTCTCTGGCAGAT
>DATDHT010000287.1:0-6293 GCA_036521435.1 Roseiarcus sp.
GACAAGATCCTCGAAGCCATCGGCCTCAAGCAGTCGATCGCAATCGTCGTTCCAGGCATGATGCAGGAGCTCGAAACAAACGTCACCAGGACCCGGCCGGAGATCAAGGATTCGCTGCGCGCGACTTTGAAAGGCATTCAACCCGAATTCGATCAGACTGCGAAGCAGACTTACGCTCAGGCGGAGAGCCTGCTTGCCTCGCAAATGTCCGAGCAGGAGATCACCCAGGTCGCGGCCTTCTTCGATAGTCCCGCGGGCAAGAAATATATTCAGGTCACCCCGGTCTTTATTCGGAGCCTTTCCGACCTCACCGGAGCCTGGCGCGAAAAGCTGTCGACCGACATCCTTGAGCGCGCCCGCGCGGAAATGAAGAAGAAGGGCGTCGATTTCTAGCCAGTCGCGTTTCCATCCGGGGCTTGGGGGCGAGAGAGGCTGAACGATGGCGTTCGACGTCGATTTCTTTGTGATCGGCGCCGGGTCGGGGGGCGTGCGCGCGGCGCGCATCGCCTCCGGTCATGGCGCGAAGACGCTGGTCGCGGAAGAAGGCCGAGTGGGCGGCGCGTGCGTGATCCGCGGCTGCGTGCCGAAGAAGCTCTACGTTCACGCCAGCCGATTTGCCGACGACTTCCGCGACGCGGCCGGGTTTGGCTGGACCGTTGGCGAGCCAACGTTCGACTGGCCGACCCTCGTTAAGGCCAAGGAGAAGGAGATCAGCCGGCTATCCGACGCCTATCGCGAGAATCTGGCGCGGTCCGGCGCGAAATTGATCGAACAGCGCGCGGCGGTCGTCGACCCGCACCGGGTGCGACTCGCTGACGGACACGAGATCTCCGCCCGCCATATCCTTATCGCCAGCGGTTCGCGTCCGGTGACGCCAAATGGGATCGAGGGCATTGAGCACGCGATCACCTCAAACGAGATCTTCGATCTGCCCATCTTTCCCCGCCGCCTTCTCGTCATCGGCGGCGGCTATATCGCGGTCGAGTTCGCGGCGCTGTTCCAGCGCTTGGGCTCGCAGGTCACGATGGTCATGCGCGGGCCGAACCTGTTGCGCGGCTTCGACGAGGACATGCGCACGGGCATGCGCGACGCAATGGCGAACGACGGTGTTGTCCATCGATTTGGCTGCCTGCCGATCTCGATCGAGAAAAAGCCCGACGGCGCATTGCGCGTGGCGCTGTCCGACGGCTCCGTCATCGATGCCGACCAGGCGCTGATCGCGACCGGCCGCAACCCCGACACCAAAAACCTTGGCCTCGAAGCGGCAGGCGTTGAGCTCAGCGCCGAGCATGGGGCGGTAAAGGTCAATGACCATTTGACCAGCAATGTGCCGTCGATCCACGCCATCGGCGACGCCACCCATAGGGTCGATCTCACGCCGGTCGCCATTCGCGAGGGACATACGCTGGCCGACCGGCTGTTCGGGTCTGGCGCGCCGCCGCTCCGCTATGACACGATCGCGAGCACGGTGTTCGGCACGCCGGAACTCGGAGCTGTCGGGTTGACGGAAAAGGAAGCCCTGGAGCGGTTCAAGACGGTCCACATCTACAAGACCAACTTCCGGCCGCTGAAGGCGACGGTGTCCGGCAGCTCCGAGCGCACGATCATGAAGCTGGTCGTCGAGGGCTCAACGCAGCGCCTCGTCGGCGCGCATATTCTGGGAGGCGAGGCGGCCGAGATGATCCAGCTTGTCGCCGTCGCCATGACCATGGGCGCGACCAAGGCCGACTTCGACGCGACCGTCGCCGTGCATCCAACCGCCGCCGAGGAACTGGTGACCATGCGCTCGGCCCATGCGCGCTATGAAGACGGCATGCAGATCGCGTGAGGAGCGCCCGCGCGCGGAGTTACGCGCCCCAATCATTTCAGCGGCTTGGTTCCTCCTTTGCGCAACGTTTGCGGCAAGGCTTCTCCCGTGGCCCTCTTTCCTGAGGAAGGGCCGGCCATCTTGGGCGGGTCGTGTCTCAGTTCAAATTTTGACCGCGCTTGACGCGCCTCATTCTCCGCCGATGCCCGTGTTATGCTTCACCGAAAGCACGGAATAGCGGAATGGCATTCAACATTGAGATCACGCCTCGAAACGATCCGGCGGGCGCGACCGCTTACGCAGTCATCGTCACCATCGATGACCACGAGACTGTCGTCAGCTTCGAGTCGAGAGAGGCTGCGGAAAGTTTCGCGCAGACCGAAGGCGCAAGGCTCACAGCGGAGGCCCAACAGGCGAGAAGCGCCCCGCCGAAGTAACCGCCAGCGCTGATTGTTGCGGATCGCGACATAAGTCTGTCGTCCCCGACGGCCGCAAAGCGGCCGATCGGGAATCCGGGAGCCCCCACAGACCTTCGGTCCGCCGGGAACGACAAGAGTCCGAGGCGGCTTTGCTCTAGAGGAAGCTCTGGGGATCGACGTCGATCGCAACCCTGACCCCGCCGCGCGGCTCAGGCGCCGCGGCCAGCATGGCGCGCAAGAACCCCTGCAGGTCCGCGGATCTCGGCGCCTTGGCGGCGAGGCGGAAACGATGGCGTTTACGCATGACCGCGATCGGCGCCTCGGCCGGGCCGAGCAGGATGATTTCGTTCTCATGCGCCTGCCCGCCGAGCGGCGCAACGCGCCAGTTTTTGGCTCCCGGAAGCCCATGGGCGGCTCGCGCCAGCATGCGCGCGTGCGCTTCCGCGGCGCCCCGGTCCTCGGCCGAGACGATGATCGCCGCGAGACGCCCGAATGGCGGCAGGCCGCCGATTCGCCGCTGCTCGGTTTCCTGCGCGTAGAACCGCTCGGCGTCGCCGGATAGGAGCGCCGCGATAACCGGATGCTCGGGCTGCCATGTCTGCAGGAGGGCATGGCCCGGCTTGTCGCTACGCCCGGCGCGTCCGGTCGCCTGACGAAGAAGCTGGAAAGTGCGCTCGGCTGCGCGGGGATCGGCGTTGGCGAGACCGACGTCGGCGTCGACGACGCAGACAAAGGTCAGAAGCGGAAAATTGTGCCCTTTGGCGACGAGCTGTGTGCCGATGATGAGATCGGTGGCGCCGCGCGCCGCTGCATCGAGCTGACCGCGCAAAGTGTCGATCCCGCCCGGCGTATCGGATGACAGAACCAACGTGCGGATGTCCGGAAAAAGGACTTCCGCCTCCTCGGCGAGGCGCTCGATTCCCGGCCCGCAAGCGGTGAGCGTATCGGCCTCGTGGCATTGCGGGCAAAGATGCGGCCGGCTTTCGACATGGCCGCAATGATGGCAAACCAGGGATGCGCGGAAACGGTGCTCGACCAGCCACGCCGAGCAATTGGGGCATTCGAATCGATGCCCGCAAGCGCGGCAGAGCGTGAGCGGCGCGTAGCCGCGCCGGTTCAGGAACAGCATCGCCTGCTCGCCCTTGGCCCGCGCCTCTTCGATAGCGGCGATTGCGCGCGGCGACAGCCATCGGCCGCGCGGCGGGCCCTCGCGTTTGAGGTCGACCAAGGCGATGTCGGGTAAGCGCGCCGGGCCGAAGCGAGCGGGGAGATGGAGCCAGCGGTAACGGCCGCTCTCGGCATTGAACCGGGTCTCGATCGCCGGCGTCGCGGAAGCGAGCACGATCGGCGCCTTCTCGAACCGCGCGCGCACCACCGCCATGTCGCGCGCGTTGTAGATGACGCCCTCTTCCTGCTTGTAGGCGCCCTCGTGCTCCTCGTCGACGACGATGAGGCCGAGGTCAGCGAACGGCAGAAAGAGTGCAGAGCGCGCGCCGACAATCACCGGCGCTTCATTCCCCGCGACCGCCGTCCAGACGCGTTCGCGCTGGCGCTCGGTCAGGCCCGAATGCCATTCGGCGGGTCGTGCGCCAAAACGAGCCGCGAAGCGGTCGAGAAATTGCGCGGTCAGCGCGATCTCCGGCAGGAGCACCAGCGCCTGACGCTTCTGTCGCAGCGCTTCGGCGATGGCCTCGAAATAAACCTCGGTCTTGCCCGATCCGGTCACGCCCTCGAGCAGAATGGTCGAGAACGCGCGGTCGGCGACGAGACGGATGAGATCGTCGGCCGCGGCGCGCTGATCGGCGTTGAGGCGCGTTGGATGGAAATCCGGATCGAGCGGCGCCGCGCCGCTTTCCGGCGCGAGCGCGATCGCCTCAAGCGCGCCCTCAGTGACGAGGCCGTCGATGACGCTGCTCGAGCAGGCCGCGCGCGCGGCGAGCACGGGCCTGGGCGTTGGCGCGCCGCTCACCGCGACCGCCGCGAGGACCCGCGCCCGAGCCTCCGTCATGCGCGTGGGCGCCTTGCCGGTCGCGACGAGGCCGAACTTCGGCGCCGGCGGGTCGGCGATTTCGCCAGCGCGGATCGCCATGCGCAAGAGCATCCCGCGCGGCGCCAATGTCCAGCGCGCCGTCCAGTCGATGAAGTCACGCAGCGCGGTGCGGAGCGGGCGCCAGTCGAGAACCTCGGCGATAGGCTTGAGATTGTCGCCGCCGGCGGCGCGCGCAGACCACACGACGCCGGTCGCGACGCGGGCGCCCAGCGGCATACGCACGAAGGCGCCGGGTTCGAGCTTAAACCCTGGGGGAGCGCGGTAGCTGTAAGCCGTGTCGACGGCGACCGGCGCGAGCACGTCGACGACTTCTGCTGACACGCCGCTGAGTTCGGGCGCCGATCGTTCGTTCGTCATGGAGAGCAGACAAAAAAGCCGGCGGGATTGCCGCCGGCCTTGCTTGCTCGCGAAACGAGATTCGTGTCCAGTCTATTCCTTGGCGGCGGCCTTCGCGGCCTTGGCGCTGGGGGTCTCCACCCGCTCGGCGATGCGGGCCGACTTGCCGCGGCGATCGCGCAGGTAATAAAGTTTGGCGCGCCTGACCTTGCCGCGCCGCACGACTTTGACCGAGTCGATCATCGGCGAATAGACGGGAAACACACGCTCGACGCCCTCGCCGTAAGAAATCTTGCGCACCGTGAAGCTCTCGTTGAGGCCGTGGCCGCTGCGCGCGATGCATACGCCCTCATAAGCCTGAACGCGCGTGCGCTCGCCTTCGGCGACTTTCACGTTGACCACGACCGTATCGCCGGGCTGAAACGCCGGCATTTTCGCGCCGGGCAATTGGGCCGCGTGCTCGGCCTCGATCTGCTGGATAATGTTCACTGGTAGGGCTCCTGCCGTGACGCTGAGGGGGCGGTGCTCCCTAAGCGAAGCGCTTCGGCGCGCTGTTTTGAGTTGAGGCGCGGCTCTTATCGCAAAGGGAAACGGAAGTCGAGCGCTTGCGGCTTGTTCGCGGCGCGATGGGTCATGGCTTCTCTTTCTTGCCGTCCACCGGCCTCACCCTGAGGAGCCGCGCGAAGACGCGGCGTCTCGAAGGATGATCCGGTCAAGCACCCAAACGGCGGGAACGATACTTCGGCGCTCTCTGGAGCGCCCTTCGAGGCCGCTTCGCGGCGCCTCAGGGCGAGGTTGACGCTGGCTTAAGCGTTCGGGATTTTTTTGCCGCCTGCCCTTGCTTTCCTGTTTCAAAGATATATCTTTGTACGCGACATATCGTGATATGTCTTAACGACAAAGGAGATCAACCATGTTCCATCGTCATTTTGACGATTATGTTCACCACAGCCACGGCGGCCCTGGCCCTCATGGCTTTGGACGCGGGCCGTTTCGCGGCTGGCGTTCGCGCGGCGGCAATTCCGGCGGGCGGGAAGGCCGGATGTTCGACGGCGGCGAGCTGAGGCTCGTGATTCTGGCGCTGATCGCGGAAAAACCCCGCTACGGCTATGAGATCATCAAGGAGCTCGGCGAGCGGGTCGGGGGCGACTATTCGCCAAGTCCCGGCGTCGTCTATCCGACCCTGACCATGCTCGAGGAGATGGGCTACGCCGAGGCCAGCCAGGACCCGCAGGGCCGCAAGCTCTATGGCCTGACCCCGGAGGGCGAAAAAGTCCTCGCCGACAACAAGGCCCAGATCGACGCCATCTTCGCCCGCTTCGGCGATCGCGACTCGCGCTTCGCGAGTTTCGTTTCGGTCAAGCGGGCGATGCTCAACCTGCGCTCGGCGCTTCAGCTGCGCCTGCGCGGCCGCGACGCCAGCCCTGAGCAGATCCAGGCGATCGTCGACGCGCTCGACGCGGCGGCCAAGGCGGTCGAGCGCGCCTGAAGGCGCTCGGCCGGTCCCGGCATAGGGAGAAGTACGGATTGCGGGTCCGGGCGGGGCTGCCTATCTCAGGCGCTTGCACCCGCACGCCATGACCTCTCCGGACCCTGCCTGCGCCGACCCTGAGCGACGGCTGAGGCGGCTCCTCCGCCGCCTGCCAAGCCGGATGCAGGCGATCACCCGGTGGCTCAGGAA
>DATDHT010000288.1:0-14532 GCA_036521435.1 Roseiarcus sp.
ATAGCGAACCGTTCTCGGCCGCAATGCGGACCGGCGCGAAATTCATCGCCGGCGAGCCAATGAATCCGGCGACGAACCGGTTGCACGGTTCGTTGTAGAGCTCCATCGGGTCGCCAACCTGTTGCACCCGGCCATCGCGCATGACGACGACCCGATCTCCGAGTGTCATTGCCTCAACCTGGTCGTGGGTGACGTAGATCGCGGTGGTGCCGAGCCGCTCATGCAGTTTTTTCAATTCGACCCGCATCTGCACCCGCAGTTTGGCGTCGAGGTTCGACAGCGGCTCGTCGAACAGGAACACCTGCGGATGGCGCACGATCGCTCTGCCGAGTGCCACGCGCTGGCGCTGACCGCCGGATAGCTGGCGCGGCTTGCGCTTCAGCAGTTCCTGGATGCCGAGGATGTCGGCCGCCTCCCTGACGCGCCTGGCGATCTCCGGCTTGTCGAATTTCCGCATTTTCAGGCCGAAGGCCATGTTGTCGTAGACCGTCATGTGCGGGTAGAGCGCGTAGTTCTGAAAAACCATCGCGATGTCGCGATCCCGCGGCGGCAGGTTGTTGACCACCCGGGGTCCGATCTTGACCTTTCCCTCGGTGATCGACTCAAGGCCGGCTATCATTCGCAGAAGCGTGGATTTCCCGCAGCCGGACGGCCCTACCAGCGTGACGAATTCCCCATCGGCGATCGAAAGCGAGACGCCGTGAATGACTTCCACGCCACCGTAGGCCTTGCGTGCGTTGACAACGTCGACCGACGCCATTCTTCTCTCCAAACGTGATTTCCGACGCGATGTCAGGCCTCAGCGTAGTTCATTGCTGAATTGGCGTCGAGCGCAGAGACACGCGATAGGGCAATTCGGGAGGGCGGCTTGCGAGCCGGAGGCGTACACCTGGAAAACGTAAACGCGCCTTCCGCCAACGGCGAGCGCGGCGAGCTCGCCGCCGGCGCAAACATTGAAAGACGAGGGAAATGACCGAGGGCCATAGGCCGCGCATCGCGGTAGTCGGAAGCAATATGGTGGATCTCGTCACCTATGTGGATCGGATGCCGGTCAAGGGTGAGACCGTCGAGGCGCCAAGCTTCGAGATGGGACATGGCGGCAAGGGCGCCAATCAGGCAGTGGCTGCCGCCAAGCTGGGCGCCGCGGTCGTGATGGTCACCGCGGTTGGCGACGACATGTTTGCGGATTCCACCATCCGCAATCTTGAGGCCGTTGGGGTCGATACGAGCCATGTCCGGCGCGTCAAGGGGAAGGCGAGCGGGGTCGCGCCGATCATGGTCGAACCGAACGGCGAAAACTCGATCCTGATCGTGAAAGGGGCGAACGCCGATCTTTCGCCAGCCGACATCGACCGCGCCGCCGATGTTCTGAAGACCTGCGATCTCATCCTTTTGCAGCTCGAGGTTCCGCTCGAAACCGTCTACGCGACCATCGCCTTCGGCAAGCGTCACGGCGTGAAGACGGTCCTCAACCCGGCGCCGGCGACGGCGGCGCTCGACGTCAATCGGATTCGCGATGTGACGTTCTTCATCCCCAACGAAAGCGAACTCGCGATCCTGACCGGCATGCCGGTCGATACGGAAACGAGCATCGTGACCGCCGCGCGCAGCCTGCTCGACAAGGGTTTCGGGACAGTGATCGTGACGCTGGGATCGCGCGGCGCGCTTCTCACAACGCCGACCGACGCGCGAAGAATTGAGCCGGTTCCGGTGAATGCCGTCGATACCACAGGCGCGGGCGACGCCTTCGTGGGGAGTTTTGCGCGTTTCTTTGCTGACGGTGTTCCCCTAGAGGCTGCCTTGAAGCAAGCGGCGCGTTACGCCGCGGACTCGGTGACCCGTCGCGGCACGCAGAAGGCTTACGCGTCCGCCGAGGAATTCAGGAGGTTTTGCGACACTCTGGGTGGGGGAGGGTAGGCGGGCCCGACAAAGCTTGACGAACTTTGCGGCGGCGTGAAATGTTCGCCACAACTTCATGGGGACCAACAATTCAACGAGATCCCGGCTTCTCATGAGTCCTCCTCCCGTCGATCGAACCGCATCTTCGGGCGCGCCGCTTGTGCGCGTTCAAGGAATGACCAAGAGCTTCGGCGGCGTCAGGGCGTTGCGCGGAGTGAGCTTGGAGGTCCGGCCAGGCGAGGTCCATGCGCTTTTGGGGGAGAATGGCGCCGGCAAGTCAACGCTGATCAAGATCCTGAGCGGCGTGCACAGCTTCGATAGCGGCGCGATCGAGATCGACGGCGCCCCCGTCGCGTTCAACAGCCCTGCCGAGTCGCGTGAGGCCGGAATCGCGGTCGTCTACCAGGACTTGAGCCTCATCGGATCTCTGTCCGTCGGCGCCAATCTGATGCTAAACCGCGAGCCCACGAGCCGCTTCGGTTTCTTGAAGAAGCGCCAACTGATGGCGGAAGCTGAGGATTTCTTGAAGCAGCACAACATTCCGCTCGATCCGCGGGCAAATGTCGGCTCATTGCCATTCGCCTACCGACAGATGACCGAGATCTGCAAGGCGCTCATGGGGCGCGTCCGCGTGCTCGTCCTTGACGAGCCGACCTCCGCGCTGACCAGCGACGAAGAGCAGATCCTGTTCGATGCCGTCGCGACGGTCGTCAGGCAGAATGTCGGCGTGATCTATGTGACTCATCGCCTCAACGAGGTGTTCCGAATCTCTGATCGCGTCACCATTCTGCGTGATGGCGTCAACGTCGGCACGTTCAACACTGCCGAGACCGACATGAAGACGCTGGTCGCCGCCATCGTCGGGCCGAAGCACGCGACGGCCGAAGCGAAAGCGATTTTGGAAGACGAAGCGTTGCACAAGGGTCAGCCGCTTGCGCCTTCCGATGAGCGCGAGCTTCTCGGTTTGACGGGCGTCGTCAACGACCGCCTTCGTGGCGTCGACCTCTCACTGATGAACGGGGAGATCCACGGCCTGGCTGGCCTGATCGGCAGCGGGCGCACCGAGATTCTAGAGACCGTTTTCGGGCTCCGCCCGATTGAAGGAGGCGAACTCCGCCTCGACGGCGCTGCCCAGCACATGCGAGGCCCGGCCGGGGCAATCGAAAAAGGCGTCGCGCTCGTGCCGGAAGATCGGCAGGGGCAAGGACTGGTGCTCGACCATTCAATCGAGCGCAATTTCAGCCTGCCCCGGTTGCCGTACTTCTCCTGGGCAAGTTGGGTTCGGCGCGGCGCCGAAACTGAGGAGACCGAGGCGGCGATCAATCGCCTGTCGATCAAGGCGCCCGGTCCTTCAACCCGCGTCCGCAATCTCTCCGGAGGCAATCAACAAAAAGTCGTCTTCGCCAAATGGAACAATGAGCGCACAAGGATCTTGTTGCTCGACGAGCCGACTGTCGGCGTCGACGTCGGCGCGCGGGAGGAGATTTATGGTCTCATCAGGAATGCGGCGCGGAGTGGCGCTGGCGTGCTGGTCGTCTCGTCTGACCTCCACGAACTGATCCTGCTATGCGATCGGATCTCGGTGGTCGTTGATGGCCGCGTCGTCGCTACGCTCGGCCGCGACGAGTTCGGCGACGCCGAACATCTCCATCAGTTCATCCAGATCAGTCAGATCGAACAGGGGCAGGCGGCGTGACCGATCGCGTCGCGCGCACTGTCGAAACGTCTGCGCCAGGACGGAGCCGCGCCTCGACGCTGGCGCAGACGCTGTTGCGCAGCGAATGGCCGTGGATGCTCTATCTCGCCTTCGTGGTTTTGCTTGTCGTCTTCAGCTTCGCTTCGCCGTGGTTCTTGTCGATCGACAATTTTCTGAACATCGGCCGGCAGACGACGCTGGTGTCGATCGTCGCGATCGGCATGACCTTTGTGATCATCGCGGGCCAGATCGATTTGTCTGTCGCCTCAACCCTTGCGCTGTCGGGCATGGCCGCTGCGCTCGCCATGGCGCATCTCGCCAATTTCTGGTTCGTCGGCGCGCTGGCGGGTCTCGGCGCCGGCGCGCTCGTCGGCCTGATCAACGGGACGCTCACCACGCGGCTCGCCATTCCCTCGTTCCTCGTCACGCTGGGCACACTCAGCGCCGCGCGTGGCCTTGCCATGATGGTGACGGACACCAAGCCCGTCATCATCACCAACGAACGCTATTTCCGAATCTTCGGGGAGGGCAATCTGTTGGGCCTGCCGGCGCCGATCGCCTGGACATTGGCGGCGACAATCGGCGGCGTTTTGCTGCTGCATTACAACATCTTCGGGCGCCGGATTTATGCGGCCGGCGGCAATCCGATCGCCGCGCTCTATTCGGGCATCCAGATCAAGCGCGTGACGACCTGGGCCTTCGTGCTCACGGGCGCGCTGGCGGGGCTCGCGGCGCTGGTCCTCTCCGCGCGCTCGCACGCCGCTCGGCCAGACGTCGTGCAAGGCATGGAGCTCGACGTCATCGCCTCCGTCATCCTCGGCGGATGCAGCCTGTTCGGCGGCCGCGGTTTTATTCTTGGGACGCTGCTCGGCAGCCTCATCATCGGAACGCTCAACAACGGACTTGTGCTCTTGGGCGTGAGCTCGCCGATGCAGCTCATCATCAAGGGCGCGATCATCGTCGCCGCCGTCGCTTTCACGAAACGCTAGCCTGTTATAAACGGGCCAGGCAGGGGCATGTTGTCGGCCCCAAATAAAAACGACGACTTGAGGAAAGATCAAGGAGTACGACCATGAACGTTTCCCCGCCTGTTAGATTCGCACTCGCGGCGAGTGTCGCTGCGGGCGCGCTTGCGCTTCTGTCATCCGCCGCGCTGGCCGACGTGCCGGCAAGCTGCGTCAAGGGTGTGGATCTCGCAACGCTTGGGCCGACGTCGATCGTGGGCCAGGGCCCGCATGGCGAGAAGGCAGCGTCCGTCGATATGCTGAAGCTCAGCGACGCCGACGCCGAAAAGGTGAAAGCAGGCCATTTCAAGGTCGGCATCTCGATGCAGACCGTCAATCTCGACTGGTCGCAATTGCAGGTGCAGGGCATCACCGACACGCTGAAGAAATATGGCGTCTCGGTGACCGGCGTCGCCTCCGCGGAATATCAGGTCGACAAGCAGATCGCGGACATTGAAAACACGATCCAGCAGCATCCGGACGGCATCATCTCGATCCCGGTCGACTTCACGGCGACGGCCCCGACCTACAAGAAGGTGTCGCAAGCCGGTATCAAGCTTGTGTTTATGGACAGCATTCCAACGGGGCTCGAGCATCCGAAGGAATATGCTTCGATGATCTCGGCCGACAGCCAGGGCAACGGGCAGATCGCGGCTCAGATCCTGGCGTCCTGCGTAGACAAGGGCGGCACGATCGGACTGGTCAATTTTGGCGTCGACTATTTCAGCACCAACGAGCGCACGAAGGGCGTTCGCGAGTGGATGCAGAAGAACCGTCCCGACATCAAAATGAAGCAGGTCGACTTCACCGACCCGTCGAAAGTGTCGCAGATCGCGGGTGATTTCCTCACCGCCAATCCTGACATCAAGGGCGTGTTCGCGGTGTGGGACCAGCCGGCGCTCGACACCCTTTCCGCGATGCGCGCGCAGAATATCGATATCCCCGTCACGACCGTTGACCTCGGCCTGCAATCGGCGATCGAGATCGCCAAGGGCGGCCCGCTCAAGGCGACCGGCTCGCAGCGTCCTTACGATCAGGGCGCGGCGGAAGCGATGGCGATGATGAACGCGCTGATCGGCAAGGAGACGCCAGCCTGGGTCGGCGTGCAGTCGTTGCCGGTCGTGCAGTCGAACGTGCTTGAATCGTTCAAGACCGTATTCAAGAAAGATCCGCCGGCGGAACTGACGGACGCCTGCAACGCAGCAAAACCGGGTTGCAATTGAGACGTTCGCGCGAGAGCCTGCTGCATCAGGACGGAATCGTCATGGCGAGGAGCCACAGGGCGTCGAGAGACGCCCGTCCTTCCTGACGGCCTACGGCGACGAGGCAATCCAGCGGAACACGGGCGCGTCGTCCGCTGGATTGCTTCGGCTCATATCCCCTTACGCGTTAGCTCAATTTGCATTTGGGTCGAACCGCGATCGTCTGTGCGAGCGTGACTGGAGCAGTTTGTTTTTGGGCAGAGGCGCTGTTTGCATAATTACCATAAGTACTATGGTAATTATGCAAACATCTAGCAAACCGCTCCAATTTTGCCGGACGGAACTAAACGGGGTCCTAACCCACTGAAAACGCTGGGGCACGGAACTAAAATTGCCGCTATGCGCAACGCGCCTCCCCACTGCGCTTCAGCGCAACGAGCCGATGCCGCCAAATTGCGGGACGCTCTGGCGCGCGGGCGTCGAAATGACGTCCGCCTCTCTTGAGCCTTAGCTGGCCTTGAGTTCGAGCCCCCGCTTGCGGAACAGCGCTCCGGGCGACGGCGCGCGGCCGCGAAAGGCACGATAGGCTTCGTCATAGTTACGGCTGCCGCCGGCCGCATAGACAAAGTCGTTAAGCCGTTTGGCGACATCCGGATCAAAGATGTCGCCACTCTCCTCGAACGCTTCGAAGCCATCGGCGTCAAGCACTTCCGACCATAGATAGCTGTAATAGGCGGCCGAATAGCCGCCGGAAAAGATATGCTGAAAATGCGGCGGGCGGTGGCGCATCGCGATCGCCTCCGGCATGCCGATCCGCTTGAGTTCGTTGCGCTCGAACTCCACGACATCGACCTCCGCGGGCGACGGATCGAGATGGAGCTTCAAATCGACCAGCGCCGAGGCGGTGTATTCGACGGTCGCCCAGCCCTGATTGAACCGGCGCGCTTTGAGGAGCTTCTCAACCAGCGCGTCGGGCATCGGCTCGCCGGTTTTATAGTGGAGCGCGAAGCGGCGCAGCATCTCTGGCTGCAAGATCCAATGCTCGAAGACCTGGGAGGGGAACTCGACGAAATCGCCGGCGACATGGGTGCCGGAGATGCGCGGATAGACGACGTCCGACAGCATGCCGTGTAAGCCATGGCCAAATTCATGGAACAGCGTACGCGCCTCGTCGACGCTCAACAGACTGGCCTCGCCGTCGCCGCCTTTGGCGAAGTTCATCACGTTGACCACGATCGGCAATTGCGGCCCGTCAAGTTTCTGCTGGCCCCGAAATCCGCTCATCCACGCCCCGCTTCGCTTCGAGGGCCTCGCGAAGTAATCGCCGAGGAACAGCGCTTTTGGCGCGCCGTCGCGCCCTTTCACTTCCCATGCGCGAACGTCGGGATGGTAGAGCTTGAGGTCGAAGCGCTCGGTAAACTCAAGCCCGAACAGGCGGCTCGCAGCGTAGAAAGCCGCCTCAATTATGCGGTCGAGCTGCAGGTAGGGCTTAAGCTCGCCCTCGTCGAAGTCGAACTCGGCCTTGCGCCGCTTTTCCGCGAGATAGCGCCAGTCCCAGGGCGCGAGTTTGAAATTGCCGCCTTCGCTTGCCGCAATAGCCTGCAGCGCCTCTTCCTCCCTCCGCGCGCTGGCCACGCCCGGGGTCCAGACTGACTCCAACAAATCGAGCGCTGCCTTGGGCGTTTTCGCCATTGTGTCAGCGAGGCGGTAATGCGCGTAAGTTTCGTAGCCCAAAAGCTGGCCGCGCTCGGCTCGTAAGCGCACCAGTTCGGCGGCGATGGCCCGATTGTCGGTCGCGCCGCCATTTTCTCCTCGAGCCGTCCAGGCGCGAAACGCGGTCTCGCGAAGATCGCGGCGCGCTGAGAATTGCAGGAACGGCTCGACGCTGGAGCGGGACAAGGTGACCGCATACTTGCCCGGATGCCCCCGGTCGGCGGCGCTGCGCGCAGCGCTTGCGACGAAGAAATCCGGCAGTCCGTCGAGATCGGGCTTATCGAGCAGCATGAGCCAGTCTTTTTCATCCGCCAGCACGTGCTGACCGAATTCCGTCGCCAGCGTCGCCAGCCGCTCAGTGATTGCGGCCAGTCGCGTTTTGGCCACGGGCAGCGCGCCAGCGCCGGCGCGGGTGAAATCGAGGTGATAGCGGTCAAGCACACGCGCCTGCTCGGCCGAAAGCGAGAGCTTGTTCTCGTCGGCTTTCAGCGCGTCGATGCGCTTGAACAGTGGTTCGTTCAAATAGGTTTCGCTGCGATGGCGCGCGAGAACCGGCGCGATTTCGCGTTCGATCGCCTGCAACTCGTCATTGGTGTGGGCGCCAACCAGATTGAAAAAAACGCTCGCCACCCTGTCGAGGCTGCGGCCGCTGCGCTCCAGCGCCTCAATCGTGTTAGCGAAAGTCGGTGGCTCGGGATTGGCGGCGACGGCGTCGATCTCCGCGCGCGCTTGGGCGAGCGCCGCGTCGAACGCGGGTCGGAAATGACGAGGCTGGAAACAGTCGAAGGACGGCGCCTCGAATGGCGCGGTCCACGCTTCGAGAAGCGGGTTCGTGTCGGTCTGGGAACTGGTCATGAACGCTCTCGCGGCTTGCCCCTAGCTATGTGGGACAGCCGCGATGCGCAACCCGGGAGGGAGGCTGTCGCAACGCGCTTTTAGATGAATCGTGACAGCTCTGTTGTCGTTCACCCGCAATACGGTCGCCAGAGCCTGGCCGGGTCATGCCTCCCTGGGCGCCCGCCTTCGTGGGCATCCAGCAAGAGCGCGGTCTGTTGATCGCGCCCTCCTTTGATGTGCGCCGAGCTTACTTCCCGCCCGCCTGCACCTTCTTCACGTACTCGTCGACCGCGTCGACGACCTTCTCGTCCGGGTGATCTTTGCAAAAGACGATGATTTCGTGGATGCCCTGTTTGGCGCGAGGGATATTCACCACGTGTCGCTTCATGTGGCCGTTCCACCAGCCGCTGTACCAGGCGCCGAGAAAGTCGGCGTCTTCCTGAAAAGTACCGGCGAGCTGCGCGCAGGTCAGCGCCCGCACATTCAGATAGCCTTTGTCATCCATGTAGGTTTTCAATTCGACTTGCGCTTGCGACGCTGAAGCGGATGCGACCAGCGCCGCGGCGGCGGCCAGCGCGACACGCAAATCGACACGGCCCAACGCTCGCAACATCGCGTTCGCATGCCTTGTGCTTGAGGCAATCATTGGTTTCTCTCTTTCCAATTTCAGGTGTTTGATCAGGCGCGCGGACTGTCCACCGAGCAGCAAACGCGCGGCGAGGTTACTTCTCGTCGTTGACCTTGATGCCCTGTTCCTTGCGCATCTTCTTGATGTTGATGTCCATCGCGGTGATGACCTTGGTTTTCGGATTGGCCTTGCAATAGACGATCACCTGATGCTCGAGCTCCTTGGCGCGGTCGACCTTCAGTTTGCTATAGCCGGCCAAGCCGTTGTACCAGCCGCTGTACCAGACGGTCATGAAGTCTGCGTCTTCCTGGAAAGTGTTGGCGAGCTGGGCGCAGGTCAGCTTCTGGACGTCCAGGTTGCCCTTCGCGTCGGCATAAGTGTTCAGCTCGACCTGAGCTTGCGCCGCGCCGACGCCAAGCAGCGTCATTGCAGAAAACAATACGATGGATTTCATTCGGTCCTCCCCGACCCAGGCGCGGGGCGCGCGCTTTGAGGGTGCTTGAGCAGAATCGGCGACGACTCGCCCCCAGTTTTAGTCCACACTGTTCGCGCGAATCTCCCTGAACCGGATCAAACGGCGGGTCAAGCCGCCGGCTGTCGCGCGCCCTTGTTGTCCACCACCGTCACACCCGGGCCAGCAATCGCCCCGACGCCAGCCAGAACGGCGGAAGACACAAGGGCGTCGATGAAAGCGGCAGGATCGAATCGCGGATTGCGATCCCGAGCTCGTCGCGCACGAAGTTTCGGCGCGCTTCGATCCGTTCGAACACGCCCGGATGGCGGGCTTTGAGCTCTGCGTGCAGCGCAGCGTCGGCGAAGACGATTCCGTCCTCGCAATTCAACGCCCAGCCCGCTCGCATCGGGGCCGGAATGACGTCGACTTGAAACGGCATGCCCGACGCGATGCGTTGGTCGGAGCCCGGCCGGATCGGCGTATGAATCCATTCGTCGTGGCCGGTGAGATGGCCCGGATTGAGAGCCGACCGCAGGCCGCCGCGCACGAGCGTCTCTGTAACGGCCGAAAACACGGCTTCCCCAGCAACGCCGATGTCCGCGGTCTCGTACCAGGCGACCAGGCCGTCGAAATACGCGGCTGCGGTCTTGAGGAACGCCTCGTCATGGTCCACGATCAATCCGGCGCGAGCGGAAAGGCCGCCCCAATAGCCGATTCCAACCGTGACGCCGTCGCCTCGATTTGCGATCCGGCCGCCCGGCGAGCGCAGGCCGATCACGGGCTGCCTCGAGTCGCCGGTCGCATACATAATATGGGCGGAAAGGACCTCGCCGGCATAGCCCATCGCGCTCGCCGCCTCCATTTCACTCAGGCCGAGCCGCGTTCCGATGAGGATGCGCCAGACGGCGGCGGAAGCGCGCGCCGCGCCCCATTCGTGCAGAGCGATCTGATCGACGTCGATCGTCGAGCGCAGTCCGGTCGTCGGATGCATGATCACGGGCGTCGCGTCCTTCAACGCCTCGGAGCCGCCCGCAATCCTGCTCAGCATCGCTACCAGATAGTGGGGAACGAACAGGCCCGGCGAGCCGTCATCCCATTCCGCCGGCTCGAAATATTTCCAGCCCACGAGCCCGATCGTCTGGCCGCGGCTCATGCCGGCTTCTCTCAAGACGGCCGCAAGATCGGGCTTGCGCGCGCGATCCTGACCCATCAGGCTCATGCTTTGCGCGAGCGCAATGTCGAGGCCGGGAAGTTTCGCCAAGGGCGCGTAGGATTCGCCCTCGTTGCCGACCACGAGAATTCGCCGGCTCTGCGGACCGAGCAGAAGCACCGCCTCCTCGAATCGAGGATCGTAGCCTGAGAGGAAGGCGATGTTGGCGAGGTGTTCGCGGTCGGCGTAGACGACCAGCCAATCGCAGCCGGCGCGCGCATAAGCCTCGCGGCAGCGCTTCTCATAAGTTGTTGCGGGAATGCGAGGGACTTCGAACGGAAGCCCGAAGGCAGGAACCTCGATGTCGCGCAGCGCTGTCGGCATGGAACTTCCTTCTCTCGGATCGTTTAGGCGGCCCGCCTGCCCCGCTCTTGTCATCTGATAGCCCCTGAGGTCCGCAAATGCGATCCGGCGGGGGGGCGGCCCCGAGGCGCCTTGCCGGCGCGGTGGCGCGTGATATGCTAACCGTCAAATATAATATGGGAGGTTAGTATGATCAGATTCTCCGCAATCTTTGTCGCAGCGCTGGTCTGCGCGCCAGCCGCCGTCTCCGCGGCGGACCTCACCGGCCAGGAGATTCACATCGGCGTCGCCGGCCCCCTGACGACCCCCTCAGCGACTTTCGGCGTCGAGATGCGTCAGGCGGTCGATCTCGCAATCGATGAGCGGAATGCCGCGGGCGGCCTTCTCGGAGCAAAGGTCGTCGCGGAAGTGATCGACGATCAAGCGGACGCAGAGAAAGGAAGGGCCGCAGCCAAGGCGCTTTGCGACGATCCGCACGTGCTCGCGGTGGTTGGCCACGTGAACAGCGGCGTCATGCTCGCGAGTGAAAAAGCCTACGCAGACTGCGGACTGCCAATCGTGACGCCTATGGCTTCGAATCCCGCCATTACCGAGCAGGGATTGGCCAACGTGTTTCGTCTCACCAACCGCGACGACCGCAAAGGTCCGGGTCTCGCGAAATGGCTCGCGGCCAAGATGGGCAAGAAATCGGCCGTCGTAGTCGATGATGGCACACCTTATGGCAAGGGCCTCGCCGATCAGTTCGCAAGCGGCTTTGCCGCTACCGGCGGCGCGGTCCTGACGCGGTGGACCACAAAGCCGGGCCAGACGGATTTCTCGGCCGAGGTCGCCGGATTGCCGAAGGGTTTCGATGTGCTGTTCTTCGGCGGCATCAAGGAAGGCGCCTATATCCTCAAGGACATGCGCAAGGCCGGTTTGAGCCAGGTTTTCGCTTGCGGTGACGGCTGCTGGAGCGTCGGCAGCTTCATCAAGCCGGCGGAGGGCACAGGGACGGCGGGGGAGGGCGTCCGCGTCCTTTCGGCCGCGCCGGCTCTCGGCAAGGTCCCCGGCTCAGCTGAATTCGCAGAGCACTACAAGGCCCGCTTCGGTCCGATCAACAATTACGCCGCGAGCTCTTATGACAGCGCGCGCGTCGTGATGAGCGCGATCGAGACGGCGGCGGTGAAGAAGGGCGGTATGCCGGACCGCGCGGATGTTCTGGCAGCGCTAAAGGACATCAAGTTTCAAGGCGTCGCCTATGCCGCGCCCGAGGCCTTCGACGTAAAGGGAGACAACATCGCGGCTGTCATCTTCGTCAACGACGTTGATGGCGACCGCTTCCGTGAGATCGACCAGATCGGCGGGCGCTAGGCCACCGCGATTCTGTTTTCTCGGCGCCCCTGCGTTTCGTAGTGCAAGAGGGCGTTGAGGTCGGCTTCGGCGACATCGGGGTATCGGGCGAGATAGGCTTTGGTCGAGAAAAATGGCCCGGGATCCCGGCCTTCCCGACCTCCATGAACCAGGTAGTGCAACGCGGCGTCCAATCCCGTTGCACGAACGTCGGGATTCGTCTTGAGGTAGTGCGCTGAATTGAAGAACAGCGAGTTGCGAATGGCCTCAAGGTCCTTTGAGTGCGGTTTCCAAAAGAAACGCGACCCCGCCCTCGTCGAATTGCGACTCTTCCGCTTGCCTCGATCCATAATGTCTTGAACGCGCGCAATCTCCACAGCGGCTTCTGACCGGACTCGGTGAACCTCTTCAGCGCTCTCTCGCATGGGCACGTCGAAGATCGCCGAGGCCGTCTCAAAACCCGCGCGCAGGTCGTCGAGCTTTTTCAGAACGCTACCGTCTTTCGAGTCCAGGACGAGCTCGATCATGGCGGCGTAGGTCCGCCGGACCAGATCGTGGACGGCAGGATGCGCCGCAAGCTCCGCTTCACTCGTACGCTGACGCCGCAGATCGGCCGATATAAATCCGTCCACCTCCGACAAAGCGTCTTCATGCCAATGCGGCCAGATCAGGTCCCACTGTTCGCTGACCCGTGCGAGCGCTTTATGGCGATCGCCCAGAAATTCCGGCCAGTCCAGAACGGCGCGCGCCATCCCGCGGGTTTCGACCTCGGCGTCCAGGACATGGCGGAGCCAGAGCAAGCACCCGTAGGAGGGGCTGAGGCCGTCGCGGCAAGTGAGGGATTGGCTGACTTCAAGCGGCGAGCGGATCGGCAGAAGCACGCGCACCGACCATCTTGCTTCCGCAAACACCTGGCCCCAGAACGGCATGAGCCGGCACATGCGCGGGTCTTTCATGACCGCAAATCCGACATCGCCAAATTCTTCCGCCAGGGCTTCCTTCGCCCGTGCGCGCAAAGCATCCGCTTCCACTTTACAGATCTTGGCGAAGTTGAATTTACGCCAGTCTCTCCAATCGCTTCCACCGGCGGCCAGAACGGCGTTATTCAAGTCCAGAATGACGGGAGATTCCCAGAACCCTCTTTCGTTGTCCGCGTTCGGCGCCATCAAGTGTTGAGGGGCGGCGGCGCCCAGATGAACGAGCGCTCCTGCCGCGCTCGAGGTCCCGCTGCGATGCATGCCGAGCACAACGACCAGGATCTTGTTGAAACCTTCGGCGTCGACACTGGGATGACCGACGCTGATGAACAAGGCGCACGCCCCCTGGAACAAGTCTCTCCCCGGTGAGGGAGCCGCCTTTCAGCGTGATCAAATCATCCCACGGAACTACAGGTATGACGGCGAATTCCGCAAGGGATGAAGCCCATAGTTCGATAACAAATTGGTGAACGATTTGCTAATCTCTGCGGAACGCAGGCAGATGGCCTTAATACAAAAAGTCGTGATTACTTTCGCTTTCGCAAGCGGCGCTATGCTGTGCATAAGCCCCGAAGGAAGGCGGCGGAAGTGGCGTTAGGAACGGTTCAGGCCGCCGCCTTTTGATAATCCTTGACGTCCGTGAAGGCGATTTTCGGCCAGCGCTCCTGCTCGTAGCGGAGGTTGAAGGCGCTCGACGCCATGAACACCGGCGCGCCGTCGAGATCGGAGGCGATCGAGGACGGGTAGGCGTCCCGGAACTTGCCGATCTCCGTCCTGTCGGGAGACGAGACCCAGCGGCAGATCTCGAACCGGCTTGGCTCGAAAGTCACCGGCAAGCCGTATTCGGCGTCAAGCCGCTCGGTGAGCACGTCGAGCTGCAACGCCCCGACGACGCCAACGATTGCGGCTGCGCCGTCATGCGGCAGGAACACCTGCACCACGCCTTCTTCGGCCATCTGCTGCAGCGCCTCGCGCAGCTTCTTGGCCTTCATTGCGTCGGCGAGCTTGACCCGGCGCAGGATCTCAGGCGCGAAGCTCGGCACGCCGCGAAACACGATCTCCTCGCCCTCGGAAAGCGTGTCGCCGATACGCAAAAGCCCATGATTGGGGATGCCGACGACGTCGCCGGCGAACGCCTCCTCAGCAAGCGAGCGATCCTGGGCGAAGAAGAATTGCGGCGCCGACAGCGTGACAGGCTTGCCGGTGCGCACGAGCTTCGCCCGCATGCCGCGCTGAAGCTTGCCGGAGCAGACGCGCATGAAGGCGATGCGGTCGCGGTG
>DATDHT010000289.1:0-10726 GCA_036521435.1 Roseiarcus sp.
CTCCCGGTCAGTGGCTTACAGGTCGGCAGACGAGCACCGCTGCGGCCCGCGCTTCCTTCTGGACAATTTGCGGGCTTCGTTCGGCGCTGACCAAGTAGAGGCTCAGCCACAGCGCAATGACAGCGCCCAATGCGACCGCTACGGGAATCAGGCTCCGATCATGGGGCAGATAGCCGCGGTAGAACGCCGCGTGTTTGCCGATGCCATCCATCATGGCCTCCATAATGTCCCTTTCAGCGTCCCCGCCGGCGCCTCCTCCCTAAGATGACTTCCAGGCGGAACGGACTTTAACCATGCCGTCGGGTCGAGCGCTGTGACGTGCATCACATTGTGATCTGACCGGCACACAAGCAACGCCAGGCCTTGCGATCTCAAGGCTTTTTCGATGTGAGGGCGACGTGAGCCAGCGCCGGTCGGCTAAGGCTCAGAGTTACTGGCCGGCTTCGTCCGGCCGGCGCCTGAACCAGCCGCGCGCGAGCTCCGCGGCGAGTCTTTTTTCGGCGTCCGCCCGCTGCGCCTGCTCGACCGCCAGGTCGGCTGTCATCTGATCGACCCTCGCCGACATCCGGTCAGCCAGAGTCCGTTCGACGGCGAGATCCGACGCGTGCCGCGCCTCGCGCGCGGCAAATTCGGCCGTCTGCTTTTCGGCCCGCTGCTCGGCGGCCGTAAGCTGCGTCTTGAGCGTATCGACATGGGCTTCGAGCACTCGGATGACCTGATTGGCCAGCGCTCGTTCATCGGAATTCCGAGGGTGCTGGGCGCGGCCATCAATTCGAACGCGATCGTTCCAACCCTCGGGCGGCCGAACCCGCGTTCGCTTATCGTTGCCGAGCGTCTTTTGCCATCGGCCACGCTTGGCGCGTTGCCGAACCGCCTCGGTCGACACGCTCAACAGTTCGGCGGCCTGCCTGTAGGTAAACCACTCGCCCGTCAAAATGTCCCTCGTCGGTTAGACGTCGGACCGCCCCGTCAGCATGCGGCGCGGCAAGGACTTTAGTTCATCGCGGTCTCACCGCTCAAGAGTAAGCCAACGCATATCTGAGTCGTCGCGCAGCAACCATTTCAATGATCGCGATCATACTGGTGTTTTATTTCACTCAACTCGCGAGCGCCTGGAAATGCCAGCGACGATACGGGAAACGTCTATCAGACTCATGACTTGACGAGCAGCAATCTCGGCCGCGACGCAATCGGACAACAGGAACCTTTTGGTAACCCTAACGGTTGGGAGAGCAGCACGATCCTCATGCGTCCCTTTGACTGACCGTAGGAGCATATTATGTCACGAGCGCCTCTCGTTCTTTCGGCTGCCGTCATACTCTGCGCCTCATCTTTTCTCGCTTTGGCTGACGAGACAAGCGCCATCTCGAAAGCGGTAGAGCGCAGTGAGACCGCTGCGTTACAGAAGTCCGCCGCTAAAAAGCAGGAACATGAGTATCGGCTCTATCGCCATTATCGCGGCTACGATGAGACGCCGTCAGCGATGATCGTTTCGTCCCACCCGGTCTGACATCCTTCGCCCTCCCGCTTGAATAGACTCGCGTCGAGCCGCGCCGGTTCATTGGAGCGGTTGCGTTGACGCGGGCGGGATCGTGCGATCGACGACTGTGATGCTGGCTCGTGCAAATGGTCTGATTTGATCAGGGAGCGGACGAAGCTACGCGTGTTCGCGGTCGTCTGCCTCGTGGTCTTGGTCTCAGCCAAAGCCGCGGCGCAAAACTGGCCGTGGAGCGACGCCTCCCTGCCGCCGACGCAGCGCGCGCAAATGGCGCTCGATCAGATGACCGAGCAGGAGAAGCTCTCGCTGGTCCATGGCGGAATCGCGGCGCCGTGGGGCGGCAAGCCCAAGCCGGATGGATCGATCGGCTCGGCTGGTTATGTGCCGGGGATTGCGCGCCTCGGCATTCCGGCTCTGCAGGAGACGGATGCGGAGCTCGGCGTCGCGAACCCGGGCAACGTGCGTCCCGGTGACACGGCCACGGCGATGCCGTCCGATCTCGTTCTTGCAGCCACTTGGGATCCGGATATGGCGCGGGTCCAGGGCGAAACGGTCGGGGCCGAAGCGCGGGCTAAGGGCTTCAATGTGCTTCTTGGCGGCGCCGCGAATCTCATTCGTGACCCGCGAGGCGGTCGCAATTTTGAGTATTTTTCCGAGGACCCGCTGCTCACCGGAATCATGGCTGGCGGGATGATCGAAGGCGCGCAAAGCCGCCACATCATCTCGACGGTCAAGCACTTTGTGCTCAATGCGCAGGAAACCGACCGGGTCGTCCTCGACGCGCGCATCGATCCGGCAGCGGCGCGCGAATCCGACCTGCTCGCCTTTGAGATCGCCATCGAGCGCGGGCGCCCGGGCAGCGTCATGTGCGCCTACAACCAGGTGAACGGAAGCTATGCTTGCGAGAACGACTGGCTTCTCAACCAGGTGCTGAAGACGGATTGGGGCTATCCCTATTTCGTGATGTCCGACTGGGGCGCGGTCCACTCAACCGCTCGCTCGGCCATGGCCGGCCTTGACCAGGAATCCGGAGAGCAGCTCGATACGGAGAATTTCTTCGAAGGTCCTTTGTCGCAAGCGATCGCCGACGGCGAAGTTCCCAAGGCTCGGCTCGACGATATGGCGCGACGCGTCTTGACGTCGATCTTCGCCCATGGGCTCGCCGATCAGAGGGTCGCTTCCACACCTGTCGACTTCGCTGCGAGCGATCGGGCCGCGCTCGCGATTGCGCGCGAAGGAACAATTCTGTTGCGGAACCAGGGCCTCCTGCCGCTCCCGTCCGATACCCGCAGCATCGTGGTGATCGGAGGCCACGCCGACCGGGGCGCGCCCTCGGGCGGCGGCTCTTCGCAAGTCATACCCCGCGGAGGAATCGCGGCAAAACAACAGATGGGTGAGAATCAAGCGATGATCTTCGATCCGGGGTCGCCGCTCGAGGCGATCCGTCTTCAGTTTCCGCACACCCGGGTGGACTTCGATGACGGGTCGGTTCCGGCGCGAGCCGCGGTGGCGGCGGCCAATGCCGATGCGGTCGTGCTTTTCGTTGATCAGTGGATGACCGAAAGCGCCGACGCCAAAAGCCTCAATCTGCCGGGCGGACAGGATCGCCTTGTCGAGGCCGTCACTCGCGCCAATCCTCGCACCGCAGTGGTGCTCGAAACCGGCGGGCCAGTGCTCATGCCCTGGCTCGAAAAGACAGCCGCTGTTCTCGAAGCCTGGTATCCGGGGCAGAAGGGCGGCGAGGCAATCGCCGAAATTCTATCGGGCGCCGCGAACCCTTCAGGACGCCTGCCGGTCACCTTCCCGATCGGCGAAGATCAATTCCCTCACCCGAAAGTCCAGGGGGAACCCAATGGCGCGCCGATTGGGCCTGTCGGGCGAGGCGGTCATTACGGCGCGATGTTCACCGCAACATACGACGAAGGCGCAGCGGTCGGCTATAAGTGGTTCTTCGAGCGGTCCGAGCAGCCAATGTTTCCATTCGGCTTCGGCCTTTCCTACACGAGTTTCGCGCTGAGCAAGCTCGCCTTGAACGCCAGCGGCAGCACGGTTACGGCGAAGGCTATTGTGCGGAATTCCGGCCAACGAGCCGGTAAGGCTATTCCGCAATTCTATCTCACTGGACCGGAAGGCGCGAATATCCTGCTACGTCTCGTCGGCTGGGCTAGCGTCGATCTTAAGCCGGGGGAACAGCGGGAGGTCGCCGTCTCGATCGATCCGCGCCTGCTTGCGACGTTTGACGAGGGCGCGAGGCGCTGGCGAATCCGACCGGGCGCCTATCAGGTAACCGCTGGGCTCGACTCGCAGCATCGCGAACTGATTGCGGACTTCGATCTTCAACCGGCAAGCTTGCCGCCCTGAGGAAATCCGACTTTTTCGTTCTCGCCGAGATCCATACGCTGCCCTGAGGCGATCGCCGCGACCAATTTGACTGCGGTGACAACCCTTCCCGACCCTTCCCAGAACTCGGCGCTCTCCGGGGTGACGCGGAGCACTCTAATGCGCGGATCGTCCTGATCATCCCAGAACGCCTTGTCGTAAACCGACCAGTACTTCTTGACCCGCTCCCTGTCGTCGATCATCTCGGCGTGGCCGGAAATCGACACGTATTTTTGCCTCTTGTTGTCCGATAGGGCGAGACAAACCGACTGGTTGCGCCGAACTTCCTCGGCCTTTGGGGCGCCAGCGTCTGTCAAGAAAAAGATTGCCCCTTCGTCTCGAGCCGGACGAACGGCCATGGGCCGGGCCCGCATGTTTTGGCCCTGCCCTTCATGAGTGACGACCATCGCAATAGCAATGTCCTCGATCAGCTTCCAGACATGATCGATATCCGCTGCTGTATCAGCCATGATCGCTCTTCTTCTGATTGTTTGAGGTTATCGAGCGGAACCGTAACTAGGCTGGGTTCCGCCCGACTTCACGCTTAGCTCTTGCTGGCTGTCCACTGGCCCCCGTACTTGAATTCAGGCGCCGACTTGAGCTGGTCCTTGGTGGCGTTCATGGTCGCCTTCCAGGATTTGTTCTGTTCGTCATACGAAACATTGACTGCGCCTGGATTGACCGCGACGTAGTGTGTACCCATGCCAAGGAAGCCGCCCACCGACAGAATATATCCCTTTACCTGCTTCGATGAGTCGAAAGCGATGTCCTGGATCTTGCCGATGTCGTTGTTCTGGCTGTTATAGATGTCGAGTCCGACCACGTTCGAGGTCAGCATGTCGGCGCTCTGTATCTGGATAAAATTCGGCCCTTCGGCAGGGACCGGTTGAGCGGCAGTCTTCGTGTCTGCCGGAGCCATGGCTGGGTTCGCCGCGTTGGGAACGGCGGGCATCTTGTCGGCGGTGGTTCCGTTCTGCGGATTGTCTTTCGTCGTGGTCTGCGCTGTTGCGCCGGCGCTTGCGAGAGCGGCGATCGCCGCGGCCGCGAATAGGGCTTTACGCATGAGTTGTCTCCTCGGGGTCTGAGTGTCCTAAAAACCTCGGACCTCCCAGGAATGTTCCCCAATTTCGTTGGCGATCGCCGCTAAGACCAACCCTTTTTAGTCGTGTCGCGCCCTCTTAAGAGGGACTCAACGCGGCGCGTCAGCCGCTGCGCCACGTTTGCGCTCAGGGCCTCGGCCCGACTGCGCCTGTCAATGCGCCGGCGAGCCATAGAACGATGAGGATGACGATCACCAGGCCGAGCACCCCACCGAGCCCGGGCGTGCCATACCTTCCATAAGAATAGTACCCGCCCCCGCCGCCCAGCAAAACGATGATCAGAATGATCAGCAAAATCGTCATCATTATCCGATTTCCTTCTTCTTTGAACTTACGATTAAGCCGCGATTGCCGCGTGTTCTCTAATTTCTTCCGTGACGACGGCGAAGCGCGTAAGCGCGTGCGATCCAAAAGTCGCGATCATCGGGATATCGGCGGCGTCGCGGCCGCGCGCGATCAAGATGCGCCCAATCCTTGGCTGATTATGTCGCGCGTCGAAAGTGAACCATCGATCGCCGAGAAAGACTTCGAACCAGGCGTTGAAATCCATTGGCGCGGGATCCGGCGGCACGCCGATATCGCCGAGGTAACCGTTGCAGTAACGGGCCGGAATGTTGAGGCAGCGGCACAGCGCGATCGCCAGATGGGTGAAGTCGCGGCATACGCCGACCCCCTCGGCTAAAGCATCGTTTGCGGTGCGCGTGGGCCGCGCTTCGGGATAGCTGAATCTGAGGCGCCCATGAACGAAGTCGCAGATGGCCTGCACCCGCGCCCACCCGCCATTGACGCCGCCGAAGTTCGCCCAAGCGAAATCCGAAAGCAAATCGGTTTCGCAATATCGACTCGGCCGAAGGAAGGGCAGCGTAGCGGGCGGCAAGTTCGACACCGGCGCTGCCTCCGCAGTAATGTCGACCTCATCAGCGCGTCCGTCGGCTCTAAAGACGCCCGAAAGGCGCAGCGACGCCGCGCCTGCCGGGGCAAAGAGCCGTCTAACCACGTTTCCGCTGTCGTCGATAAACCGTTGCGCGGGTATAATCGGCTCGAGTTCGAGCTCCGTCTCCTCCACAATGCCGCTCCGAAAATCAGAGTGAACGTCCATCATGGAGAGAAATGTCGTCGGCTGGGCCAAATCGATTGCGACATCGAAGCCGTAGCGAATATCCATCAGAACTTCTCCCAGCGCCTTGCAGCGACGCAACGAGTAAAGTCCGGCATTTGTTCCCTCGCTCCGGGTTTTACGCCAACCGCCGGTTTACGGCTCTTCGTTCGCGCTCACAGCTGCGAGAACCGACCCGGTATCGGCAGGCTCAGCCATTTGCTGCGCCTGCGGATCGTCACGGTCTTGGACATGGGGACTGTCGCGGCGCAATTCCTCCAAAAGCTGGATAACCTTGGCGATTTTGTGCTCGCTCAAGATTGCGAGCTCAAGGGTAAGGGTGTCGCGATGCGCGTTCAGCTCATCTTCGTGTTTTTGGGCGACGAGCACCAGCATGACGACGAACAGCGCAAATACCGTCGCCGCCGCCTCTAGCGACGGGAAGGGAGGCGGATCCGCCACCTCGATGCCGAGCTTGGCCGCCAGTAAATTTGCAGCAACCCAAGCCACAACGATGATGCCAACCAACGCCGTGAACCACGGCCGGCCGATGAGGGCTGCGACGCGGTTCACGGCGCGTTGCGAGCTGGTCGTCCTGCCGTGATGATCGGAATGCAGCTGGGTGACCGAACGCACCGCCTTGTCGACGTGGTCCGGGAAGCCCGTCGCCTGATATTCCTCTGTCATTCACTGCCCGAAAATTATATACGCCGGCGAGGCCCGTGACCTCGCCGGTTAGCTTGTTCTTTCCGACCTACTTCTGCGATTGGCTTTTGCCGTGCGCCATGTCGGAGTGCTCGCGAGCCGTCTTTGAATAACCTTGAGCTTTCGTCGCTTCTTCCTTACCCTTCGCGTGTTCGCCTTTGCCGTGATGCTCGGCGGCAGTCCGATGGCTCTTGGCGGCGGTTTCGTGATGTTCCGCCGCCTTGTTATGAGCTTCCTTAGGCATTCAATTCTCCTTTGTTCGAGTTACGATGCCTATTAAACTCCGCCCGCGTCGTCTCGTTCCCGCCTCAACGTGTCTTCCCGCGAAACAACCTCCACGAAGGCCGACTTTCGATTATCAATAGGGGTCTATTGGAACATAAGCGTGCGCCAGACGTTGCGGCGAGTGTAAACCCAGGGCAGCGCGAGGAACTCGATGCTTGGCGGGGCGATTGCTTGTGTTGTTGTCTCTTTGATCGCAGGCCTCAGCTTGGCCAGCAAATGTGACGCCAAGAAAATTAGCGCTGTTCAGGGAACAAAACGGCGCGCCGTCGATTTGGAGTACGGGGGATGCTGAGTATGAATGCCGCGCGCGTGAGTAAATTTGAAAAACCGGGCCCTGCGCCCGACGTGCCGGCCGAGTCCGGCGCCGAAGCTGTGCAAGCGATCGGGCGCGCGCTCGAAGCCCATTATGCAGATTTGGTTCAGGCGCCCTTGCCCGACAAGTTCTTGCAATTGTTGGCTCGCCTCGAGGATGACAACAGCGCTCCGAAGGCCAAAGGGAAGCGCGATGCCCTCGGCTAGATTCAAGGACGAGCTCCTCGCGGAAACGAGGAACTTGCGGGCCTTCGCGATTTCCTTGTCCGGCTCGGTTTCGCTCGCTGACGACCTGGTTCAGGAATCGCTCTTGCGAGCGTGGAGCAATTCAGAGAAGTTCCAGCCTGGAACGAGCCTAAGGGCATGGTTGTTCACCATCCTCCGCAATATCTACTACTCGAATTATCGCAAACGCTCCCGCGAGGTCCAAGACAGCGATGGCCTTTACGCGCGCCGTCTCACCGTTCCAGGTGATCAAGAAAGCCATCTCGACCTCGAAGATTTTCGTAACGCTTTGACGAAACTCCCTGCTGAGCAGAGGGAGGTCTTGACGTTGATCGGCGCGAGTGGCCTCTCTTACGAGGAAGCTGCGGTTGTATGCCAAGTGGGTATTGGCACAATCAAGAGCCGCCTCAGTCGCGCTCGCGCTAAGCTGGTCGAGCTCCTGGAACTCGATGACGCGCCTCAGCCGCCGGTCGAGCGCAAGGTCCGGCGCGCAGGCTAGCGCTGGCCTTGCCTCCGCGCGGGCTCGCGGGGCAGTACATTTTTTATTGCCGCCACCAATGTATGGGGAGAGGCTGGCTTCTCGACAATCAGGGAATCGCTCCACTCCATCAGGCTCGGTTCGCTGCGCGACATCCCTGTATGAAGAATGAAGGGCACGTTTCGACGCGCAAGACGACGCGCAAGCGGCGTGACCGATTGTGATCCAAGACTGAAATCAAGAACCGCCACCGCGAAATCGTCCGCGTCAGCCCGCGCCAACGCCTCCTCCAGAGTATGACACACGCCGACGACGGCCGCGCCCATCCCGACGAGCGTGCCCTCGAGATCCATCGCCAGCAGCAGATCGTCTTCGACAATGAGCACTGTGACACCGCTCAATGGACTATTGTCGTTCATCGAGTGAGCCATTGCCGTTTCCCATGGCGCTGAGCCGCACCGCGGCGAAGATTGTTACTGAACCAACGGCCGCGCATCGCACATGTTCCCCTGCGTAATGACGTCGGGTTAACAGGCTTAATCACGCATTAAGGCGCTCACGCGCGGGGTTGACTCCTCATTACCGCGTGATTCTTCCGCCCTGCGGCCTTAGACTCGTCCTGTCGGCGTCGCCGATAGGAGCGACTTCTGATGACCTTCCTCCCCTCGAAGTTACCTCTCGTCCAGGCGCCGATGGCGAGCGCGCAGGGTCCCGAGCTTGCAATCGCCGTCTGCCTGGCAGGCGGGCTTGGCTCTTTGCCGGCGGCGATGCTGATGCCCGACCGCCTCCGCGAACAGATCGCAATGGTCAGGAATGCGACGAGCGCGCCTTTCAACGTGAACTTCTTCTGCCATGCTGATCCAGCGCCCGATCCGGAAATCGAGGCCCGCTGGCGCAATCGACTCGCGCCCTACTATGCCGAGGCCGGCATCGATCCATCCGCCGTGCCCGCAGGGCCGGTTCGCGCGCCCTTCGATGCGGGCTTATGCGCAGTGATCGAAGAGACGCGGCCGGCGGTCGTCAGCTTCCATTTCGGCTTGCCGCCTGCTGAGTTGCTCTCGCGCGTCAAGGCGACCGGCGCGCTGATCCTGTCTTCCGCCACAACTGTCGGCGAAGCGCGCTGGCTCGAGCGGAACGGAGTTGATGCAATCATTGCCCAGGGCCGGGAGGCAGGCGGGCATCGGGGCATGTTCCTGTCCGACGATATCGACGCGCAACCGGGTCTGATTGCGCTCCTGCCTCAGGTGCGTGACGCCGTGCGCTTGCCGGTCGTGGCGGCTGGCGGAATCGCCGACGGGCGCGGAATCGCGGCGGCCTTCGCGCTCGGGGCCGATGCAGTTCAGATCGGCACCGCTTATCTGCGTACGCCGGAAGCGACGATTTCGCCGCTGCATCGCGCCGCGCTCGCGAGCGCCAGAGATGACGCAACGCGGCTCACGAACGTGTTCACCGGCCGGCCCGCGCGCGGGATTATCAACCGGTTCGTCGCCGAGGTCGGCCCGATGTGCGAGGAGGCGCCGCAATTCCCCTTGGCGGCGGGCGCCGCTGCGCCTCTGCGGGCTGCGGCCGAAAAACTCGGCAGCAGCGACTTTTCCCCGCTCTGGGCAGGCGAGTCCGCAGCGCTCGCGCGCGAGGAGGGCGCCGAGGCGCTGACGCGGAGGCTATGGGCCGAGGGACAATCGGTGATGCGGAGGTTGGTTGACTGACACAACGCCATCACCCTCCCCGGCTAATGAAGGCGCCATGGCCGGACTTGACCCGGCCATCCAGGCCTCTCCGCCTCAATAATGGGTCTGACATTCGCTCCGCCAGCAGCGACAGCTTATAGGAACAGCCGCCGTTTCGGCGCAGCGAACACGTGGATGGCCGGGTCAAGCCCGGCCATGACGACCGCTATAAGAGCCAGCAATTTCTTGCAGAAAAACCGAAAACAGACTAAGCTTGCCGCATGCGAAATCATGCCCTTTTGCATGGCCTCAAGCCCGGAGCACAATCTGGCGATTCAGACCACCGAAAAGGACAAGAGCACCGAGAAAAATTTTCCACCGAAAATCGCGCGTAACCCATTGATAAGTCTCGTTTCGCACGAGAGAATCCAAGGAAATCCAAGCTTTTCCAACCCTCATAATCGGGGATTTTCGTAGCGAAACAGCGACGAGCCAAGAAAATCCAAACGGAATGACCCCGACCCCCGCTTGGGATAATAACGGCGATGCTTCGTTATTTGCTCTCGTCGGAGGCGGATGAGGACTTCCGCCAGCCTTCACTCCGCCGCCGCTGCGGTCTCCCGCTTCGGCGCGCCATAGGTGTCGGGAATCTTGTCCGCGTAGCCGGCGACGAAGTCATGCTCGTGGTCGACCTCGGTCGCGGGCTTCAGCGCCTCGTCCATGTAAGCCGCGCCGTCCTTGTCCGCGAGCACGCGGCGCAGGATCGCGCGATAGCGCAACGCGAGCGCGGCCCACTTTCCGGCAACCGACAGGAAGTCCCATGCCCGCCAGGGATAGAAGACGAGCGGGTTCAGAATGGGGAGCCCATGCCGGCGCTGCGTCCTTATCTTGCGCCGCACGTAGCCGAATTGCAGCGGGTGCACGCGCTCGATGCGCGAGGCGCCGGAGAACACCGTCATCGCATCGGTGATCTTGCGCGGA
>DATDHT010000290.1:0-16176 GCA_036521435.1 Roseiarcus sp.
TCGATGGCGTCCGTAACCTCGCTGTGCTCGTTTCGTGAATTTTTGCGGGGCGTCGCAAAATTGAATTGCGCACTAATACCAAGACTCGTTGATCAGGACCCATGGGCCCAATTGCGAAGGCCGATGGACATGATCCGCCAGGGTTGATCGACGAGGTTGTTCCAAGCCTCGCAGCAATGGTCGACGACGTCGTCGTAGGATTTGAAGATTCGGTTTGAGAGCCAGTTGTCGCGCAGGAACTGCCAGACGTTTTCCTGCGGATTGAGCTCCGGACATTTCGCCGGCAACGGGATCAAGGTGATGTTGGGCGGCATGACGAGCCGGCCCAACAGATGCCAGCCGGCCTGATCGACGAGAAGCGCCGCGTGTGCGCCCGGCGCGATCTGAGCGGCGATTTCGGCCAGGTGCAGGTTCATCGCCTCCGTGTTGCATCTGGGCATGATGAGGGCTGCACCCTTTCCGTGCTTGGGGCAGATCGCGCCGAAGATATAAGCCGAGGCGGTTCGTTGGTCCGTCGGCGCGCTCGGACGCGTGCCGCGCTTGGCCCAGCGGCGGGTGATCTTGTTCTTTTGGCCGATGCGGGCCTCGTCGGCGAACCAGACCTCTATGGCGGCGGGCTCGACGCCCTTCTCGCGCCCGATCTCGTCCAGGCGCGCGGGAAAGCTTTTTTAAAATCCTCGATCGCGCCCTCGGCCTGCTCGTGATGGCGAGGACGAGCCGAGAGCTTACGATATCCCATGGCGCGCAATGCCCGGCTCAATGTCTGCCTGGCGACGACGACGCGGAATTCCTCGAACATCCATTGACAGAGGTCGACAATCTGCCAGCGCACGACGCCATGCACGGCCGGGATCGGGCCGCTCTCGAGTATCGCGGCGAGCGCGGCGCGGTGCGCGCCGTTCAGACGCGACGGCTGTCCAGGCGGTTTGCGATCAATCAGCCCTTCCGGCCCATAGGCGTTGAACTTCATCACCCAATCGCGAACGATCTGGAGCGTCACCCCGCCGATCTTCGCCGCCTCGCTCCGGCTCGCGCCTTCGTAAATCGCCGCCAGCGCCAGAAGCCGCCTGGCCTGAGGCCCATCCTTCGACCGCCTCGCGGCGGCCCTCGCCATCCGCGCATCAAAATCAGTCCGAAGTGGAATGGGCATGGCGAACCTCCCGCGCTCGCCACCTTGAATCAGACACGCGCCGATTCGGGAATCCCCTCCGAGTCACCCTTACTGAGCTTCGGTATTACGCCACATATCTCTTCAAGCATGCTCTCGTGCAGGACGCGGCCTATGGCACGCTTCTGCGCGAACCAAGACGCGCACTGCACGCACGAATCGCGGACGCGATTGAAGAGCGGTTCCCAGATTTCGCGGAGAGCCATCCGGAGACGCTGGCCCGACACCGCACCGAGGCGGCCCAAATTGAAAAGGCGGCCAGCTTGTGGGGCAAGGGGGGTCAGCGTTCTCTATGGAACGCTGCATTCCCGGCGCCGAGAGGCAGCTGACACGGGCGCTCGCTCAAATCGCGTCCTTGCCTAACACCTTTCTCGTGCGCCGCGAGCAGATCAAGCTCCAAGTCGGGCTTTCGTACACACTGATGCAGACCAAGGGTTATGGGGCGCCCGAAACCAAAGCGGCATTCGAACTCGTCCAGGCGCTAATCCAGCGGGCAGAGGCGCTTGGCGAGACAGCGGAGGACCCGCTAGCGTTGTTCTCTATCCTATATGGCGTCTGGGTCTGGAACTTTGCAGCGTTTAACAGCCATGCGGCGCTCGACCTCGCAATGCAGTTCCTCACGCTCGCGCGTGAACAAGATGCAACACTCCCGTTGGCTATCGGGCATCGAATGACCGCCAGTTCCTTTCTTGTGGCTGGGGAGATCGCCAAAGCCCGAGAACACTTCGATAGCGCCAGCGCACTTTACAACGAGGTCAAACATCGTCCGTTGGTGGCCCGGATTGGGCATGACCTCGGCGTGATGACACTATCCCACAGGGGAATCGACCTATGGCTTCTTGGCTACCCCGACGCGGCTCGCGCCGACATCGACCGGGCCCTTAGCCAGGCACGCGAATTCCAGCATGCAGCAACGCTGATGTATGCTCTAAATTACAATTCGATAATGAACGCGCTTCGGCGAGACATCGCCAACGCGCGAGTCGATGAGCTTCTCGCGCTCGCAGATGAAAGAGGGGCGCTGTTCTGGAAGGCGTCCGGGGGTTGATTAAGAGTTGGCGGTCTCTTCTGGAAGGCCATGCGTCAGACGCCGTAACGTCCTTCAGCTCCGCGATTCCCATGTATAGGTCGACGGGGGCAACAATTTTCGTTCCTCTTTTTTTGTCGATCCGTGGACGCGCCTTTGCGGAGCGGCGGCAATTTGACCAAGCGCAACGCTGCATTGGCGAAGCGATCGCCCTTGCGGAGGCGTCAGGGGAACGATGGTTCGATGCAGAAATTTATCGGATTGGCGGTGAAATCGAAATAGGCTCATCCGAACGTAAAAGTCCCAACGCGCAGCGCTACTTTGAGCAAGCGTTGGACGTCGCTCGCGCGCAACAGGCACGCTCCTTGGAACTTCGCGCCGCGGTAAGCCTTGCACGGCTCTGGCGCGATCAGGAGCGGCGCACGGAAGCCCGCGATCTACTTGCTCGCGTCTTCGACTGGTTCACCGAGGGCTTCGACACGCTCGACCTGAAAGAGGCGAGATCATTGCTAAAGGAGCTTGTTGTGTAAGGTTCGCACCAGGAACCGATCGGGCGGAAATCAAGTACTCGAATTATTCCTTAAGGTCGCCGTTGCACGGCACGGTTTCCAGTGCGGCACGTGGCTATTCCCTGCGCGCTAACGCGCCGCCGAGAGAGCCAGCAACTTCGCGTTGATCTTTCCACCCCGTGACGTGACCCCCGTTTGTCATCCAGCGATAACGAGAGTCCTGGGTTGATCTGGAGTCCGGACCGCGAATTGCAATTTTATATATTAGCGGTCGCCACCAGGCAACGTCGACTTTACGTCGACTCCGGGCGATCGCCTACCACGGCATCGTCGAAGGCCTGCGCAAAGCCGGCCTGCCGGAGGGCGAAAAGAAGACGGATTGAGCCGGAGCCCGCCGCCCGCTTCCGGCGCGGAGCCTGTTTCACGCTCGTTATGGAATGACGGCTTTCCCGTTTTCTTGGCGGCGCTTGCCCTCGCAAGGCTGCTTCAATCGACTGGACGCCATATCGAGGCGCACGCCGTCCTCGCGCCGGCGCTCGAAGAATGCGTAGCGCTTTCCTGTCCAGTCCGGTACGAAGGGTTTGCCAGTTGCGCCTCCGTTTCGTTGCCGCAGATTGCCGTGACGGTTGGTGGCTTTCGCGTCTTCCGTCCCACGGCGCGGTGGGCCCTGCTTCCGCAATTCTGGCGCTCTCGGGAGGCCTCGCCCGCCGTTGGGCGATATGCAACACGGCCGTCTTCGTGGACGACTTCAAGTTTTTGGCGACGGCGCATTCAGGATGACCGCGGCGGCCTTTTCCGCGATCATGTAAATCGCGCAAACGATGAAAAAGCCCGGGATGCGGGGAAAGACGCTGGCGTCCACCACCCGCAGGCCTTCGGTTCCACGGACGCGGAAGTCGCTCGTGAGAACGGCATCGGGACCAGTCCCGATCTTGCAAGTGCAGGAGGCGTGATGGCCCCACGCGCAGTCGCGGATGAACTGCGCGACGGAGCCGTCGCCGGTGATGTTTGGACCCGGTGTGTCCTCAGATTCAAGCTCGCCGCCGATGCCCGCCTTCATCATATTGCGTAAGCGCGCGACGCCCTCAATGACAGCGGCAAGGTCCTTGCCGTCCGTGTCCGTTCCCTCCTCGAAGCTGCGAAAGTCGATCAAAGGCGGGTCGCGCGGATCGAGCGAGCGCAGTGTGACGAATCCACCGTGATTGAGTGTGTGCGCCTTTAGCAGCGCGAAGCTGAGGTCGCTGCGGCTCGCGCGAATGTCTTTCGAATAGCCGGGGAAATAGCCGCCGAAGCGCGTCAGCAACGACATCGCGAAGAGGTCGGGCGCCTCCCGCGCCGATGAGGAGCGTCTGATCAACGCGACCGCCGCGCCGTTCGAGCAATACATGCCCCGCCCAAGTCGCCATTCGGCGAACGTCGGGTCGTCGGTCGAGAACTCGACGCCGGCAAGGCACGCCCACGGCTTCGTCGTCCGGTGGATCACGCTGATCTCGTAGCGATCCTGAAGGTTCTGGCCGACGCCCTCGAGGACGGAAACCGGTTCGATGCGGTTGGCGCGCAGGACCTCGGCTGGGCCCACGCCGGACAGCATAAGCAACTGAGGCGTGTTGAAGGCGCCTGCGCACAGGATGATCTCGCGGCGCGCCTTGGCCTCATGGCGTTCTCCTGGCGCTGAAGATGGTTCGGGGCACGCCCGATAGAGATGACAGCCCTTGAGGTATTCAACGCCGATCGCGCGCTTGTCCTCGAATATGACCCGCGCGGCGAGCGCGTCATATTCGACTTTGAGTGCATATTTTTTGGAGGCGGTCACGCGCTGAACTCGCTCGCGCGCGCCACGTCTGTGGCCCTTCTCCGTCGACATTGGCGTTTTCGTGAGGCCTACCCCTTTGTCGCCGTCGAGGCGGATGTCGTTGGGGTCGCCTTCGCCCAGGACAACTCCGATCCAGCCGCCGATCATCCTTGCGACGCCATGAACGAGCCGTCCAACGAGCGACCGCGAATCGCCAAAAAAGTCACTACGTGCCGCGTTGCGAATGAAGTTGATCAGAGGGTGATCGCGGATCGCTCCGATCGGGATCGGCCATTCGACGCTAAGCCAGCCGCCGAAGCCGTGGCCGGTCGGATTGATCCGCCCGGCCGAGAGCTTGTGGATGAAGCGCCAAAAGCAGCGATACCGGCAATTGTCGATCGTCTGGAAATAGGCCCGCATCGCGACGGCGCGCCACGACGGGTCGCCGGTCTCGTCCGCGATGGCGTTCCAGTCCGAATCGGGCGGACGCATGAAGATCATCGCATGATGTGCGGTGCAGCCGCCGAGCGTTGAGGCGCGCGGATAAAGCACGCCTTCCTGCATCGACCCGGGCGGCCGCGCGCGACGGTTGGCGTCGTCGCCGAAGTCGTGGACCCAGTAGTTCCACGCTATCGCAGGGTTTTCGGAGGCGAAGGGATGGAATGCGGGGACGTCGTAGTCCTCTGGCAAGCCCTTGGAGGGCAGCTCCTCGGGATCTGCGCCGGCTTCGAGGATAAGGACGCTCATGCCCCCCTCGGCGAGTCTCGCCGCGACCGTTCCTCCGCCGGCGCCCGAGCCGACGACGATATAGTCGAAGGTCGCGACCCCGGCCTCGGGCATCGATTCAGAATGTTTTGATGAATTCGATCAGCGCGTGCTTGTCATCTTCGCTCAGCGCCGGCTCAGGTCCGAAACCTTGCTCGTCGCTGCTGAGACCCGCCGTGTCGTTGAACTCCGACGTTCCGAAATAATGGCCGCGGTTGACCACGAAATCCGGGCATTTGAGGAGCTTGAGGAGCGGACCGCGGAACTGCTTGCCCCATTCGAGCAGGGCCGCGTCGTCAGCGCTCAGGTCGAGCGAGGGCACAGCGGCCCTGACTTGTTTGACCAACTCCACGACAGCGGCGTCGTGTGACAAGCGGCGCGCGCTGAAGAGCGGCAAATCCGCCGCCGGCTGCACATTGGAAGCTAGGTTAATCGGGAAGCCTTTCGGGATTGGCCCGATCGTCAGGCCGCCATCCCTGTCGAAGAGCTTGTTCAGAACCGGCAGGTGAAAGCCCTGGATGAGGCTCGAGAGCTCGCTGGGGATGTTGCGATAGGGGACATAGACCGCACTGCGCTCGGTGGTGCGCGCGATATAGCCGTCGAAGCCTGGCTCCTTCTGGCGCTTCTTTGGCCACAGCAATTGCTCGATCGATGCGTTGAATACACTCATCCGCGAGTCGACAGACGGATCGGTTGAGAATGGCCCGAGCCGATTGTTGAGCAGCAACGGCCCGGTCGACCAAACGCTGATGAGCGAGGGCACGCGGGTAAATCCGAGACCGCCATCCGGCATCTGGAACTGCCAGCGGTCGCCGGTGAATGGGTCCTGCACCGTGATGTTTCCGACCGAAGGCAGAGACTTATAGGTTTCGGAGGAAAAATTGTCCCAAATGTTGCGGCGGATTGCGTTGGTGCCGAGCGGGCTGCACGCGTTGGTGCGGAGCAGAGTCACCGGGATGCGCGCGTCGGTCGAGAGGTAATTGTCTTTGAGGAAGTCCGGCGCGGCGACGATGTCGCGGATCTTGGCTTTGTAGTCGTCGGTCTTCGTGTAGGCCCAGTAGCGCGTGAAGCACTGCAGATAGTTCCCGCCGGAGCAGCCGTCCGGCATCATCTTGAGCGCTTCAGGCGGCTGCTTGCTTGAATGGCAGCGCGCGCAGGTTTCTGCGAAGACGCGCTTGCCCCGCGTCAGCGTGTCTGCGTCCGCGTTGAGATATTTGCCGCCCCCCGGCGCTTCGGCGAGCTTGTCCGGCTGGCCCGCCGCGACCAGAAAGGCGGCCATTGACGGCGTGGCGGCCTCGGTCGCACGCCAGTACGAGGAATATTTCTCGGCGGTCGGAATGAGGATCGGGGTGATCGGCTTGAACCCGAAGAACGGATTGAAATGAGTCGTCCAGTCTTCGCTGTAAAGCCCGATATTGATGTAGACGCGGTTCAGCGCGCCGAGTACGCCAACCGAATCCGCACCGTCCTTGAGCACGCGCGGCGACCACGAGGTCCCCGGCGGATCGAACGTGCCAGGAAGCTGTTTGTTTTGGCGCTCGTTGCGTTCTAGCCACTCCCTCCCCCAGGTATGAGCTTGCCTTAGTCGTTCGCCGAGAAGGTAGACCGCATTCATAGTGCGGGGGTTGTTGATGTAGTCAGTCGAGACGAGCGAGGTGTCCATCGTCCCTGGTAGGTAGGAATGGACGAGCTGGTAGACGAAATTCTTCGCGTCCGCCGACCACACGAAGATACGATCCATCCACAGATATTGGGCGCCGACGGTCGAATTCAGGTTGGAATATTCGGGATGCGAAGCGTCGGCCGGCGGGTGGGTCGGACTCGGACCGACATGACAGAAGCCGCAAGACATACCGACCCGATACGGCCGAACGAGCTTCGGGTCGGTGTAATATTTGTAATCGCTGTAATAGCGCCCCGGATCCCAGTGCGCCTTGGCGGCCTCGTCAAATTCCGGGTTGGGAAAGAGCCGTAGACCAAGGATGCCGGTCGCCTCGCCGAAATAGGAGCCGACGGGCAGCGTGGTCCCGTCCTTGAAGACCTGGCCGCGTTGGCCGATCTTGACGCCGGGATAATTCGTTGCGTTCTCGAATGGGTCCGGCGCGCAGCCAACGCTGCGACGGTCAAGCCAGAGGCCAAAATGCGCTGGGTCCGGCGCGGTCGGCTTCTCGAAGCACGGCTCGTTGATCGCGCCGAGCCATTTCCAGCGAGAGTCACGGTCACAATGCTGACCGTCGCAATAGGTTTGGCTTGGGTGCGAGGTGATAATCTTGAGCAGGTCGAAGGTGGCGAGGCTGTTCTGCGTAACCTTGTCCCAAAAGCGATCATTGCCTCCGGTCCACACGATCCACATGTTGCGACCCTTGACCTGGTCGGCGTTCAGGGGGGCGCCATTGTCCATGTCGTGGAAATAGTTTTCCGAAGCCTGAGGAAAGCTCGCCGCCGGGCGGCCGACGAACTGCGCCTCGTCGGGCTGCGAGGCCGAGGCCGCCGATGCAGCAGACGCGATCGTGAAACCGAACGCGCAACGCAGAAGGCTCGAAAGCAAAAGCCGCATGACCATCTCCCCACCGACTCCACCTGGAGATCCGCCCGCCGCCGACGTGTGGAAGGTGCACGTCGATAGAATCTTTTCGCTCATTCTTCGCGCCTTTCAGGATGGGGCGCAATAGTTCCGCCACGGTAAGGTTTGCCGTGGCGCGTTTCATTTCGCTGTGTGCTGTGTCACATTGCGGCGCAGCCGGGCGACGCCGGCGACCAGAAGGGGAGCGGGCTTTCCGATGTTCCTCAGATTCCTGCACCGCCTGCTCGAGATCTTCCTTCACGTGGAGCGACGCTTCGAGCAACCGTTCCTTCGCCCGGCCCTCGACGCGGCGCTCCGCATGCCGATCGCCCTGTTCGTAACCAAGATTCAGAATTCGTTGCGCAGCCGTGAGGATATTGGCCTCGCCGTGGAGACGCCTCTGCCCGGCGAAGACCAGGCGGTGCAGACGATGATCGATGAGATGCGCCGCCATCTAATGCGCGACTTTCCGCGCGGCGGCTTCGAACGGGCGGGCAACACCAAAACCCACGGGCTCGTGCGCGGCGAGCTCGTCATCCATGAGGGCCTACCGGACAAGCTGCGCAAGGGCCTGTTCGCGACACCTAAGACCTATCGCTGCTGGGTGCGCTTCTCCGGGCCGGGCCCGCATATCGAGCCGGATATGAACGATGTCGGGTTCGGCAGCATCTCAGTGAAGGTCATGGGGGTTCCGGGCGAGAAGCTCTGGGACGATGAGAAGCACACCCAAGACTTCACTTCCGTGTGCACGCCGGCCTTCGTCACTCCCGACGTCAAGGCGAACGCCCGACTCCAATATTGGAGCCGCCGGCATCTGCCGGTATTCTATTTCTTCGATCCGCGAGTGACCCACCTTATCGATTTCATCATGCAGGGCCTGTGGAACGAAACCCAGACCAATCCGCTCGGTCAGACTTACTATTCCTGCGTGCCGTACCTTATCGGCTCAGGTCAGGCGATGCAGTACAGCTTCTGGCCTATGACGAAGGTCTCGAAGCGAATCAAGGGGCTGCCATTCTGGGTGGCGGATAACTACTTGCGCGATAATATGATTAGCACGCTGGACACGATGGATGTCGAGTTCGAGTTGCGCGTCCAGTTGCAGACCGACCCTTTCCTCATGCCCATCGAGAACAACGCGGTCATGTGGCCGACCTCGCTATCCCCGCGCGTTCCCGTTGCGACCCTGCGCATCCCGAAGCAGACGTTCGACTACCCGGATCAGTCCGCCTTTACACGTTACCTTCGTTTCAACCCGTGGCATTGCCTGCCGGACCACCGTCCCCTGGGCAACCAGAGCCGGGCGCGCAAGCGCATGTACGACGAGATGGCGACCTTCCGGCAGAAGATGAACGCCGCGCCGCATATCGAGCCGACCGGCGACGAGGTTTTCGGGGTGGCGCCGGAGGCCGCTAAGGCTTTCGAGCCCCCGGAATAGTCCCCTCTACAGGCTCGCGATCCACCTCAGCGCTGTGAGCCCGGGCATGAAGAAATAGGCGCCGCCCTTCACGGTGACGAACTGCGGCACGCCGGTCGCTCGACGGAGGGCGGGCTCGGCGTCGGGCCGCGTAAAGCTGTCGGTACGTTCGGGCGTCTTGGTCAAAGGCGGCGCGGGAAACGGCTCGCGATTGCCGAGGAGCGGGTCCTGTTCCCCGGTCAGGCCGGCGAACTTCGCGCTGGCGAGCCAGGCGCCCTGCACAAATTCGAACTGCCGGGCGATGTTGGCGTTGAGGCAGATGAATTGAATGCCGGCCTGAGGGTCGGACGTCGCGAGATCGAGCGCGGCTCGGCGGTCGATCTTAATCCCATATTTGCGGGCGCGTCGCAGAATGCGGTGGAAGCGGGCCGAGGCGATCGCGTCGTCGTCCCGGCGCAGGTAGGGCCACACGGTGTTGTTCTCCTCCCACGGCAAAGTGGAGGAGGTTGGCGTCTGCTGCCGGCGGCCCGTCAGCCCGAGTGTCGCCAGGAGGTTGTCGATAGCGCCCTCGGCGCCCGGAGGGGCGTCGCCTGTGCGTGGGTTTGCGCGCCGGATATGAGCCCCGATCGGGCAGGAAAGGCCGTCGGGGTCCGCGTCGAACACGAAGCCGTTGACGCCGCGGTCGGCCGGGTCGACGCCGGGAAACTCGATCCCGGTCTCGATATCTGGCAGGGGCGCGCCGGTCATGCGGCGTCCGACCATAGCCTCGGCGAGCGCCGCCGGGTCCACGCCGACGCGCTCTGCCTCCGCGCCGACCCAGCGCCAGAAGCCGCGTACGTCCTGGGCAAGCTGGCGAAAGACGAGATACGAGCCGTTGCGCCCGAGGTCCTGTACCGATCCGGCCGCGAGGGACGGATTTAGCAGCGCAACGTTCGGATCGCCCGGCGCGAGCTTCGGCGAGTCCGCGAGGAAGCCATATTCGTTGTAATAGCCGAGCAGGATCTCGCCGAGGGCAATTCGATTGGTGAACGCACGATCGGCCTTCGTTCCAGGCGTGCGCGCAACCGCCCAATCGAATACCGGTTGCGAGATCCCGTCGGCGAAACCGAACGGCTCGGTATCGCCCATGTCCGTCGTCGGCAGCGCCTCGATGGCGGCGAATCCACTCCGTTCGGCCGCCTCGCGCGTCTCGCGCATGAGGTCGCCGATGCTTTCGGGGCGGGCGAACAGCATGAGGAGTGCGTGGGGTTCCCGGTCGCCAACGCCCCATGTCCACTTGTCCGGCGCATTGGCGCCGATGTCGCCGAGCCGCCGCGAGCGGTTCGGGTTGCCGGCCATCCCCTCGACGAACTCCGGATTGAATCGCGAGACGACCGATTCATTGACGCCGAGCGCCCTCAGGCCGGCAGCGGTGATCGCGCATTGCGTCGCCTCGGCGAGATTCGCCGGCGCGAGGTCGTCGATCGAGGCGATCTTCAGATCGCCAAGAAAGACCCGCGCGGAGGGCGCGTCCGCGACCCGGAGGAAGAGATAGGCCGCTCCCGACAACGAACCGAAGCCGGTGTAGGCGAAGGCCTGGATATCGGAGTGGTCGACGTCGCGACGGAACATGGGCGACCCTCAGATTTCCGCAAGCCAGCGGCGGATCTCATCGTCGCTCATCTCGGGCTTCTCGAATCCGTTGCGGATGCGCGTGTTGCGCGCGAGATCCCGCGTCGTGAGACCCGGGTAGGCCTTGTACCAGACGTCGGTCGGGATCTGGTGACGGCGCTGGAAGTGCTTGAAGTCCATCTCGCGCCACGCGCCCTTCTTGATCAGCCAATCGGTCTGCGGATAGGCGATCGCACTCGAGAACGACAGGTTGAGTCCGAAGCCGGCTTTATTGATGAAGTCGTCCATGTAGGCCTCGTGGCCGCCGTCGTAATTGCTGCAGAAGAACGCGCGGCGACGGTCGTCGATGAGAATCCAGTGGGCGAAATGGATCGTGCCAATGCGGCCGAGACCGCCCCGGGTGAAGATGTGCCGCGCGACCCAATTGATCAAATGGAGGATGACGAGCTCTAGGCCGAGCCGGAAGCGGCCGGGCTTGATCGATCCCATAGCGGTGTACTGGTTGGTGACGTCGTGATCCTCGAAAAGGCGCAGCCTTGCGACCCAGGTAGGATCATAGGGGTTCTCAACGATCGGATCCGTCAGCTCCCGCCGCCTCAGCGCCGCGAGCGCGAGAATTAGGCCGATGACCGCGACGGGGATCGTCACCCACGGGATGAACACGACGAGAGCAGCTGCGACGACAATCGGCACAGACAGATGAACAAGGTTGGCGTTACGCCAGGCAACCGGCGTCGGTGGGATCGGCGTCAGCGAGACCTGCGGGCCGACCGCGGCGCGCAACGCCTGGAGCGTCGCCTGGGGTTCCCGCGCCGTGACCTGAGGCAGGGCGTCACCCAAGAGCTCCCGCAGACGAGCCTCTTCCCGGGCCTGCACGGCGGTGCGCCCAACCCAGTTGACGTAGGAAGCGGCGGACGCGATCCGATGCGCCGCCATCCAACGCTCGAGGTCGCCGCCCGCTTGGAAATCCGCGCAGAACGCAAACGCCTGCGCCAGCGCCGGACATTCCCGCGCGATCCTCACCATCAGCTCGGTCGCTTCGCCGTCACAGTCGATCATGAGGCAGAGATAGATCGGGTCGGTTTTGGGTAAGTCGGGATAGACCGCGCGGTCGTCGAGCGTGTTGTCTTCAAGCACGAGGAGTCGGGCGAAATGGATCGTGTCGAACTGGCCGAATGGAAGAATCACATTGGCGGGGTCGGCTGCGCCTGGTAGCCCACGCAACGTCATCGTCGCGAGAAACGCGCGCAGATCCGCAACCCGATCATTCGGCACCGCAGCGGCAACGATGAGATGGTCCTGCGGCGTCATCGCGCCTCGCGAAATCCCATGGCTCTCTTTCCCCCCTGATGCTCGGCCTTGAGCCGCGGACCGTGCCTTCAGGCCTTCGTGCCGGTATTCCGGAAGTCGAGCGAGAAATTGATCAGCCGTTTCGAGTCCCAATACACCTTGCCGAGATAAAAGCCTTCATCGACGAGCCGGATCTCATCGCGAACGTGCGATGCAATGAGAGAGGTCTCGGAATAGTCGAGGACAATGCATTCCTTGCCGTCGAGCCAGCTCGGCGCCTTGTAGACTCGCGCGACGATGGCTTTGAGGCCGAGGGAGAGGATCTCGTTGCGGAGAAATCCGGCCTTGGCGTCGAAGACCTTGCCCTTCCAGGCGAAGATGTTGATGGCGGCGGCGATATCGGCGCTGAACGAGGTTCCCGGCGCAATGATCGCAGTGCCGGCGGCTTCGCCGTCAGGAACGGGGCCGGCCTCATGCGCACTGAAAAGCGCATCGAGCTCTCCCTGAGACATCGCGAGCAACTGGTTCGCATCCAGAGCCATCGTTTTTCCTCCGTCGTCATTGAAATAAATTACGCTTTGCTCTCCGGACCCGCGTTTAGGACGCCGCGGCCGCCGGCGCTGGAACCGTCTGATCGCCCCGGGTTGTCTCGGGCAGCCCCGCAAGGAGCTGTCGCAATGTCATCTGGGTTTTGCTGGGTAGCAAGATGTCCTTCGAGCCCAGAATATCTTTCGTGATCTCGAATCCGAGTGAGAGGTAGCTTTCGAACTGAGATTCAGTGAACCACTGATCCGTCGTTATCTCATGGGGAAAATCTTGGTGAGCGGCCGCATAACTTGTGATCCCGGCGGGCTCGGTCCAATGCAGCGCCGGTTTGATGTAAAGGATCGTTCCATTGCCGGAGCCGTCGCCGTCGGCGGCGTGGTAGTCGATGACGCCAAAGGCATGGTACGGGATGTGAGGCGTCTGACCGACAGGAGCACGCGGAGGACGGTTCCTCAGGTCTTGCAGGCCTGTGACATCGATGCGGATCCCGAGGTCGATGTAGATCTTGCGAATGGCGTTGCCGAGGTCATCGAACGCGAGATGGGCGTCCTCGCCGGCGTCGACGACCACAATGAACCGACACCTTCGTCGCACCATCTCGTAGAGCCCAAGATCCTCGAAATGGCCGCCGTCAGAGAGATAGACGTACCTTTTGCCGTCAGTCGTCAGGCCGAAAGCTTCCTGGAGTAAAGGCCAGATCGCGAAATCGGGTCCCTCGGTCGCGTACGAATTGTCCCCTGGCGACCCGGGGTTTCCTAGCCACCAGCCAAGCCTGACATTGAAGAATGCGAGCAAGAGCGAGATCGAAGGCGAAGAATAGTAACCCATATTCGGACTGACGGCCGCGCCGGAAATCGCCATCGCGGTTCCAAGCGTTATGCCGCCGGCCTTCTTCCCGGCATATTCACAGCTTGGGCGAAAGCCTTTGAGCGCGCTGCCGCAGTGCCGGGCGCTGACAGTGAACGGCTCCGCTTTGCGTTCCTGCCAGGCGAGCCGTCTGGCCTCGACAACGTTGAGCGAGATGTTGACCACATGGAAGAGGCCGAAAGTGTTCTGACCGTCGCTCGTGGCATGTGGCGGCCATAGTCTTTGGACGTGAATATTATCGCTGTCGTCGAAGCCGGTGAAGCTATCAGGATTTCGCGCCTGACGCGCCGCGCCGAGGTAGCCCCGGGAGAGTCGGTTTCGGTAGACCGCGTGCAACGAGAACCGGTTTATGTTCACGTTCTTCGACGCGGTGATCTCGACGACCAAGGCGACAACCGCACCGACCACTAGGTAGAGGATAATCGTTGGAGGTGTTGGAGAGGGGGCGTGAAGCGCGTGCAGCAAGGTGTCGCCGAACATAATACGGTCAAGCGCGACTGATACGCCGACGATCAGCGCCGCCACAAAGACGGGACCTACGATCGACAGCAGAAGATTGAATACAAAAGCGGTCCAGCTCTGGTGGTTGTCGTCGGTTGTCGCCGACGTCTTGCCGCTCATGCCAAGAAGCGCAGTGGCGATGCCGGAGACGCCTCCGAGCGCGGTGATGTAACGGCCGAGATCATAGTGAAAGTAATTCTGATAAGCGAGATTGCCGATGCCGACGGAAAGAAACGCAGTGACCGCCCAGCCGATCGCAACTGCGCTTACCCAGCCAGCGGCGCGCCCGAGCCATTCCCGGTCGCTGTCCGAGTCAAGTTCGTAGCTCACAAGTCCGACGAAAATCATCTCGGCGATGAGCTGCGACATCAGCACCCAGGGAATGCCGAATATGATTGGCAGAGAAAGCTTGAGATCGGTCCGCACCTCATATGGCTGCAGAAGAGCGAACAGGTAGGCGCCAAGCCCGATCAGCGCCGAAGACTAAGCCGGAAGCGACCCACAGGAGGAAGTCCTTGAGCGAGCGTCGGACAGGCCATCCAGCGATCCATCCTAGCGCAAAGATGAGCGCGCCGAAGATGGCGAGAGTGACGAGCACGGCGTCGCGGCCGCTGATTTCAACCCAAGCCGTTCCTGTCTGCGAGCAGAACAAAATCGTAAACGCGATGGCCGAGAGGACGCTCCACACGAGATCGCGTTCGATGAACACGCGTTGATGGATGTTGTTGGGCGACGTGACCGGTGGAACACCCTTTGGAGTTTCCGGCGGAGGTTCACGGCGAACCGGGCGATGTCGCGTCGTAAAAGCCTGGGCGACGATCAGCGACGCGGCACCGATCAGACCGATTGCGCCGACCGGCCACCAAGCATCCTGCTCTCGCGCGACAGCCACGGACACGGTCGCGATGAATTTGATGCCGAAAAGCGCCAGGCAGAGGACCGGCAGGATCACGAGCCAGTTCAACACGAGATTGCGGGCGTAGATTGCGACCGCCGTCCAGGCGTCCGCCGAACCGATCCCGACGCGCGGGGTGAGATAGTTGCTGTAGGCGCGCAGCCAAGACACTTCCGGCGGCTCGACGTCGGGGCCGTCAGGGCGACCGATCAACTCGTTCCGTACTTTGCGGAAATCGTCGTACGACCGCCACGCTGAGAGCCAGGAGCCAATGTACCCACCTCCGGAAACGGTCGATAGATAGTGAAATCTGCCGAGGAGAGCGTCTTCTGGTGCGCCCGAATGCCCCTGGTCAGCGCGAACCGTCCCACTCTTCACGTCGAAAGCCGCCAATGCCTGGATCACGCCGAGACAGAATGTGGCGCTTCGAATGCCGCCGCCCGAGAGGCACAAGGCCGATCGATTCATGTCATTGAGGGAGCGGTAAAACTTCAGACGACGGCGGCTGTCGGCCTCCGTCGCGCCATCGTGGTCGCCGTCGCGCACGTCTGCGTTCTTGTCGGTTCGATCGCGCTCCGATTTCTGCCCCTCGTCCTGCCCCCCGGCCTTTCGCTTCAGTTGGTCTTCGAGTTCGGCCCCTAGACCGCCAATCGCGACGGCCTCTTCGGCCAGTGCCTGTTCCATCGAAAGTGGGCCCATCGACGCCCCCGTCCCTTGTTCGCCAGGCCCCTGCTACACCCGGTCTTCCTCCTGTCAGAGCTTAACCCTGGTGCAATTCGAACGCTTCAGCTGTGACGCCTATCACACTAGTGCCGACAAGCCCGCATCGTCTTCGCTCGGCGCTCTACTTGCCCCTTCCGGCGCCTTCGACCTGATCCTGATACGCCTCACGCCGGCGCGCCTGATAGACGACGTGCGAAGCGCGCTATTGACTTCCCTAACCGAGCCCCGTGGGGTGCGGAGCACAAGCTGGGAGGGAAGAATGGCCGACCTCGAAGTCACCAACTGGTTCGGCGATCTCGTCTCGGAACCGTGCTGCGGCCCAATAACCGACCGGAATCGCGAGGGTTTTTGTCGCCCGAGAAACTCGGTCGGTTTGCCAGGACTGGATGGTGGAGCGTAGTAGGATCAAATCGCGGACCATACCTTGATGCGCTGTGGAATTTGGGCTGCTTGACATCCGCCTTTGGGAGCTGCGTGGGCGGAGACTCTGGCGCGAATTTGG
>DATDHT010000291.1:0-17499 GCA_036521435.1 Roseiarcus sp.
CGGCCCAAGCGACTGTTCGAGGTCGATGGACGAACGGAGGGGCGACCAGGCTGAGGCACGGGCTCGAGCGCCCAAGGATGAGCCGGCATCCCCTCCGCTTCCGCGCCTCCAACTCTACCAGAAGACGCGATCAATGACTTACAAGGATAAGGTCCACACGCCTGGCAAGCATATTTTGCTACAAATGATTTACGAACAGCAGAATTCCATGCTATACATTCGCGAATGGTCTGATCGAACCCACGCCCTCCGCACTCGATCAGGAAAGGCGGGCGTGAAACGTTTCGCGCCGAGCCTGAGCCGGGAGAAAATTTTTATTTGAATCGTCTCTAACCCCTTGAAAAGCCTCGGTTACAAGAAGTAAACGCAAGCAAAATAAAGTAGTTTTATTTTCTTTTATTTTCGTTTACTTACTTTTATTTGCGCAGATCGCCCTGAGACTGCGCCGCTCGGCTCGGTTGCCTTCGGCGCGCGACCGGGCCTGCCCGCTCATTTGGCCCTTGCGCTCGGGCGATTGTTCTGCAAATGTTCTGATCATCGACGAGCCCGGGCGGGGGGCGGACATGGTGGCGCGCGTATCGACAGTGGCCTTTGAGGGCGTGGAGGCCCGGCCGGTCGATGTCCAGGTGCAGATCGCCTCGGGCACGGTCGCCTTCACCGTTGTCGGCCTCGGCGACAAGGCGGTGGCCGAATCGCGCGAGCGGGTGCGTTCGGCGCTGATCGCCTCCGGCCTCGCGCTTCCGGCCAAGCGCATTACCGTCAATCTTGCGCCGGCCGACATGCCAAAGGAAGGCAGCCATTACGATCTGCCGATCGCGCTTGCCGTCATGGCGGCGATTGGCGCCATTCCGGCCGACGCGCTCGATGGCTTCACGGTGATCGGAGAGCTTGCGCTGGACGGCGCCATCAGCGCCGTCGCTGGTGTGCTGCCGGCGGCGATCGCCGCCAACGCCGCTGGCAAAGGCCTGATCTGTCCGGCATCCTGCGGCCCTGAGGCGGCGTGGGCTTCAGGCGATCTCGAGATCCTCGCGCCCCGCTCGCTGATTCAGCTCGCCAACCACTTCAAGGGCGCGCAAGTGCTGTCCCGCCCGGAACCTGCTCTGCGCGCTTCGGGCGGACCGCAGCCGGACCTGCGCGATATCAAGGGCCAGGAGAGCGCCAAACGCGCGTTGGAGGTCGCAGCGGCTGGAGGCCACCATCTTTTGATGAGCGGCGCCCCAGGGGCCGGCAAGTCGATGCTCGCCCAGCGTTTGTCCTCGATCCTGCCGCCCTTGACCCCGCGGGAATTGCTCGAAGTCTCGATGATCCATTCGGTTGCGGGCGCGCTCGCCGGCGGCGCCCTGACCGACCGGCGCCCGTTCCGGAGTCCCCATCATTCGGCCTCGATGCCGGCGCTGGTCGGGGGCGGCGTGCACGCCAAACCCGGGGAGATTTCGCTCGCCCACAACGGCGTCTTGTTCCTCGACGAACTGCCCGAGTTTCAGCCCCAGGTGCTGGACAGCCTTCGCCAGCCAATCGAGACCGGCGAAGTGGCGATCGCCCGCGCCAATCATCGCATCGTCTATCCGGCGCGGTTTCAACTGATTGCGGCGATGAACCCATGCCGGTGCGGCATGGCCAACGAGCCAGGTTACGCCTGCAAGCGCGCGCCAAACGACCGGTGCGTGGCCCAATACCTCGGCCGCCTGTCCGGTCCGCTCCTGGATCGCTTCGATCTCGTCGTCGACGTACCGTCAGTCCTGGCAGCGGATTTGATGACGCCTCCGGCACGGGAAGGCTCCGCGGAGGCGGCGACCAGAGTGGCGGCGGCCCGCAAGATCCAGCTCGCGCGTTACGCTAACCTCGGGCTCGACGGCGTCGTTTGTAACGCTCGGGCGCCCGCGAGCCTCGTCGAGGAGATCGCCGAAGCGGACGCATCAGGTTTGGCGCTGTTGCGTGACGCAGCCGAACGGCTCCGCCTGTCGGCGCGCGGCTATCACCGCGTGCTTAAGCTTGCTCGCACGCTTGCCGACCTGGACGGAGGTGGCCCAACCCGTCGCATGCATCTCGCCGAAGCGCTCTCCTACCGCGGCGCACCAGACCGCGCGATCGCGGCGGCATGAATAGGCGCAAACCTTACAATTCGGCCGAATTCCTCAAGGGGTTCACAACTGCTGCCTGAGACCATGGATCTCCGAGCTGATCGGCGCGACGCCGAGCTTAAGCGGGATTGGGAATGGATCTGGGCGCCGGCTTGGCGGATTTCGCGCTTCATGCGCTGCGACTTCAGGCTGGCGCGGCAATTGCTCTGGCGGCTGCGCTCGCCGGCGCCGTCGCCTGCGCCCGATGTCAAGCGGAAGCGCGCGGAGCGCGGATCGCCGCCGAGAACGACGGGTTGCGCGATGAACTTTGGCGTCTCAAGGAAGCAACGAGCGCGCGCGACCGAGCAGAGGCGGCGAGCGAGGCCAAATCGCGCTTTCTGACGACGATGAGCCACGAGATCCGCACTCCGATCAGCGGCATTCTCGGCATGGCCGATCTGTTGCGGGAGGCTTCCCTCGACCCCGAAAACGCAAGCTATGTTGAAGCGATCCGCAGTTCCGGGAGCGCGCTGATCGCACTGATCGACGAAATTCTCGATCTGGCCAAGATAGAGGCATGCCGTTTTGAGCTCGTCGTCGGGAGGGTCGATCTTCGTCGACTCACCGAGGGCGTAGTTGAACTGCTCGCGCCGCGCGCCCAGAGCAAAGGAATTGAGATCGCGGCTTCGTTCAGCGCCAGCGCGCCGCGCTTCGTCCGCGCGGACGCTACGCGCCTGCGCCAAATCCTCATGAACCTCGCCGGCAACGCGGTCAAATTTACCGATCGAGGCGGCGTCTGCGTGACGGTCGACGGCGGCGAAAGGGGCGCAGCGCGTTTCTCGGTGATCGATACTGGGCCCGGTGTGCCGGCGGATCGCCGGAAGGCGGTTTTCGACAGTTTCGAGCAGGGCGACACCTCGCACGCGCGGCGCTTCGAGGGCGCGGGATTGGGGCTCGCCATCTCGCGCGAGCTCGTCCGCCTCATGGGCGGCGAGCTGACGCTTTCTGACAATCCGGGCGGCGGGTCGATCTTCGCCTTCGCGGTCCAGTTGCCGAAATGCGCCTCGGCGGAGCCGTTGGCGGCTTCGGAGACGATGCGCCGCGTCCCCGGTGGAACGCGCGCCCTCATCATCGCCAATTCTCCGTTCGAGGCACCGGCTATCGAAGCGCGCCTTATCGAAGCGGGCGTCGAAGTAGATCGCGCCCAGGGTTTGGACTCCGGCCTCGAGGCGTTGAACGCCTCGCACAAGCCCGATGTCGTCATCGTCGATTGCGCGCTCGGACCTGACGCCACCAATCGGCTTGCGCAAGCCGCGCGGGAGGCGGCGGTCCGACGCAGCCTGGTGCTGTTTTCGCCGTTTGAACGCCGCGCGTTCGGGCAGATGGCGCTCAAGGGTTTTGACGGCTGGCTGGTTAAACCGGTTCGTGCACGCTCACTTTTCGACCGCGTGGCGTGGGACGCTGAACCCGCTCCCGGCCCTGCCTCGCGCCTCTCATCACCCCCGTTAGTCCGCCGCGCCCTTGTCGCCGAAGACAACGACATCAATGCTCTCATTACTCAAAAGGCGATGCGCCGCTTGGGCTTCGAGGTCGTTCGCGCATACGACGGCGAAGAGGCCTTGCGTCTGGCCTCGCCGATCGCGCCCTTAGAATCTCGGCCCTTCGACGTCATCTTGATGGACCTTAAGATGCCAGGTCTCGACGGCTACGAGGCCGCGCGCCGTTTGCGGAGGCTCGAGGCCGCTTGCGGCTGGTCGCCGACGCCCATTATCGCCCTGACCGCCAACGCTTTCGAGGAATGGAGAGTTTCCCCGTCGGCCGCTGGGTTCGACGCCATTCTCATCAAGCCGGTCGAGTTCGGAGCGCTGACGGAAACGGTGGAGGGAGTGTCCGCCACTCGGGCGGCTCCATCACGCGAGCGTCTGCGCGCGTCGTAGAATCCAACCAGAGTGGCCACGCCTACGCGCCAGATCTCGCAGGTTTGGCGCGCCGGCCTAGTCTTGAATCGATTCCTCGATCTAATATTTGTCGAGATGACCTTGCGACAGGGAAAGCGCTCGGACCTATCCCGTCCCTTGGCCTTGCCATCCCCGCTTCGCTGCACTAGACGAACCACGCTCGTCCGCCGAGGGTTTCGGGCGGTCAAGCCATTCCTTCACCGGCAATCGTGGTCAAGCTTCCCTCTCTCGATCAATTCAATCGTGTCGTTGTCAAGGTCGGCTCGTCCCTCCTCGTCGACGGCGCCCTTGGCGCTGTCAGACGCGAATGGCTGGAAGCGCTCGCGTCGGACATCGCTGCGCTGCACGAGCGCGGCGCGAGCGTCATCGTGGTGTCCTCGGGGGCCATCGCGCTTGGTCGCACGATCGCCGGGCTGCCCAAGGGGGCGCTCAAGCTCGAAGACAGCCAAGCGTCGGCGGCGATTGGGCAGATTGCGCTCGCCAGCGAGTGGTCGCGCGCGCTCGCTGAACGCGGCATCGTCGCTGGTCAAGTGCTCCTGACCTTGCAGGACACAGAAGAACGTCGCCGCTATCTCAACGCGCGCGCAACCCTCGGCCGTCTCTTCTCGATGCGCTCGATCCCGATCATCAACGAGAACGACACAGTCGCAACCAGCGAGATTCGTTATGGCGACAATGATCGCCTGGCGGCGCGAGTCGCCACGATGACGAGTGCGGACCTTTTGATTCTCCTTTCCGATGTCGCGGGGCTTTATGATGCGCCGCCTCATCGCAACGCGCAGGCGCGATTTCTTCGCGTCGTCGAGCGCGTGACGCCCGAGATCGAAGCGATGGCAGGCGGCGCGGCGTCCGAGCTGTCGCGCGGCGGCATGCGCACCAAGATCGAGGCCGCCCGTATCGCGACCTTGGGCGGCGCTCACATGGTGATCGCCGACGGGCGCATTCCGCATCCGATTACGCGGATCGCCGAAGGCGGCGGCTGCACCTGGTTCCTGACCCCGTCAAACCCGGTCGCGGCGCGCAAGGTCTGGATCGGCGGGTCGCTGGAACTTAAAGGAGCAGTGTTTGTCGATGCTGGCGCTGCCGCCGCGCTCGCTCGCGGCAAAAGCCTGCTGCCGGCTGGGGTCACGCGGGTTGAAGGCGTGTTTGCGCGCGGGGATTGCGTCGCCATCCGCGACGAGCGCGGGGCCGAGATCGGGCGGGGGCTCATCGCCTATGACGCGCTGCATGCGGAGCGCATCCGCGGCCGCAATTCGCGCGATATCGCCCATATCCTGGAGATGGCCGGGCGCGCCGAAATGATCCATCGCGACGACATGGCGCTTTCCGGGCTCTGAGGCATGATGGCGGGGGGCCGATCCCTGCAGCCTTGGCAGGGCAACGCCGCCGCGCATAAGCTTGGGCATGGCTCCGCTCTGCGACGTCGCGCCCGGCTGATCTCTGTGCCGCGCCCGCCGCCGATTATGCTCGCAACCGCGCGCGCAAGATTGCGCGCGAGCGAATTTGGCATGACCGCGCTTGCGATTGGCGTCGGCGTGCTTGCTGGCCTGTGCGTCGCCTTCATGACCAGCGCCGTCAACGTCGCCCATGGACGGATCTTCGGCATTCCCTTCGATGTTCGCCTGAGCGCCGTGGAGCGCATCTCGCCCCTTGCCGCCTTTGGCTTCGCCGATGCTGGGCGGGCTTCTGCTCGGCGCGATCGACCTATGCCTCTCTCGCAGGAAGGCGCCTCCTGCGGTCGATCCGCTCGAGGCCAACGCGTTGCGCGGCGGACGCATGTCGCTCCGCCAAAGCCTTCTGGTGGCGACGCAGACTGTGATCTCGAATGGCTGTGGCGCATCGATCGGGCTCGAGGCCGGCTATGCGTAGATCGGCGCAGGCGTCGCCTCGCATCTGGGCGTAAGATCGCGCTTGCGCCGGCAGGATCTCCGCGTGCTCGTCGGTGGCGGCGCGGGCGGCGCGATCGCGGCAGCGTTCGGCGCTCCCCTCACGGGCGCCTTTTACGCTTTCGAGCTCATTGTCGGCGCCTATTCGCTCGCAAACGCGATTCTCGTCTTCGCCGCCACCCTCGCCGCGTCACTCACCACCCGGGCGATCATTGGCGCGCCTTACGACAGCAGAGCGCCCAAGGTCGCCCCGCTGACATTCGTCGACTATGGCGCGCTGATCGGGCTAGGCTTGGTCGCGGCGGCAGTGGGCGGTCGTTGGCGGATTGATGGTCGGCGCCCTGGCGCTCTACAGCCCGCAGGTGCTCGGGGCAGGCCATGGCGCGCTCGGGCTCGACTTCTATTGGCCGATGACGGCGACAGAGTTGACGACGCTCATCGTGCTCCAGCTGTTGGCCTGTCTCGTTTCGCTAGCGTCCGGTTTTCGCGGCGGATTGTTCTTCGCCTGCTGTTCGTCGGCTCCCTGCTCGGCAAGCTCTATTCGATCGGCGTCGACGCCCTCGCGCCCTCAATGGGACTTGAGACGACAGCTTGCGTGCTGGTGGGGATGGGCGCGTTGAGCGCGGCCATCCTGGGCGGCCCGTTGACCATGACTTTTCTGGTGCTCGAGAGCACGGGAAATCTCGGCGTCGCCGGCGGCGCGCTCGCAGCTTCGATCGCCACCACCTCGCGGTGCGCGCGACCTTCGGCTATTCGTTCAGAACTTGGCGGTTGCACCTGCGCGGTGAAACGATCCGCAGCGGCCAGGACGTCGGGTGGCTGCGCGATCTGACCGTCGGGCGCATGATGGCGCCTGCGCCGCCAAGGTCTCTCGCCGATCAGTCAATCCGCGGTTTCCGCGAAGCCTATCCGATTGGCAGCACCAATGTCGTTGTCGCGGTAGATCAGAATAGGCGATATCAAGGGCTGATCCAGGTCGCCGAGGCGCATGCACAAGCCCTTGAAAACGGGGGCGACGGGGGACCCGATCGCGGCCATCCCCATCTGCCGGCGACCGTGCTGCATCCCGACGACAACATACGCCGGGCGCTCGACGTCTTCGGCGCTTCTTAAGCCGACACGCTCATCGTCACTGCGCGCGGAACCGAACAGGTGTTGGGTACACTCGGCGAGGCTTACGCCGCCCGCCGCTATGCTCAGGAAACCAACCTCGCCATGAAGGGAGTGTTGGGCGGGGGATAGTGCGTGGCTTCGTTCGCTCCAGGGCCGTCTATTCCGGTCCGCGACGGACTTGGTCGATGAGGCCATGAACGCAGAGTTCGAGGAAGACATAGAAGACGAGCGCCAGATAGCCCCAGGCGGCCAGTTGGACGAACTGAAGGATTCCGCCGTCGAACGCGGCTATCGCGCCATAGGTTGCGATGAGACTGAGGTTCGCCTGAAAAAGAAAAAGCAGATTGAAAGAGCAGAGGGCGAGGCCGCCTGCCGCAACCCCCGACAGGAGGAACTTGAGCCAAGCCGGACCATGGAACAGCCGGTGGAGAAGCTTCAACAACGCCATCGCTCACCCCGAGACGCTCTCGACGATTATCCGCCTCGCCCCCCGTGGCTTCGCTTGCGAGGGCGGCTCCGTTACCGAGTCGGTTCGAAATAAGCGACCGTCAGCGTCACCCGCTATTCCGCAACCCCGCCGAGACGCCGTTGATGGTCAGCTGGATCCCGGTCAACACCTTCTCGCTCGAGGCGCGCGAACGGTACAATTTCAGAAGCTCGACTTGCACGTGGTTGAGCGGGTCGAGATAAGGGAAACGATTTCGGATCGAGCGGTCGAGCAACGCATTGCTCTCAAGCAGTTTCGACTGCTCCATGATCGCGTTGAGCGCGTCGACCGAGGCGTGCCATTCGCTCGAAATTCGCGCGAAGATCTTCTCCCGTAAGGCGACGTCTTCCACAAGCCGCGCGTAGCGCGAGGCGATGGCGAGGCTGGACTTCGCCATCACCATGTCCATGTTGGAGAGTTGGGTGCGGAAGAATGGCCAGCGGACGTACATTTCCTTGAGGGTGTGAAGGCCATGCCTGGGATGGGCGTCGATATAGGCCTTCACCGCCGAGCCGAAGCCGAACCAGCCGGGTAGCATGAGCCGACACTGCGCCCACGAGAATACCCAGGGAATGGCGCGCAAATCCTCAATCGCCTGGGTTTTCTTGCGCGAGGCGGGGCGCGAGCCGATGTTGAGGCTCGCGATCTCGGTGATGACGGTCGACGCCCAGAAGTAGCGCACGAAGCCTTCGGTCTCATAGACAAGGCCGCGATAGGCCTTGTAGGCGGAGAGCGACAATTCCTCCATCGTCTCGAGAAAAGCTGGGTCGGGAGCCGGGCTCTCGTCCTGCAATAGCGTCGCCTCCAGCGTCGCCGAGGCGAGAGTCTCCAGATTGCGTCGCCCAACCTCGGGGTTCGAGTATTTGCTCGATATGATCTCGCCTTGTTCAGTGATGCGGATCTGTCCCTGCACCGCGCCGCCCGGTTGCGCCAAGATCGCGTCATAGCTGGGACCCCCGCCGCGCCCGACCGAGCCGCCGCGCCCGTGAAAGAGGCGGATGCGCACGCCATGCTTGCGGAAAACTCCGACCAGGCCGATCTCCGCCTTGTAAAGCTCCCAGCCCGAGGTGACGAACCCGCCGTCCTTGTTCGAATCGGAATAGCCGAGCATCACCTCCTGCTCGCGGCTCCGCGAATCGACCAGCTTGCGGTACTCGGGGAGTGAAAGAAGCTTATCCATCACGTCGACGCAGTTGCGCAGATCCTCGATCGTCTCGAACAGCGGCACGAGCGCAAGCGCCGATGATCCTTCGGCAGTGATCAATCCCACTTCCTTCAGGATCAGCGCCAGCTCCAGCATGTCGGAGACGCTATCCGTCTTGGAGATGATCGAGGTTCGGATCGAGCCGGGGCCGTATTTGCTCCGGATATCAACGGCGGCGCGAAAAAGCGCGAGTTCGCCGGCCGTCTCCTCGCCATAAGCAATGAAAGGTGAGAACAGCGGCCGGGGCGAGACCAGTTCGCGACGCAGAAGCTCCACACGATCAGGTTCGCTCAGCGCCTTATAGTCAAGGCCCGGCGACGCCGCGGCAAACAACTCGGCGATCGTCCGCTCGTGAACGTCCGAGTTCTGCCTGAGGTCGATGGGCGCAAGATGAAAGCCGAACACGTCTACGGACCGCTGCAAAGAGCGCAGCGGTCCGCGAGCGACGATGCCGGCGTTGGTCTGCTTCAGCGATAGCGCGATTGTTGCGAGGTCGGCGCTGAATTCCGCTGCGGACGCATAGGGCGCGCGATCAACGATCGGCTGACGAAGGGCGATAACATGGTCGAGCTCACGCGCCGTCTTGGCGAGGCGCGAATACATCCCGGTGATGGCGCGCCGGTAGGGTTCCTTGCGGCGGGCGGCGGCGGAATCGTCGGACGTGTCGGCAAGCGCGGCAAGTTCCGGAGTCATCGTGGCGAGATTGGAAGCAAGCGACAGCTCGGCGCCCAGCTCGTGCAATTCGTCCAGATAGTGGCTGATCGCGCGGGCGCTCTGCAACCGAATCGATTCGTTGAGCACGTCGGCGGTGACGAACGGATTGCCATCGCGGTCGCCGCCGATCCATGACCCGACGCATAGGAACGAGCCGATTGGCTTCGTGCGCGGCTCGCCGGAAATGGCGTCGAGCCTATCCTCAATCGCGCCATAGAGGCGAGGCAACTCATGGAAGAACGTATAGTCGTAGAATGAGAGGGCGTTGGCGACCTCGTCGATAACCTTGAGCTTCGTTTGGCGCAGGAGGTTCGTGCGCCAGAGGATGAGCACGGCCCGCCGAAGTCGTTCCTCGTTGAGCGCAAGCTCATCCTCGTTGCCGCCTGCGCCTTCGCGCTCGTCGAGCAATTTCGCGATCTCGAGTTCCCGAGTGAGCGTGCTCTTACGCCTGACTTCGGTCGGATGGGCGGTGAGCACCGGGCTGACCAGTGCGTGATCGAAGAAGTGGGCGAGCGCTTTCGGCTCGACGCCCATCTCGCGGGTGCGTTGAAACGAGTAGGCGAGCGAACCGGGTCGGGGCGCGGAGCCGGCGATCGCATGGGCGCGGTTGCGGCGGATGTGATGCTGATCTTCGGCGATGTTGGCGAGATGCGAGAAGTAGCTATAGGCGCGCGTGATCGCGAGCGTCTGGTCAGCATTGAGGCTGTCGAGCGTCGCCTCGAGCTCGCGGCGCGCCCCGATCTCGTTGTCGCGATGGAACCGTATCGAGGCCTGGCGGATCTGTTCGACCAGCTCGAAAACCTCTTCCCCCTCCTGCTCGCGCACGGTGTCGCCAAGGATTCGACCGAGCAGACGGATGTCGTCGCGCAGGGGTACGTCCTTCTCGTCCGAAGAGCGAGGGGTCAGCTTTTGGATTTTGGCGGTCATGGCCATCGGCGCATCCATCAGCGAGAACGAAGATCGATGTTGCACCGCGGCAAATACCGGCGCAAGGTCGGCTTCCTCGTGGAATCGCGGGGCAGGTCTCGGACTGCAAGTTCCGCGCCAACGGAACGCCCGGCGATGATTGGGACGCGCCGCGGAGACTTTTGGGCGCCCTTGCCGCGCCTCATTGATCGATGGGCTACGACCGGATTGGGCTATGCGCCGCCGCTTTGGGGCACGCAGTGCGTCGAGCCGCCGTCCGTATGCTTTATCTGATTCTCTCGACCCAGGCGGCTTTTGCCCAGGGAAGCAGGCTTTCCAGCATGCGGAACCTGCTGGAGCCCGGCGACGCGTCGCCTGGGGCGCGCAACGGCACGATCATGGACACATCGATCCCAACGCCCCCGCCAGCGCGAGGGTGATGCGCGCCGAAGGGCCCTGCCTGGCAGGAGCCGTACAATGGCAATGCGAATGGGCGGCGCTCACGGCTAGCTCATACGATTTTCGTAAGGTGAGCGGCTGTGGATTCTACGCGGAGGCCGAGGGGCTGGACCTCCGCAAGCCAAGCCTGAGCCCGAACGATCCGCGGGTCCAGACGATCGTCCTCGTCGGCAAGGGTTTGCCTGCAATCAAGGTGTGCACCTGAAACCCGGAGAGCAACCTATCAATATTCCCGCGACGACGGCTTTGTTGTCGGCGTCTTCTCGACTTCTCCGGGCAGAAGGTCTTGCGCGCGCTGGGGAAACTGCAGGCGGCATGCGGCATGCCGCCGTTGGAAAAATGAACAGGAAGCGGACGACTGTCCTCGAAACACACTTTCCCACGTGACGCGTCCGGCGTCAGCGGCGACGCAGCCTGCCGCGCTTCACAGACTGGATCGTTGCGCTCGCAACCGAAAGCGGCCCGCTACAGTGTCCGCCAGGCGCGCGGCGAGCGCGGCTGCGTCTTTCAGCTCACACTCGTAGATGACGAGTGCGCGCCAGCCCATCGCGGCGTAGGCGGCTAGGGTCTTCTCGTCCCGCGCCCGATTGCGGGCGATCTTGGCGCGCCAATAGGCGGCGTTGGTCTTCGGCGCCCGGGCGCCGCGCGCGCAATCATGGCCATGCCAGAAGCACCCGTGCACGAAAATCGCGAGCTTGCGCGAGGCGTAGACGATGTCCGGCTTGCCCGGCAGGTCGCCGCGATGCAGTCGGTAGCCCGGCGCGATTGGGCGCAGAAGCGCGCGGACCGCAAGTTCCGGGCTTGTGTCGCGCGACTTGACCGCGCGCATGACCGCGGAGCGGTCGTAAGCTTTGGCTAGACCTGCTTGCGTTCTTTTGATCATTCGCGTGCGGCACAGGCACCGCTGCAGCAGTTTAAGTTTGACCGCAGCGGTCATATGCTGCGAGTCCAGTCAACCCTACTCGCTGCCTCCTTCAACCTCGACCGCAAGCCAACGAAGCTGCTGGGTACTTCTGGAGCCGCTCGAAACGCGCCTGGATCGCTCCAGCTCTAGGAAATAACTGAAGATCTGACTGCCGTGTTCAGCTTGGCGCGGCAGACGAAGCGCAAAACACTGGATCGGCCCAGCCCATGCGACCTCCCAAACATCGATCTGGCGATTTGCAATGGCGTCGCTCCTAGCCGAGGTCAGATGACGGTTCACGCGCGAGCGGACGCCATCGACCAATTGACCAACGTAGATGGGGACCTGATCGAGCTCCAGAGCACACAGCAACCAATTTCATTGGTCAGTGTACGAACGGCCCACCGACGAAAGGGCAGATTGATCACGAGATCGCGTGCGTGGGAAGCAGGTCCGGCAGCCTGACACTTGCGAGATCCTTATGCCTGATGTCCTCCCTGCCCCAGTTCGCCCTATAGGTCTCGACTTTCATTTTGTCGAAATCATTGGCAAACAGGCAGCGCCATGACTTTCCAAGGCCCGCGCGCAATGCCTCCCGGCGAAGAATTCGAGATCCGTACGCTTGTGCATGTCCGCTACTGATTCCCACGATTAGATCAAGTCGCACGACGCAAGCGCGAAACAGGATTTACCTGCCCGGCGAAAATCATTTGTGGACGACGCCGCTGCCAAGCGTCCTCGAGGGCGATGTTCTCTGTCTGTTCATCATAGTCAGTTAAGAATCAGTTGCAAGCCTTGGCAGAGTGCCTTGGAAATGAAACGCAGCTTTTGTTGCTTGACCACAATCGCGTCCTTCTGCGTTATAAAGCCAATGACCGAGTTCGCCTTTCCCTTTCCCGCCCTCGTTTGCGACACCGGCGGCACCAACGTCCGCTTCGCGCTCGTCAAGGAGCCGGGGGGCCGTCTCAGCAACATCGTCCACTTGCGCACCGGTAATTATCCGGGGCTGGCCGAGGCGATCGAGGCCGCCGTTCCCAAGCTCGGCGCGCGCCCCCGCTCGGTGATTGCCTGCGGCGCTGGGCCGGTTGTCGGGCGGACGCTCAAGCTCACCAATGCGCCGTGGGTGATGGACGGCCCGGAAGCCGCGCGCCGCACGGGGCTCGCGCAGGGCTTGCTGCTCAACGATTTCGAGGCCCAGGCCCTGTCTTTGCCGACGATTCCGCAGGGTTGGGAGCGGCGCATCGGCCCGCTGCAGTTTGGGTCCGAGGGCCCGCAAGTGATTCTGGGGCCGGGCACCGGGCTTGGCGTCGCCGCGCTGGTGGAGGCGGATGGGCGCTTCACCCCGGTCTCCTCGGAGGCTTGCCATATCGATTTTGGCCCGATCGAGCCGGAAGAATTCGCCATCTGGCCGCATCTCGAGCGCGCCCATGGGCGGGTGACGAGCGAAAGCGTCATTTCCGGCGCCGGACTCGCGCGTGTTCACCGTGCGCGCATGATGGCGAAAGGGGCACCCGATCCGCACGTTGAGCCGCAGGCCGTCACCGCGGCGGCGCTCGTCGACCGGGAAGGCGAGGAGGCGACGAGTCTCAGGCTCTATTGGCGGATCGTGGCGCGCTTCGCCGGCGACATCGCGGTGACCTTCGTCGCGACCGGGGGGGTCACCCTGTCGGGCGGCGTCCTGCCAAGAATCGTGGATCTCCTCGACGAGGCGGCGTTTCGCCGGGCTTTCGAGGACAAGGCGCCCGTCGACGGCCTCGCCAAACGCATTCCGACCCGCCTTGTCACGCGGGAGGATGCGGTGCTGGTTGGAATGGCCGCGATCGCCGCGACGCCGGGGCGTTATGGAATCGATTTCGCGTCTCGGGCGTGGGTCTAGGCGATGGGTGACGTCCAGCCGCGCTTTTGCCTTTTTTCTGGGGTTTGTGCGGGCGAATCGGGAGCGGCGACTCAAGGTTGGTTCGGTGACGGAAAAACGACTTGGAGGGTTGGCGGCGGGGCTCTTTTTGGCCGTCGGGTTGGCTGGATCGGCTCACGCGGATTGCGGCTCCGACATGCAAAAGCTTGCCGAGGCGCGCAACACGCAACTGGAAATCGTCAACAACTTCGCCAAGTCCTTTCATGGCAAGCCCTTGGATCCGGAGGCGTTCTGCGGCAAATCGGCGGGGCTCGTCCGCGCGGAGACGGCGCTAATTGCGTATATGGAAAAAAACAAGGACTGGTGCTCGTTCCCGGATGAGGCGATCTCCCAGCTCAAGGAACATCACGCCAAGAATACCCAGTTCAGCTCCAAGGCCTGTACTGTCGCGGCGCAGATGAAAAAGATGAAGGCGCAGGCGGCTGAGGGCGGCGGCGCCGGGCCGCAGGCTCAACCGTTGCCCGCCGGACCTCTTTGACGATCGCGTCGGAGCGGCCGGCCAGCCTGCCGGACGTACGGCCGGCTAGTCTGGTTCTGCGGCTCACGCCGGACTTTGCGCTTCCCTTCGTTCAACTCGCACGGCTCGATAGGCCAACCGGGTGGCAGTTGTTGCTTGCGCCGTGTTGGCAGGCGACCGCGCTCGCCGGCCTCGCGCTCCATCGAGGACCGAACCTCTGGCATCTTGTTCTTTTTCTGATCGGCGCGGTCGCCATGCGCGGCGCCGGCTGCACTTACAACGACATTCTCGACCGCGACCTCGACGCCGGAGTCGAGCGTACGCGCAACCGTCCGTTGCCGTCCGGACGAGTTACGGCTGGCGTGGCCGCGGCGTTCCTTGTTTTCCTGGCGCTGATCGGTCTCGCGGTGCTATTGAGCTTCAACAGGTTCTCGGTCTGGCTTGGGATCGCCTCGCTTGGCGTTGTCGCCATCTACCCCTTGACGAAGCGCGTGACCTCCTGGCCGCAAGCTGCGTTGGGCCTTGCTTTCTCGTGGGGAGCGCTAATGGGCTGGAGCGCTACGTTTGCGAACCTCTCAGCCGCGCCCATCTTGCTTTACGCGTCCGCCTTCACGTGGACGATCGGCTATGACACAATCTATGCGCTGCAGGATGCGCGCGATGACGCCATCGTCGGCATCCGGTCGACCGCACGATTGTTCGGAGCTCGGGTGAAGCTCGGCGTTGGGGCGTTCTATATCGCGACCGCCGCGTTGGCGCTGGCGGCCATTGAATCCGCGGGTGGGGGGGCCATTGCGCTGGTCGGATGGCTGGGTTTTTGTGGCCATCTGGCTTGGCAAATGTCGCAAGTCGAAGGCGCCGATCCGGCAACGGCGTTGAGCCTTTTTCGCTCTAATCGCGACGCCGGGTTTATCCTGTTTGCGGGCATCACGATTCAGGGGTGGCTTGGATAAGACAAGGCTTGCAGACCGACGACAAGAGAGACCAGCGCGGCGACACGGGTTTACGTCGGCCTTTCGCTGGACACTCAACCGCCGAGGCGAGAGTCCTGGATTGTCTAACGACCGACACCGCCGCCGCTCCGCACCTTTCGTATCTGCTCAAGGGATATTGAGAAGCGACTTCTCGAGACCTGCCAACGCCGCCGGAATCGGCGGCGTCTCAAGGGCGATCAGCCGTCCGTCGACCTTATGATCCGCTACGGCAAGGCCAACGGCTCGCCGATTTTGAACATTTTTCTCTGGCGAATCGACGGATTACTAGGCCGGGCGCCCCACGCTGGCGCTGAATGAGACGCCCCAAGCCTGCCCCGTCACGCCCTCGTCATGCGACTCGATTAGCGCGCTGCGACCGATGTAAATTAGGAAAAGCCCGTGCAGCAATCAGGTAACCTTGCGCATCGCGCGACCATCGCGGGGCTCAAGGCTGCTGTCCACCGCTCGAAGCCGCTGTCCCGCGCGGGCATGCTCGAGCGCCTGTTCACGCTTGCGTTCAAGCGCCTGGTCTATCCTCAGATCTGGGAGGACCCGGTCGTCGACATGAAGGCGCTCGACATCGGCCCGGGACATGAGGTGATCGCGATCGCCTCGGGCGGCTGCAACGTGCTCTCCTACTTGACCGCCGATCCGGCCGGCGTCACTGCGGTCGACCTAAACGGGGCGCACATAGCGCTCGGCCGGCTCAAGATCTGCGCGGCTCAGAATCTGCCGGACTACGACAGCTTCTTCCGCTTCTTCGGTCGCGCCGACGAGCGCGCCAATGTCGCCGCCTACGATCGGCGGCTGCGCACAAGGCTCGATCCTTCCGCGCGGGCCTACTGGGACAAGCGAACGACGTTCGGGCGCCGCCGCATCGGCCTCTTCGCCCGCAATTTCTATCGTCATGGATTGCTCGGGCATATCCTCGGCGCTGGCCATACGCTCGCGCGCCTGCATGGCCTCGATCCGTCGATCGTGCTCAGGGCCCGGACACTCGACGAGCAGCGCGCGCTTTACGAGCATCGCCTTGCGCCGATCTTCGACAAGCCGCTTGTCCGCTGGCTCTTGAAGCACCCCGCGTCCCTCTACGGGTTGGGGATTCCACCGGCTCAATACCAGGCTCTGGCCGCCGATTCCCCCCTCAGGCATCGGGGTTGTCTTAAGTGAGCGGGTGGAGCGTCTGGCCTGCGACTTCGCCATCGCAGACAATTATTTTGCTTGGCAGGCGTTCGGGCGACGCTATGCGCCGGGGCCGAACCCCGCGCTTCCGCCCTATTTGCAGCGGCAGCACTTCGACATTGTCCGCAGCCGCTCGAGCCGCGTGCGCTACGTCCAGCGCTCCTTCACCGCCATTTTGCGAGATTCGCCGGTTGCAAACTTCGATCGCTACGCGCTGCTCGATGCGCAAGACTGGATGAACGACACCGAGCTCACCGCTCTCTGGGTCGAGATAACTCGTACCGCGCGTCCGGGCGCAAGAGTGATCTTCCGCACCGCCGCCGCCGAACGACTATTGCCGGGTCGCCTGCCCGACGACGTGCTTGGCGCGTGGCGCTACGAAGACGAACTCAGCCAAGAGCTTTCCCGGCAGGATCGATCGTCGATCTACGGCGCCTTCCACCTTTACACGCTGAAGGGCGCGCCTGACGCATGAGCGACGCCGCGGCGCTCATGGACGACATGTATCGGCGTCAGCGCCACATCTACGACTTGAGCCGCAAGTTCTATCTTCTTGGCCGCGACGAGGCGATTGCGCGGCTTCGTCCCGCTCCCGGCGACAAGGTGTTGGAGATCGGCTGCGGCACCGGGCGCAATCTCGTCAAACTGGCGCAAGCCTATCCTGAGGCTCGGCTGTTCGGCCTCGACGTCTCGCGCGAAATGTTGGCGACCGCGGCCGCCTCGACCGCACGCGCTCGCGCCGCCTCTCGCATCACCTTTGCTCAAGCGGACGCCACGGCGTTCGACCCGCAGGGGCTGTTCGGCCGCGCAAGTTTCGAGCGTGTGATGATTTCATACGCCCTGTCGATGATCCCGCCGTGGCGCGAAGCGCTGGCTCATGCGCTTGATGTTGTCGCCCCGGGCGGATCGCTGGAGATCGTCGATTTCGGCGATTGCGCCGGCTTGCCTCGCCCGTTCAAGGCCAGACTGCGCCAGTGGCTCACGATGTTCGACGTGACCCCGCGTGACGATCTCGCCACCGCCCTCCAGGCGCTTGCCGCAGAGCGCGGCCTGAGCTGCGAGATCGAGAGCCGGTTTCGCGGCTACGCGATCCTGGCGGCGGTGCGGCGAAAAGGCTAGCGGAATCAGCCTGCGCCCGGCGATGCGCCTGCTCTAGCGGCATTTTTACCGGCACCCCTCAATATTTTCAACACCTTACGACCCCGTTTACCGGCGCGCTGAAAATGGGGTGTGTTTCCCGTAATTGCATACAGCAAATGTAATAAAGAAAGTCAGACGCC
>DATDHT010000292.1:0-2166 GCA_036521435.1 Roseiarcus sp.
CGACTTCGGTGACGTGGGCTTCAGCGCCGAAGTTGGCGATCTGAGTCTTGAGGATCGAGGAAATTTCTGCGGCGCGGATATCCATCAGCCGACCTCTTTCATGGCAAGGCGAATTGCGTTGAGTTTGGTTTTGAGCGAGCCATCGACCATGCGCGAGCCGAGCTTGACGATTAAGCCGCCAATGATCGAGGGATCGACCTTCATGTCGAGATCGACCTCCCGGCCGCCGGACGCGGCGCGCAGCGAGTCTTTAAGCGAGGCGACATTCGAATCGGTCAGGGCGGCGGCGCTCGTGACTTGCGCCCGCGTCACACCCCGGGACGCGTCGTATAGTTTGCGGTAGTCCGCGATCATTTCACGGATGAAGAAGAGCCGGCGCTTCGTCGCCACGAGTCTCAGGAAATTCGCGGCCACGCCGCCGATTCCCGCCTGCGCGAGGATGGCGTCGAGAGCCTTGAGCTGGTCGGCGGCCGAAAACACCGGGCTCCGAACCAGCCTTTCCAGGTCGGGGCTTTCGGTGATGAGGGCGTCGAATCTCGCCAGTGCATCTGCGACGGCCTCGCCCTCGCGCTGGTCCTGGGCGAGCGAAAACAGGGCGGACGCGTAACGTCCGGCTACGCCGGAAACAACACTGTCTTCCTCTGCCACGCCGCCACCTCGGATGACGATTAAACTTAGCCGCGCCGCCTCCCCGAAGGCTTGCGCGAGCCTCGGAAATTCTTGACGATTCCGCGCTCAATACGAAGCGCTCGGCCAAAGCCTGCCCGAAAGGCTGGGTTGCCTAACATAGGCGTTTTGCAGGCGCAACCCGCTGGAGAGCCCGCGGTGTATCGTCTCGACGCGCGCGCAAACGACGACGCGGGCGCCTGTTTCGCCACCAGCAATCGGCCCGTTGAACGCGCTTCAAATCGCTTCGGTTTCACGCGAGCCCTTCGCCAATGCGCGGCCGGCCGTCGACCGCAGCGACCCGGCAAGCGCTTCGAGCGCGGCTTCCCGCGGCGAGCCGCGCTTGAAGACGAGCCTCACCAGCCGCGATGCGCCGTCGCCGACAATCTTCAAGCCGGCGATCCCGGCGCCCGAACGCCGCCAATCGGCATAGGCGAGGAGGGGCGCGAGCGTCGCCCCCTGCCCGGCCGAAGCGAGATGACGCAATGTCTCGAGGCTTGTCCCGCGGACGTCGGCGCCCAGCGCCGTCCTCTCCGCCGCCTTGCAGAGCGCCAAGGCCTGATCGCGCAGGCAATGACCCTCAGCCAGCAGCAGAATGGTGCCCGGATCGATCTCCTCGACGCCAATTGAGGCGCGCCCGCGCTTTTTCGTAGGGCCGGAAAAAATGAGGAAGAAAGGCTCGTCGTAAAGCTCGACCGACGCCAGTTTGGGGTCTCGTGGGTCGGTCGCGATGACCGCGGCGTCGAGGGCGCCGTCGCGCAAGCGCGCAAGAAGCCGGTCGGTCAGATCCTCGACTAGATAGAGGGGCGTCGCCGGCAGCGCCTCGGCAAGCCCCGGCAGGGCAATCGGCAGCAGATAGGGCGCAACGGTCGTGATGATTCCGAGGCGCAGTTCGCCTGCGAAGGGATCGCGCGCCGCATCAGCGGCGGCGCTGACCCCCGCCGCTGCGGCCAGCGTCGCGCGCGCCTGCGCCACAACGGTCGCCGCCCTGTCGCTGACGCGAGCGCCACGGCCTTCCCGGTCGAACAGACGAAGGCCGAGTTCCCCCTCAAGCTTGAGGATTTGACCGCTCAACGTCGGCTGGCTGACGTTACACGCCGCCGCCGCGCGGCCGAAATGGCCATGGTCGGCGACTGCGACCACATATTCGAGGTCTCGAAGGTTCATGGGACAAAAGATCGGCCAGACCGATCACTTGTCAAGGGACAATCGATTGGACCTATCTCACGTCCCGGCTTATCGAGAGGCGACGCGATGGCAGTGACGCGGAAGCGCCATAAGCGGCGGCTATGGTCGTCCTCCATCAATCCGGATCTGCGACGGCGAGACGCGAAACAACACTGGAGGAAGCATGACAGAGGAAAGCAAATGCCCGGTTGCGGGCGGAGCAGGCGACGCGCGCCCACGCACAAACCGAGACTGGTGGCCGGACCATCTGAATATCAGCGTCCTTCACCAGAACTCGAAGCTGTCCGACCCGCTCGATGGCGATTTCGACTA
>DATDHT010000293.1:0-15977 GCA_036521435.1 Roseiarcus sp.
CGAAACGACGGCCCTGCCGGCTCGGGCCGCCCGCTGCAGAATGTTGCCCTCCGGCGGAGGCATCGCGAAATCCTTGCGATTGCCGGTGCGTGCAAAGTCCTTAGCGCTCGCGCCGAGGAAAGGACGCGCGATCACGCGCCCAATGTTCAAGGGATCGCACAACCGGCGCGCGATGCGGCAAAGATCGTAAAGTCGGTCAAGCCCGAAAGCCTGCTCATGCGCGGCGATCTGGAGCACCGAGTCGGCGGACGTGTAACAGATGGGGTTCAAGGTCCGGAGGTGCTCGTCGCCATAGGCCTCGATCACCGCAGTGCCCGAAGCATGGCGATCGGCGAGAATCCCCGTCAGCTTTCCTTCCGCGATCAACGCCTTGGCCAGCGCCGCCGGGAAGGCGGGAACGGTCTCCGGGAAATAGCCCCAGTCGAAGTCGACCGGCGTGCCGGCGAGTTCCCAATGGCCGGAGGGCGTGTCCTTCCCGCGCGAAGTCTCGATTCCATAGCCCCATTGGCCGCGCGCCTCGGGAAGCGCAAAGCCAGGCGGCGCCCTGCCGCTCGAAGCCTTCATGGCATGGCCCAGTCCCAGCGCCTCGAGGCGTGGCAAACTCAGTGGTCCCCGCCTTAAGCCCTCGCGATCGCCTCGTCCGTCAGCGCAGGCTTCGGCGATGTGACCAAGCGTGTCGGCGCCTTCGTCGCCATAGGCTTTCGCATCCTCGGCGCCGCCGCAACCGACCGAATCGAGAACGATGAGAATCGCGCGGGTCACAACTCCCCTCTCCTACGGGAGAGGGGTTGGGGGTGAGGGTTCGCGCGCCACAACCTCGCTCGAAGCTTCACGCTTGCACCCTCATCCGGCGGGCTTCGCCCGCCACCATCTCCCGGAGGGAGCAGGGGCCGTTCCGATCTACCGTACAACGTCACTGGCTCACGGCGCTCTCGAGCGTCGCCTCATTGGCGAAGGCGGCGGCGAATAGCGCACGCGTGTAATCGTTCTGCGGCGCGCTGAACACTGTCCGCGCCTCTCCGCTCTCCACCACCTTGCCCCGCCGCATCACGATGATCTCGCTTGCCAGCGCCCGCACAACCCTGAGATCATGGGAAATGAACAGATAGGCGAGATTGCGACGGCGCTGCAGTTCGCGCAACAGATCGACGATCTGCGCCTGGATCGACATGTCCAAGGCAGAGGTCGGCTCGTCGAGCACCACGAAGCGCGGGTCGAGCGCCATCGCGCGCGCAATGGCGATGCGTTGGCGCTGGCCGCCGGAGAACTCGTGCGGATAGCGATCGAGCGTCGAAGGATCGAGCCCAGTGTCGGCGAGCGCGCGTTCGGCGACGCGGCGGCGCTCGGCGGCGCTCATGCGTGTTCCCTGCGCGATCAGCCCTTCTTCGACGATCTCAGCTACCGACATGCGCGGGCTAAGCGAACCGTATGGGTCCTGAAAAACGACCTGCATCTCGCGCCGAAGCGGCCGCATGGCCTTTGACGTCAGGCCATCGATCGCGCGCCCGCAATAGACGATCGGCCCTTCCGATCGGATAAGCCTCAGGATTGCGAGGCCCAGCGTCGTCTTGCCCGAGCCGGATTCGCCAACCACGCCGACCGTCTGCCCTTCGCGGATTGCGAGCGAGACGCCGTCGACGGCTTTCACGTGAGCGACGGTGCGGCGCAAGAATCCTTTCCGGATCGGAAACCAGACGCGCAAATTGTCCGTGCTTGCGACCATTGGCGCCGCGTAATCGGCGGGTGGAGGATCGCCCTTGGGCTCGGCCGCGAGGAGCGCGCGGGTATAGGGATGGCGAGGATCGGCGAATACGCTCGCGGTCTCCCCAGCCTCGACGATTTTTCCCTGGCGCATGACGATCACGTCGTCAGCGATGCGCCGGACGACGTTGAGGTCATGGGTGATGAACAGCATGGCCATGCCAAGCTTGGTCTGCAGGTCCTTCAGGAGTTTGAGGATCTGCGCCTGAACAGTGACATCGAGCGCGGTCGTCGGCTCATCGGCAATCAGAAGATCGGGGCGATTGGCCAGCGCCATGGCGATCATCACCCGCTGGCGCTGTCCGCCGGAAAGCTGATGCGGATAGGCGCCAAGCCGCTGTGCCGGATCGACAATGCCGACCTCGGTCAGAAGTTCCACGATCCGCGCTGGCGTGACGGCAGCGCGGCCGTGGTGAAGCGCAATGATCTCGCCGATTTGCCGCTCGATCGTATGGAGCGGATTAAGCGACGTCATCGGCTCTTGAAACACCATGGTGACGGCGTGGCCGCGCATCGCGCGCAGTTCGTCGACGGACATTTTGAGCACGTCGCGGCCGCGGAAGAAGATCTCGCCCGTCGGGTAGCTGGCGGCGGGCTGCGGCAGGAGGCGCACAATCGCCTGCGCGGTGACTGTCTTGCCGGACCCGGATTCGCCGACGAGCGCCAACGCGCGGCCCTTGTTGAGCTGGAAAGAAACGCGGTCTACGACCGTGCGCCGCTCGCCGCTCTGCGCGAAGGCGATGGACAGCTCGCGGACGTGGAGAAGAGGCTCGGCCTCGCTCACAAGAACGTCTTTCTCGGATCGAAAGCGTCGCGCACCGCTTCGCCGATGAAAATGAGGAGCGACAGCATCAGCGCGGTTACGGCGAAAGCAGAAAGTCCAATCCAGGGCGCCGAAAGGTTTGACTTGCCCTGCAACAAGAGTTCGCCGAGCGAGGGCGAGCCGGGCGGCATGCCCAACCCTAAGAAGTCGAGCGAGGTCAGCGTGCTGATGGAAGAATTGACGATGAAGGGGAGGAAGGTGAGCGTCGCCACCATGGCGTTCGGCAGCACATGCTTGACGATGATCTTGGCGTTGGAGAGGCCGAGCGCGCGGGCCGCGTTGACGTATTCGAAGTTGCGCGCGCGCAGGAACTCGGCCCTGACCAGGTGAACGAGACTCACCCACGAGAACAGCAGCAGGATAATCAACAGGACAGAGAAGCTCGGCGCGAGGATCGCAGAGAGAATGATGAGGATGTAAAGGTGCGGCAGCGACGACCAGATCTCGATCACCCGCTGCATCGTGAGATCGAGCCAGCCGCCGAAATAACCCTGCACGGCTCCTGCGAAGACGCCGATCACCGACGAGACGCCGGCGAGCGTCAGCCCGAACAAAATCGAGATGCGGAAGCCGTAGATGAGGCGGGCAACGATGTCGTGCCCGTCCTGATCGGAGCCTAGCCAGAGCGGTTCGAGCCTGCTGCAGGGACGCGGGACAGCCGCAGCGTCTTTCACATTTTGCTTCTCAAGCGCGGCGCGGCATTGGGCGTCGGTCAGTATCCAGGTCGGCGGCGTCGGCAGCGGCGTCGGCGGGTTGAGGATCGTGGTCGAATTGGCGAAGCGGATGGGCGGCCAGATCATCCACCCATGCGCCTTGATCTCGTCGGCGATAAAGGGATCGCGAAAATCCGCGCGCGCCTGGAAGCCTCCAAATTTATCCTCTGGATAGTCGACAAGGACAGGAAAGAGGATCTCGCCTTTGTAAGAGGCGATCAGAGGCCGATCGTTGGCGATGAACTCTGCGAACAACGAAGCAATGAACAGGACCAGAAAGATCCAGAACGACCATGCGCCACGCTTGTGGCGGCGGAAATTGTCGAGGCGGCGCCGGTTCATTGGCGAGAGCCAGGGGCGGCGCTCGAGGCTTGCGCGGGCCTTCGCCTGCGGCCAAGAATCCGTTTCTTCGTTCAGCGGAAAGATGTCGGGCGCCGCTTCTCCCGGTTGCGGCGTCGTGTCGGAAGGGAGAGCCAAACGGTCCGTATCGACCAAGCTCACACCTCTCGCGTTTCGAAATCGATGCGAGGATCGATCCAGGTATAGGTGAGGTCGGAGATCAGGTTCACCACAAGCCCGATGAGCGCGAAGATATAGAGGTTCGCAAGCACCACCGGATAGTCGCGCTGGATGAGCGAATCGTAGGAGAGATAGCCAAGGCCGTCGAGCGAGAATACCTGCTCGATCAGGAGGGAGCCGGTGAAGAAGGCGCCGATAAAAGCGCCGGGAAAGCCTGCGATGACGATCAGCATCGCGTTGCGGAACACATGGCCATAGAGCACGCGACGCTCGGTCAGGCCCTTCATGCGCGCGGTCTGCACGTAGGCCTTCTTGATTTCGTCGAGGAAGGAATTCTTCGTGAGCAGCGTCGAGGTCGCGAACGAGCCCAGGACGAGCGCCGTCACCGGCAGGGTAATATGCCAGAGGTAGTCCAGAATCTTGTGCGGCCAGCTGAGATCGGCGAAATTATCGGAGGTCAGGCCCCGCAGCGGAAAGATCTGCCAGAACGAGCCGCCGCAGAACAGTACAACCAGCAGGACCGCGAACAGAAAGCTCGGGATCGCGTAGCCGAAGATGACAAGTGCAGATGTGACTGTGTCGAAGCGGGAGCCATCCTTGACCGCCTTCCGCACGCCAAGCGGGATCGAAATCGCGTAGGAGATGACGGTCATCCACAGCCCAAGCGAGATCGAGACCGGCAGTTTTTCCTTGATCAGCTGCAGCACCGGCACGTCGCGATAATAGCTCTTGCCGAAATTGAAGGTCGAATAGTCGCGCACCAGAATCCAGAACCGTTCCCAAGCCGGCTTGTCGAAGCCGTATTGCTTTTCCAGCTCCTTGATGAATTTGGGATCGAGGCCCTGCGAGCCGCGATAGCGCGAGGCGATGTCCCCCCCCGCCTGCGCTCCCCCTGAGCCAATCTGGCCGCCGCCCCCGCCGAATTGCGCGGTCGAACTCTGGTCCGCGCCCTGCAATTGCGAGATCGCACGCTCGACCGGGCCGCCCGGTACGAATTGCACGATCGCGAAAGAGACCGCCATTATGCCGAGGATCGTCGGGATCATCAGCAAGAGCCGGCGGAGGATATAGGCGAGCATGCCCCGTCAGCCGAGCTGCGGGGGAGGCGGCAAGCGCCTGTTACAGTCCAATGGTTTTGGCCTTCGCTTCGTCCCACCACCAGGTTCCTGGCGCGCCGGTGCTGAGCCTTGGCTGATGGTCAGGACGTGAAAACGCGTCCCAATGGGCGACCCAGGACGTATCGCGATACCACATCGGAACCCAATAATGGCCGGAGCGCAGGACGCGATCAAGCGCTCGGGCGCCTGCGTTCAGCTCGTCACGCGATTTCGCAATTGCGATTGCCTCGACGAGCGCATCGACAGCCGGATCGGAGACGCCGGCCATATTACGCGAGGCGTTCTGCTTCGCAGACTCGGACGTATAGACATTCCGGAGATCGACGCCGGGCGTCAACGTGCCGCCCGACGCCGTGGTCACGACGTCGAAATCGAAGGCGTCGGTGCGGCTCTTGTATTGCGCCGGATCGACGATGCGATAAGTCGCCTGAATGCCGAGCTTGCCGAGGTTCTGGATGAACGGCAGGGTGTGCGGCTGGAGCGCGCCGTTGCTGTCGAGGAACTCGATTGTGAATGGCTTGCCATCCGGCAGATTCATCGTCGAACCGTCGCGCTTGCACCCGGCTGCGAGGAGGAGGTCGTAGGCCTGCTTGAGCAGCTTGCGGTCGGAGCCTGAGCCATCGCTCTCAGGCGGAATGTAAGGTTCGTCGAAGACGGCGGGGGAAAGCTGGGCGCGGAACGGCTCGATGAGCTTGAGTTCGTCCGCACCCGGCTTGCCCCTTGCCTCCATGTCGGTGTTGGGGAAGTAGGAGACGATCCGCTTGTAGGCGGAATACATGATGTTCTTGTTGGTCCAGTCGAAATCGAAGCAGAGGCCGATCGCTTCGCGCACGCGCGGATCCTTGAACTGGTCGCGCCGCGTGTTGAGGTACCAGCCCTGAATGCGCGACGGCTCGCCAGTGTGCAGGGTCTCCTTCTTCACCCGGCCGTCCTTGGCGGCGGGGAAGTCGTAGGAGGTCGCCCAGAAGCGCGAGGTATATTCCTCGTGATAGTTGATCGCTCCTGCCTTGAACGCCTCGAACGCAACCTGCCGCTCGCGGTAATATTCGAAGCGCAGGCGATCGAAGTTGTTCTGCCCGAGATTCACCGGCAGCTTGGCGCCCCAATAATCGGGATTGCGCGCATATTCGATGAACCGGCCCTGCTCGAACGTCTTGACCTTGTAGGCGCCGGAACCGAGCGGTGGATCGAGGGTCGCTGCGGTAAAATCGCGCCCCTTCCACCACGCCGCCGAGAACACCGGCATGCCGACAACGATCAGATGCGCGTCGCGGCTGCGTCCCTGGACAAAGCGCACATGCACAATGTCGTCGCCTTCGGCGTTCGCCGATTCAACCTCCTTCAGGAGCTGGGCGTAAAGCGGATGGCCCTTCTCTTTCAAAACGTTGAGCGAAAAGGCGACATCGGCCGCAATTACCTTCGAGCCGTCCAGGAAGCGCGCCTCGGGGCGCAGCCGGAAGCGGTAGTCGAGCTTGTCGGGCGAAACCCGCACGGATCGGGCGAGGAGGCCGTAGACGGAATCCGGTTCGTCGCCGTTGGCGGTCATCAGCGTGTCGAAGGTGGCCGACATGCCGGCCGCGCCGTTGCCCTTCCAGCTATAAATGTTGAACGTGTCGAAGGTGTCGAAGTTCTGGTTGCCGCTCGTTCCGGTGATCTGCAGCGACAACAGGCCGCCGGTCGGCGCGTTCGGGTTGACGTAGGAAAAATGCGGGAAGTCCGGCGGCAAGGCGAGATCGCCAAACGACGACAGGCCGTGGGTTTCAACGGAATCGTCCGCAAGCGCGGAAAAGGGGCGCCAGAGGAGCGTCGCCAACGCGCCGCCCGCGCCGGCTTTCAACGCCGCCCTGCGGGTCAAGCTCATGGTCATCGAATCGTCCGCCTCATGGCTCGCTTTCACGCGCTGTACCGCGCCTGAACGGTCTTCGCCAGCGAGCGCGGCGAAAACGAGGCGCGGGCCTGAAAAGGCGGTTAAACTTCATCCATGAAGCGCGCGGACGTTCGGGAACTCGCCGCCCTTGCCTTCGGCCTATGCGGCGGTCTTATACATCCAGCCATGGAGATTCGCGATCCAATCGCCGATGGGGGGAAGCGGCGCCCGAAATGATCCTCCGCCCGCTCACGAACGCCGACGCGGGGGAGGCCGCCGAGGTCATCCGGGCGGCCTTCGCCGCGCAGAACCGGCAAATCAACCCTCCATCGTCGGCCCTTTTCGGAACTGGCCTGTCGATCGCAGCTAAAATTGCGGCGGGCGGCGGATTCGGGGCCTTCGAGCCCGGCGCGCTCATTGCGGCTGTGCTGTGGAGCCTCGACAGCGATGCGCTCCATATCGCGCGCGTGTCGGTCGCGCCGGAGGCGCGCGGTCGCGGGTTCGTCCGGTTGCTGATCGCGGCCTGCGAAACGGAGGCGAGGCGACGAGGCGTCAGGAGAATGACGACGCTCAAGACCCGGCTAGAGCTGCCTGAGAACGAGCGCCTCTTCGAACGCTGCGGCTTCGCCCGGCGCGAGGTCGAGGCGCATCCGGGATTCGAGACGCCGACGACGGCGGTGATGGAGAAGGTCATCGAGTGATGGACGTCATGGCTCCCGCGAGCGCTCCGGGGCGTCTCAGGATCGACCTCGCCGCGCTGGCCGAAAATTGGCGCGACCTTGCGCGCCGCGCTGCGCCCGGCCGTTGCGCCGCGGTCATCAAGGCAAACGCTTACGGGATTGGCGTGTCCGAAGCAGCGCCGGCGCTGTGGGCCGGGGGCGCGCGCGTCTTCTTCGTCGCCCACTTCAACGAGGGGATCGCTGCGCGGCGGGCGTTGCCAGCGCAGGCTCGGATCTATGTGCTCAATGGCCTCGAAAGCGGAGCCGATCCGGTCGACTATGCCGAGCATCGACTGGCGCCCGCGATCGGCGGCGAAGAGGAGCTCAAGCGCTGGTCCGCTTTCGCCGCGCGTCGGGATCGGATCAATCCCTGCGCGATCCATCTCGACACCGGCATGAACCGGCTCGGCTTCGAGTCCCTGGCTCGCCTGCAGGCGGCGATGGGGACGCATGACGCCACAAGTGGGGCCGATCTCATGATGAGCCATCTCGTCTCGTCCGAGATCGAGGGCGACCCCCTCAATCGGGCGCAGATCGAGCGGTTTGAGGCCGTCCGCGCGGCTTTCCCCCACCTTCCCGCTTCGCTCGCCAACTCGTCGGGCATGTTCCTTGATCCGGCCCCGATCTACGACCTCGCCCGTCCGGGCTACGCCCTCTACGGCGGCAATCCGACGCCGGGCCGCCCGAACCCGATGCGCCCGGTCGTGACGCTGACCGCGGCTATCCAGCAGATCCGCTCGATCGAAGCGGGCATGAGCTGCGGCTACAACGCCCAATGGACCGCCAAGCGCCCGACCCGGCTCGCGACCCTGCTGATCGGCTATGCCGACGGCCTGCCGCGCGGCGCCGGCGCGACCGATGCGAAGACGGGGGCCGAAGTCGCGATCGCCGGGCGGCGCTGCGCGCTGGTCGGGCGCGTGTCGATGGACCTCACGATCGTCGACATCACCGCCCTGCCCGAGGGCGCCGTTCGCCTGGGCGATCCGGTCGAGTTCTTCGGGCCGAGCATCGACCTCGACGACTTCGCGGCCCGCAGCGGCACGATCGGCTACGCCCTCCTGACCGGCCTCGGCCCGCGCTATCAGCGCGACTACGTCCGCTAGCGGGCGTCCTTCGGGGGCAGACGCGAGGGCGCCGGCGCGGGTTTTTGGGAACCGAACTCGTGCAAATAAAAGCCCCATAAACGCGCCTAAACGCTAGTAAACGCTAGTAAATTTGCTTGCATTTACTAACGTTTATTTTTTCGAAATGAGCCTTTTCAATCTCAGGATCTGTCTTCCAGGTTTTGGCGCCCCGTGTTCAGGACGCATGAGAGTCGATCGAGTGCGGATGGGGTCATTGTTTGCTTGGCGGAGCGGGGCGCGAAAGGAATTCGAAGTCAAGGATGAGCCATGGCCCGCCGGGCTATAGCTTACCGCCTTCGGCGGCGACCCCTTTTTAGGGGTCGTGCTTGAGTTCGAATTCCTTTCGCGCAAAATCGCCTCCAGGCATCAATGACCGATCGTCGCCGGGCTCGGCGCCCGCCGGAAATGATCTGAACCCCTGCGCCGAGGGCTCGAGGCTGAACCCAATGCGTGAGACGATCCCATGAACGACCGGCTGTTTCCCGCCCGCCCGATCCTCGCCGTTTCGGCGGCGGTGTTTCGAGACGGCCGAGCGCTCATCATCCGCCGGGCGCGGGCGCCGCTGCTTGGCCATTTCAGCCTGCCCGGCGGCGGGGTCGAGGTCGGGGAGACGCTCGCCGCCGCGCTCGCCCGGGAACTCATGGAAGAGGTCGGAATCGCAGCCGAAATCATCGCCTTTAACCGCCATGTGGAGGCGATTTTCCACGAAGGGGACCGAATACGGACGCATTTCGTCATCGCTTCGTTCGTCGCCGGCTGGACAAGCGGCGAGCCGCGCCTGAGCGACGAAGTCGATGCGATCGAATGGGTCGATCCCGCCGCCCCCCTGCCCTCACCGACAACGCCAGAATTGGGGGAGGTTCTGGCCGGCGCGGCGCGGATCGAAAGGGAGCGCGCTTAAGGCGCTCGATCTGGCTGCCCATGGCGCTCGTTGAGGAGAACAAGGCACATGGGCTAAGCCCATCATCGAGACTGCGGCCAGGGCCGGGTGAGCTCGTCACGGGGACCCCCCGGGTTCGAACCCGGGGGAAAGCGGCGATTGAGGCCGTGATCAGGCGATGAGAGGCAAACTGCTCTTCGCCCTGCGACGGGCGACAAGTCCAATGCCCGCCAATCCCAGCATCATCATCACCCAAGTCGATGGCTCCGGAGTGTCGCCGGGAGTTGTGCTACCGAACGTCACGTCATCGAACACAATCCCATTCGCCACACCGGAGAATTCGATCGATTCCGCTGTACCGGCGAAGCTAACTCCGACTGGCGAAAACGGGCAAAACGTCGCGCTAAAGCCTGGGCAGGAGCCTGCATTGGGAGACAGATCAATCGTGCCCAGCAAGCTTCCCGTCCCGTCGAGTCCGCTGAATACCGAGACGCTTCCGGCTGAGTCGACAGAAACATAGTTGAAGGAGAATCCGGTGGTGAACCCGGCGGCAATATCCATAAAGGTTGAGTCGCCACTGAGGAAGAACAGGCCCCCTTCTCGAGAGTTTGGATCGCCCAGGCCCCCCTTTGAAGTATTGGAGCAGGTTACTGTGTCGCTATTCAAGCAAATCGCCTGCGCATTCGGCGAAAAAACGATCCCGTCGTTGGGACCGGTGGTTCCGTCGCTGCTCATTCCCCCGTTATAAAAACCGTTGATGAAGGCAAAGCCGCTCGGATAGGTCGCGTTGATGCCCTCGAAGTTCAAGTCAATGACGGCGCTCGCATGAGCGGCAGTCGCCGCGATGAGCGCCGCGACCGACACTCCAAATCCGAAAAATGCTCTCATCAGGGTCCCCTCTTCAAATTCACAGTCGTTCAACGGTCATTACCAAACCGTAATGTGACGATGTGTCAGGATCGAGGGTAATGCAAGGGGATTTCGTCCTTAAAACAAAAAAATGCAACTGTGCGGTGGTAGATCGTTTAATAGCCGAATTCCGTTACCCATTTTTCGAGAATAGGCAAAACTGGCGCAATGTGCTGCGCGTAACGACGCCACTGCCCGGCGCCATCGGCGTTGACCCCTCTGGCGAGCTGAACATCGCTGGGCGTTTGGGCGTCAACCGGCAGTCTTTCTGCGAAGCGTTCCACGGCAGGATCCCATTCCAGACCAAGGAAAACCAAGGTTTCCTGGATCTCCGCCGCGAAATTCCTCACCATCGTCTCGTGCCGAACCTCTCGCACTGTCAGTGGGAGCCGGGCGCGATACGTGCGGTCAAGGGTCATGACCGCGTCGTAATAGGTCGCCGCATCATTGAGGTCTAAAAGCTCAAACATCGCCGAATTAATTTGGAATCGTCGCCGAAAACAGCTGAACACAACGTCACGAGGATCGCGCATGGCGAATAAGATCTTCGCCCGCGGGAACAGCTTCGTGATGGTGGGCAGAGCGGTAATGTGCAGCGGCAGCTTGTCTATGACAACCTTGTCTGAAATATTCCCGCCTAAGGTTGCAGCGACGCGTCCCCAGTAGGACTCCCGAGCCGCATCGGCCAAAGGCGGCGTCAATTGCGCCAGGCGATCAAGGCCCTTCGCATCGGCCATGAAGCCCCGGCCGACTTCCGCAAGATGATCGACCTCCGAGAGAGTAGCCACGCCGGGATGGGTGGCGAGCACCCGTTCGAGCAGAGTCGTGCCCGACCTGGGAAAGCCGAGCAAGAACGCGTGGCCCGATGCAGCCCGTGCGCCGACATGATCCTCGCCAGCTGAGGCGTGCCACGGATCGTTGGGCGCATGAGCAAAGTATTCCGCGAGGCGTCTGGCCTCATCCACGCGACGCTCGTTGATCTCGCGTTCGATTCTGGGGCCGTTCGCCCTGCGCAATGTCGCATTGCGCGATTGGTAATCGGCGAACGCCTCATCTCTCAGGTCGAGGATGTCGAACGCGTCGGCGCGCAGATCGAGCACGCCCACCCTGATGTCGTCGTTCAGATCCGGACGATGGAGCAGACGGGTCATGCGCTCGCGCGTCGCTTCTGCGAGCCCCTCGATCAGATCAGCCCGACCAAGAGCCATCTCGGCAGTCAACAGATTCGGCTGCAGGACGAGCGCCCGGTTCGCCAGGGCCCTCGCATCATCAGTCTTCTGCCGCCTGGCGGCGATAAGCGCGAGGGCCGCGATCGCGCTCGCCTCTTTCGGGGCGCGTTCCACGACGCGACCGAAATAGTCGCCGGCCGAGGTCAGCGCGCCGAGGCGATAACTTGCCTCCCCGGCAGCCAGGAGCGTCACGACGCTATCAGGTTCAATGGCCAGCGCTTTCTCGAACGCACTCAGAGCATCGCGAGTGCGTCCCTGGCGAATCATCAACGCGCCGATCCGCCGCGACACCTCGGCCTGTTCCGGCGTTATTTCGGCGGCCCGTGTGAGCAAGCTCAACGCTTCCGGCGCGCGACCCTGCTCGTCAAGACTTTCCGCGGCGAGCAGCAGCACGAGCGGCTCATCCATGAAGTAGCGGAGAGCCGCTTCCGCCATGTGCAGGGCCCGCTTGCGCTCGCCGCGCGCGACAGCAGCGACGATCGCGTCGAAGATGCGATCGGCCTCATCAGAATCCAATGACTGACCCTCACGCAGATTTGTCACGAGACGGTTTCTGATCTTTTTGGCGCCATCAGGCCGCGGCTGCATCAGCGCCAGTCAATTCCACGCAGCGAATGCAAAAGTGTAGCGCCAAGTTTGGCTTCCCGCAATGAATCGCTGCCTACATCTCGTCATCTCGGATCGCGTCGCGTTCGCAAGCCACACCGGCGCCGGCGCATTTTGAAAGTCGTCGACGCTTTGCGTGACTAGAAAAATGTTGCTGGCCGTGAAAATCCTGCTTTCGCGTTCGACCTGCTCGGCAAGCGCGCCCCGACCCCCAGCCTTGCAACGGCGAAATCGGGATAGACACGCGAGTCAGCCGATGTTGAAGTGGCGCCCAAACGCCCGCGCCTTCTTGCACATGGGCCGTCCTGACCGAAACGACATGGGAGGGTGCTTCTATGACAACGACAGGCGGCGCGCCGGTCTCGGGCATCGACACGTTCAGCGACGATTTCCTCACCGACCCTTATCCCTTCCACGACGAGCTTCGCGAAGCCGGCGCGGTCGTCTGGCTGGAGCGTTACGGCATTTTCGCTTCCGCACGACATTCCGAAGTTCACGCCGGCCTGAGCAACTGGGAAACCTTCTGCTCCGTCGCCGGCGTCGGCATCGACGACTTCCGTCGCACAAAGCCGTTTCGCCCGCCGAGCCTTATTCTCGAAGCCGATCCGCCGCTGCACACGCGCACGCGCACTGTTCTCAATCGCGCGCTCTCGGCCAAGGCCATGGCGGGACTGCGGGCCAGCTTCAAAGACGCCGCCGAGCGGCTCGCGGACGACCTCGTCGAGCGCCGACGTGTCGACGCGATCAAGGACGTCGCCGAGGCCTATCCGTTGAGCGTGTTTCCCGCCGCCGTCGGCCTGGGGCCGGAGGGCCTTGAAAACCTGCTGCCTTACGGGACGATGGTCTTCAACGCGTTCGGGCCGCGCAACAAGCATTTCGAAGCTTCGATGACGCGAGCGGCCGAAGTGGTCGGATGGATCAACGCCCAGTGCGCGCGTGAAAACCTCTCTCCCGACGGCCTGGGCGCGACGATCTGGGCCGCCGTCGATTCTGGCGAGATCAATGCGCAGGAAGCGCCCTTGCTGGTGCGCTCGCTGCTTTCCGCCGGGCTCGACACGACGATCATCGCGATCGGCAACGGCCTCTACGGGCTCGCCGCGAATCCCGACCAGTGGAAAGCGCTCCGTGACAATCCGGCGCTCATCCGCTCCGCCTTCGACGAAATGCTGCGCTGGGAATCGCCGGTCCAGACCTTCTTTCGCACAACGACGGTCGAGGTCGAACTCGGCGGCGTGACCCTCCCCGCGGATGCGAAAATCCTGCTGTTCCTCGCCGCCGCCAACCGCGATCCCCGCCGCTGGCAGGACCCAACGCGCTTCGACGTCGCTCGCAAAGCCAGCGGCCACGTCGCCTTCGGCGCCGGCATCCACATGTGCGTCGGACAGATGCTTGCCCGGCTCGAATCCGAGATGGTGCTCGCGGCCTTGATTCCGCGCGTCGAGAAAATTGAGATCATCGGCGAGCCGGTACGCAAGCTTAATAACAGTCTGCGACAACTCGCCAGCCTGCCAATCGAGCTGACGCCTGCATAAGGGGCGCGGGGCGGTTCGAGTTGGTCGCGGCTGCGCGTTTCCCTTGTCCCTCAGTAGCGCGCCGGGGCTTAGCGCCTCGACGAGGTCAGGGTCAGTCCCCATATTAGCTTCCCCCCGCCCCGAAGCTGGCGCGGTCTATGCATTGGCGCTTTTGGCGCCCGTGTTCTAGAACGCCCGCAAGAGCGGCCTTTTCAAGCGACTTTGAGCACATGAGCGGCGTTAACGACATTCGGTCGAACTTCCTCCAGTTCTTCGCCAAGAACGGGCATAACGTCGTGCCGTCGAGCTCGCTCGTGCCGCGCAACGACCCGACGCTGATGTTCACCAACGCCGGGATGGTGCAGTTCAAGAATGTCTTCACCGGCGTGGAGAAGCGCCCCTACAATCGGGCGACGACCTCGCAGAAATGCGTGCGCGCGGGAGGCAAGCACAACGACCTCGACAATGTCGGCTATACGGCGCGCCACCACACGTTCTTCGAAATGCTGGGCAACTTTTCGTTCGGCGACTATTTCAAGGATTACGCGATCGAATATGCCTGGAATCTGCTGACGCGCGACCTGGGGCTGCCGGCGGAAAAGCTCACCATCACCGTCTATTACAACGACGACGAAGCGTTCAACCTGTGGCGGAAGATCTCCGGGCTCCCCGAGGAGCGGATCATCCGCATCGCCACAAGCGACAATTTCTGGGCGATGGGCGACACCGGCCCCTGCGGGCCGTGTTCTGAGATTTTCTACGATCACGGCGACCACATCCCGGGCGGCCCGCCCGGCTCGCCAGACGCGGACGGCGACCGCTTCATCGAGATCTGGAATCTCGTGTTCATGCAGTTCGAGGCGCTGCCGGGCGGCGAGCGGATCAACCTGCCGCGCCCGTCGGTCGACACCGGCATGGGACTCGAGCGCATCGCCGCCGTGCTGCAGGGCGTGCACGACAATTACGACATCGACCTTTTCCGCGCGCTCATTCGCGCCAGCGCCGATCTCACCGGCGTCGATCCCGATGGTCCCCAGCGCGCCTCGCACCGGGTCATCGCCGACCATCTGCGGGCCTCCGCCTTCCTCGTCGCGGACGGGGTGCTGCCTTCGAACGAGGGGCGCGGCTACGTGCTTCGCCGCATCATGCGTCGTGCGATGCGCCACGCGCAATTGCTCGGCGCGCGCGATCCGCTGATGTGGCGGCTCGTCCCGGCGCTGACCCGCGAGATGGGCCAGGCCTATCCCGAACTGATCCGCGCCGAGTCGCTCATCTCGGAGACGCTGAAGCTCGAGGAGACGCGCTTTCGCTCGACCCTTGTGCGGGGCCTCGCCATTCTCGAGGACGAAACGCGCTCGCTTGAGCAAGGCGGCGTCCTGAACGGCGAGACGGCGTTCCGGCTCTACGACACCTATGGCTTTCCGCTTGATCTGACGCAGGACGCGTTACGCGCGCGAGGTCTTTCGGTCGACACGGACGGCTTCAATTCCGCGATGGAGCGCCAGCGCGCCGATGCGCGACGCGCCTGGTCGGGCTCGGGCGAAGCGGCGACCGAAACGATCTGGTACGGCCTTAAGGAGCGCGTCGGCGCGACCGAGTTTCTCGGCTACGAGACCGAGAGCGCCGAGGGGGTCATCAGCGCGATCCTCAAGGACGGCGTCGAAGTCGAGACGCTCGTGCCAGGCGAGCGGGGATCGCTGATCCTCAACCAGACGCCTTTCTATGGCGAGTCCGGCGGCCAGGTCGGCGACGTCGGCGAAATCACCGCTTCTGGCTTCCGCGCCGAAGTGAGCGACACGCGCAAGAAGCTTGGCGACCTCGTTGTCCATGACGTGACGATCGTCGAGGGCGCGGCGAGCTTGGGTCTGGCGGTCGAGCTTAAGGTCGATCACGACGCGCGCACGGCGACGCGCGCCAATCACTCCGCGACCCATATCCTGCATGAGGCGCTACGCATGGTGCTTGGCGATCATGTCGCGCAGAAAGGCTCGCTGGTCTCGCCCGAGCGGCTGCGGTTCGACATCGCGCACCCGAAGCCGATCACGCGCGCCGAACTTGAAAAGGTCGAGGACATCGCCAATCACGTGGTGTTGGAAAACGCCGAAGTGACGACGCGGCTCATGGGCCTTGACGAAGCGCGCGCGTCCGGCGCCCGCGCTTTGTTCGGCGAGAAATACGGCGACGAGGTGCGCGTCGTC
>DATDHT010000294.1:0-12464 GCA_036521435.1 Roseiarcus sp.
TCCGAGCGGGAGCAAACTGAATGTCACGATGCCCGACGTCGATACGGTCGAGGGAGCGCCCGGAGCGGCCCTGAAGGATTGCGCCATCATCATTGTCGGCGATCCGGTCCAGACTCATCTCGATCCCGACTACCAGCAGACGGTTATCTTGCCCTCACGCGAGATGCTGACGGGGCAGGGGATCGGGACGAAGTTTCGTCGTACCGGCGAGGTGTTCCATCTGGAGAAGGGCGTGGGCGCGGTCGTGTTCGAGCGCATGGCCCCGCTGGATGACGCGGACATCGCCGCGTTGCAGGCGCGGTGGCGAGCGGCGCGCGCTGTGCTCGGATTTTAGAGTCAGTTGCGTATCGATGGAATCGTCATCGCGAGGAGCCCAGCGACGTGGCGATCCAGGAGTCGAAGGGCGCCCGGCGTTTCCTGGATTGCTTCGCTTCGCTCGCAATGACGATGAAAGGGCGAGAGGCGCGGACCTTACTGTCGGAGTTTCCCTATGGCCGCCGTCACAACCGTGTGCTCGGCGATCATCAGTTCCTCGTTGGTCGGGATCACAAAGACGGTCGTCGGAGAAGTCTTGGCGCTGATGATCTGCGCATTGGCGCGGTTGGCTTCGGCGTCGAAATGGACGCCCATCCATTCCATGTCCTGGAGCGCTGCTTCGCGCACCTTCCATGAATGTTCGCCGATCCCGGCGGTGAATACGATCGCCTGGGCGCCGTTGACTGCCGCCGCAAGACCAGCGAGTTCACGCCGGATGCGGGAGACGAAATAGGCGATGGCGTCGCGCGCCGCCGGGTTGTCGGAGGCCTCGAGCTCGCGCATGTCCTGTGACAGTCCCGACATGCCCTTGAGCCCCGAGTTCTTCCATAAGAGGTCGGAGATCGCATCGGCGCTCATCTTCTTCTCGGCCATGAGATAAAGGACCACGCCGGGATCGATCTCGCCGCAGCGCGTGCCCATGGACAGCCCGTCGAGCGCGGTGAATCCCATTGTCGTCGCGACGGCGCGCCCGTCATGGACCGCGCACATCGAAGCGCCGTTGCCGAGATGGGCGATGATCACGTCTGCGCGGGCGATCTCCGGCGCGATCGTGCGCAGCTTTCGGGTGATGAACTCGTAGGAGAGGCCGTGAAAGCCATAGCGACGCACGCCCCCGTCGTAATAGGCGCGGGGCAACGCATATGTGTCGTTGATGAAGGGCTGGCTGCGATGGAAAGCGGTGTCGAAGCAGGCGACTTGCGGAATCGACGGGAAGGCCTTCATCGCCGCTTCGACGCCGGCGACATTGTGCGGCTGGTGGAGCGGCGCGAGCGGAATGAGCGCCTTCAGCTTCGCCAGCGTCGCGTCGTCGATCAGGACCGGCTCGGCGTAATCCGGCCCTCCGTGCACGATGCGATGGCCAACTGCGGCGATCGAAGAATGGTAGCCGGCCTTCTTCAGCCAGCTGAGAATGGCGCCCATCGCCGCCGCGTGATCGACGCGGGCGTGCGCTTGGTCGAAAGCGAGTTCGGCTGTCTCGCCCGAGGCTGTCTTGACCGAACCTTTCGCGGTCGCGCCGATGCCCTCGATTTGTCCCGAGGCAAGCAGGCCCGGCTCGGCGCCGTTGGCGAGGCGAAAGGCTGCGAACTTGAGCGACGACGAGCCCGCATTAAGGGTGAGGATCACCGAGTCCAAGGCATTCACTCCGCCGCCTTGGCGGCGCCCGGTTCACCGCTAAACGCGCAGCCTTCGCGGCCCCGGTATTCGTACAGCGACGCCAGCGCGGAGGAGACGAGCCGGGCGTGATCTTTATCGCCTCGGCTCGTCAACCCGACTGGCGCTTTGTCCCCAAGCGCCAGTCCCGCTGCTTCCGCCCGCACGACGAAGCCGGGAACCCTTAGCACAATGGCGCGGCATGGGGCCAGCGAGCCGACGACTTTAGCAATCAGCCTCGATCGCGCGAGGCACACGATGAGTTGAACGCGGTGACAGCTGAATGAAGAGCGGCCCTGCGCCAAGTGTGGCTTTCGCTTCGGTGGCGATTCACGGCTCCACAGGCCGCCCTCAGCCTGGCTTGCCGCACTTGATTCTGCCCCGACTATGCTGTCTTAAGCTGCCGCGCACGGACGTCAGCCCGCGACCGAGCCGCCGGGGTCATCGATGAATTTTTCCCAACGTCTGACCTTTCTGTTTTCGGCGCCGATGTTCGACGCCGACGACCTCGAGGGCCTCAGGGTCAGCCAGATCATCGCCGCGATCGAGCGGATGGGATTCCAGGTCATCAAGGCGCGGCGTCTCGAGGATGCCGAGATCGCCGTGCAGACTGATGCCGCGATCGGCTGCATGGTCGTCGACTGGGGCAAGAAGGGCATCGAGGGCAAGGCCGCCTCGCTCATCAACCTGATGCGCAAGCGCGGCCTCGACATGCCGATCGTCGTGCTGGTCAGGCGCAAGCGCTTCGAGGACATTCCGGTCGAGGTGCTCGATTTCATCGACGGCTATGTGTTCCTGGCCGAAGAGACGCCGGAGTTCATCGCCAGGAACCTGGTCTCGCGCCTGAAGCAATACGCCGACACGCTGAAGACGCCGTTCTTCGGCGCGCTCGTCGATTTCCAGGAAGAGGGCAACCAGTTGTGGACCTGCCCTGGCCACAACGGGGGCGTCTTCTACAGCCGCAGCCCGATCGGACGCATCTTCGTCGAGCATCTCGGCGAAGCGGTCTTTCGCGACGATCTCGACAATTCGGTTCTCGAACTCGGCGATCTCCTGACCCACGAGGGGCCGGCGCTTCAGGCGCAGAAAGAGGCGGCGGCGATCTTCGGAGCCGAGAAAACCTATTTCGTGCTGAACGGCACTTCGTCGTCCAACAAGATCGTGCTGACCAATCTGATCACTGAGGACGATCTCGTGCTGTTCGACCGCAACAATCATAAGGCGGCGCATCAAGGCGCGCTGCTGATGGGCGGCGGCATTCCGATTTATCTGTCGACCGACCGCAACGCCTACGGGCTCATCGGTCCCATTCGCCCCGAGGATCTCGACGAGACGAGGATACGCGAGCGCATCCGCGACAACCCGCTGGTGAAGGACAAGGAGGCGTGGAAGCGCGAACGTCCTTTCCGAGCCGCGGTGATCGAACAATGCACCTATGACGGGACGATCTACGACGCGGAGCGCATCGTCGCGCGCATCGGCCACCTTTGCGACTATGTCGTGTTCGACGAGGCGTGGGCCGGCTTCATGAAGTTTCATCCGCTCTACGAGCGGCGGTTCGCCATGGGCTTGCGCGACTTGAATGAAGCCTCGCCCGGGATTGTCGCCACCCAGTCGGCGCACAAGCAGCTCGCGAGCTTCTCGCAGGCGTCCCAGATTCATATGCGCGACCGGCACATCAAAGGCCAGCGCCGGCGGGTCGAGCATCGCCGCTTCAATGAAGGCTTCATGCAATTCGCTTCGACCTCGCCGTTCTACCCGCTATTCGCTTCGCTCGACGTCGGCGCGCAGATGATGAAGGGCCGATCCGGTGAAGTCCTGTGGGACGACGCGATCCGTCTCGGGATTGAATTGCGCAAAAAACTGCGCGCCGTCCGCCGTGAGTTCGAGGAGAAGGAACGGGATCTCGCGAAACGCTGGTTTTTCGATCCGTTCGTGCCACAGCGCATCTCGATCCGAGACGCTGCGCTCGAGGGCGCGACTCACGATGTCCCGTGGGAAAGCGTGTCGACCGACCTGCTCGCGCGCGACCCGCGCTACTGGGCGCTGGCCCCGGGAGAGGCCTGGCATGGCTTTCAGGCGCTCGAGGCGGGTTTCGCAATCACCGATCCGGCCAAGCTCACCCTGCTCACGCCCGGCTTCGACCGGGCGACAGGCGGCTATGAGGCCCATGGCGTTCCGGCCCCGGTCGTCGCTCAATATCTGCGCGAAAACCGGGTGGTGTCGGAGAAGAACGATCTCAACTCGCTGCTCTTTCTGTTGACGCCCGGCGTCGAGTCGAGCAAGGCGGGCACCCTTGTTTCCGCGCTGGTCGCCTTCAAGCGACGCCACGACGAGAACGCCCTGCTCGAGGACGCGATGCCGGAATTTGTCGCCAAGCGGCCGGCGCGCTATCGGGGCAAAAGGCTAAAGGACCTTTGTGGCGAAATGCACGCCTTCTTCCGCGACGCCGGCGTGAGTGAGCTGCAGCGCGCGCAGTTTGCGGCCAAGCATCTGCCGGAGACGGCGATGACGCCGCGCGCAGCCTCGCGCGAACTGGTGCGCAACAACGTCGACTATTTGCCGCTTGCTGAACTCGATGGGCGGATTGCGACGACCTTGTGGGTGGTCTATCCGCCGGGCATCGCGACCATCGTTCCCGGCGAACGGCTCACGAAACGGGCGCGCCCGATGATCGACTATCTGAAAATGTTCGAGAAGAGCGCCAACGTGTTCCCGGGCTTCGAAGCCGAGGTCCAGGGGCTCTATCGCGAGGTGGATGCGAGCGGCGCGATCCGGTTCTACACTTATGTGGTGCGGGAGACGGCCTGAACAGCGGGAAGCGTGTCGGGCGTTTCGCTAGTAGCTATCCTTGCGATCAATGCAGCGCGAGCGTTCACGTCGGCGCATTGGCGCTCGCCTTTAGGACCGCGAGGCATCACTTCTCCAGATGACCACCGCCTGAAACACCAAACCGACACCCATACTTATGCAGTTGGTGACCAAGATAAATTTCCACATTGAAGGCGACACATTGAGACTAACGCCCAAATTGCCAAGCGACAGACCGACCAAGATCGAAGCAGCGACGATAAAAGCAATAAGAACACTTTGTGCCGTGCGCATGATGCGGCCCCGTCCTTCCGCCAACTTTAACAGGGGACATCGCACAGCGGCGAGGCGCGCCAAGCCCCGAAGAAAATCAAACTGAGACACTACCGAACAGTTGGCGAAACGAAAGTTCGGGTCGCCGCCTCGTGCGGCCGAGAAAACGGACGACCAATTAAGCTTGCGACCGTGTAGAAAGCCGTCCTACTGCTGGGAGGCTCCGCAAACGTGTCGTCAACTCCGTCTCAGAACGATCCAACGCCGCTTCCGTCGGGGAGCAGCCGCCGTCTGCGCTGGATCGTCCTCGGCGCGGCGGCGCTTGTCGCCTTCCTGTATTTCGTTCCGATCCCGTTCATCGCCTATACGTCGGACGCCTATGTCCGCTCCGACTTCGTGGAGCTCGCCCCCCAGGTGTCGGGTGTCGTCAACCACGTCGCCGTCGCCAACGATCAGAAGGTCGCGGTCGGCGACCTTCTCGCGACCCTCGATCCTGAATCTTTCGCGCTCAGCGTCGACCTCGACCAGAAGCGGCTCGACGGCGCGGCCGCCGCGGCGAAGGTGAAAGGGGAGGAGGCCCGCGTGCTCGCAAGCGCCCTGGAGACGGCGAAGGCGGCCGTCACGCTGGCGCATGAGGACTATGACCGCACCTCCGTGTTGGTGAAGCAGGGAGCGATAGCAGAGGCCATTCTGGACCGCTCGGTGGACGACCGGCAGAGGGCGCTGGACGCGGTCACCGGCGTCGAAGCGAGACTGCGCGTCAATGGAGCGGAAGTCGCCTCGACGCTCGCGGAAGTGGCGGTGGCGAAAGCGCAGCTTGCCCTCGCCCAATACAATCTGGCGCAGACGCGCCTCGTCGCCTCCGTCCCGGGTTTCGTGACCAATCTCTCGCTGCGGCCCGGCGACTACGCGAAAGCCGGCGTTCCCATTGTCGGAATTGTCGATGATTCGCAGTGGCGCGTCGTCGGCAATTTCAAGGAATATGTCGCGGCGGGCCTGAAGCCAGGCGCGCGCGCCTGGATCTGGCTCGACAGCCATCCCTGGCGCCTGTTTCCCGCCCAGGTATTCGGTGTCGGACGGGGCGTCGCTCGCCACGACGACGAGCAGCGCCTCCTGCCCTATGTGGCGCCGACGACCGACTGGATTCGCCTGTCGCGCCGGCTGCAGGTGACGCTCATTTTCGACCCGATGCCCGATGTTCCGCTGTTCATGGGGACGGACGCGCGTGTCCTCATGTTTCCGTGAGCGAGCCCGCGCCGTGGCGTGACCTCGACCTGCGCCTCGCTCAAGCGCTGAAGAGCGAATTTGCGGAATGGCGCCTCTCGGGCCCGACGGCGGGCGTCGCCTTCCGCGCAGCGCTCGCCAGTGTTCTTTCGATGATTGTCGCGATGGCGCTCCATCTCGACAACCCCTATTGGGCGGCGATCACGGCGGTCTCAATCGTCGTGCCGGACGTTTCGAGTTCCTTTCTCCGGAGCGTCGATCGCTGCCTTGGAACATTGGTCGGAGCGGCCGTCGGGTATTTCGGCGCGCATTTCGTTGGCGAGCCCCTCGTATTTCAGCTGATCTGCGCGAGCGCGGTCGCCTTCGGCATCTACGGGACAGAGCGCGCCGTCCACGGATACGCCGTGCTCCTTGGGGCGGCGACGGTGGTGCTCGTCATGTTCGGTGCGCTCGAGGCGCCGAACGAGGGATTCAGGCTCGCCGTCTACCGTTCGATGGAGATCATGGTCGGGGTCGGGGTTTCCTACCTGGTGCAGGTTGCGCTCGCGCCAGCCGCCCGATCGGCGCCCGTCAGCGCGAAGCCCGGAATTTTTGCCGATCCGGTCGACGAGGACCTGCTCGCCATTGCCGTGACTGGGGGGCTCGCCGTCGCTTGCATCCCGTTGATCTGGGAGGCGCTCGACCTTCCGGGATTGGGGCAGACGCCCATAACCGCTTTCGTGATCCTGCTCGCGATGCGGCGCGGACCCGCTTGGGTGGCCGTCAACCGCGTCGCCGGCTGCGTGCTCGGCGGCGCGTACGGGCTCCTTTGCATGCGCTTCGTGGGCGACGCCTTCGCCGTCTGGATTCTGCTGCTTTTCGGCGGCCTTTATGTCTGCTGCTACGTCAAGGAGCGCGACGGCGAGGCTTCTTATACCGGGCATCAAGCGGCGGTCGCGGTCATCATGTCGATGGTGCAGGGGCTGGCGCCTTCACAGGACATCCTGCCTGCGATCGAGCGGCTGGTGGGCATGATCGGCGGCATTGTCGTGGTCATCGTCGCGCAGGCTGTGGCGGCGCCCCTCGTCGCGCGCGCGATCTCCGCCCTTCTTGGCTCTGGAAGGGACGCGATGCGCGATCCGCGCCGGTCGGGCGAAGGGGAGCGACGGGGAGTTCCGCGCGGAGGGGATTTCGCGTAAAGGGCGTCGCATGGACACGACGAACGGCGCCCCTTCGGGCGAAGCGGACGAACGGATCGACCTTCCTCGGATTCAAGTGCGCAACTCGCGCGACGTCGACGTGCCGGGGATGCTTGCGATTTATCTGCATCACATCCGGCGCGGGGTGGATCCTGGCGTCGATGGCGAATTCGAAGCGCCTGACGCCGATGACCTCAAGCGCCGTCGCCGGTCGATGAACAACCGCAAGATGCCGCATCTGGTGGCGGAGGAGGCAGGAACGGTGCTCGGCTACGCCTATGCGGTGCCGTTCCGCAAGCGGCCTGCCTATCGCTATACGGTGAAGCACTCGATCTACGTGCGCAGCGACCGGCTGCATGCGGGGATCGGGCGTCAGCTCATGACCGCGCTGCTCGACGCCTGCGCCGCGGCGGGCTTTCGCCAGATGATTGGCTATATTGACGGCGCCAACGTCGCCTCGATCAAGTTGCACGAAAGGTTCGGCTTCCGCCAGGTCGGCTACCTGCCCGCGGTCGGGTATAAATTCGGCCGCTGGACAGACTCGATCATGATGCAGCGCTCGCTCGGGCCGGGCGCGACCGAACCGCCGACGGGTTGAATGGGCCGGCGCGATCTGCATGCGCCGGGGCGGTTGAGACCTCGCCTTTGGCGCGCGCATGGGCGGCAGCACGAAGACCCGTTGGCATGTCGCTGTCAGCGCCGTTCCTCCAGCTGCCTGACCCGGTGCTCAAGGCGCTGCATCGTGAGAGTCAGCGCCTCGTAACCCAACTTATGGGTATCGCCGAGACTCGACAGTCCCGCCATGGTGCTCTGGTGTTGAGCGCGCGTGATCTGAAGTCCATGCCAGACAATATAGACGATGGCGCCGAGTAAAAGGACGATGACCCAAATGGCAATGTCGATCATCTCTAACCGGGTGCTTGCTGACGACTGAGTCCGCGTTAAACGACTGTTCACCACAATAACGGAAATGAAGATAAAAGTGAAAAAATCATGGTTGAACATACATAAAGTGGTGGGCCATAATCCTTTTTGTTAATGGCAGCAGTGGCATAACCGCTTTGGAGGCGCTGGGCGGGGCGAGGCTCAGGCGACCGCGCCGGCGGACCATCCGCTGAAGCGCAGGCCGCAAAAGAGGCCGCGATATGTGATCCGGATCACAGCGCGAAATCTGTGAGGGGGATAATCCACCTGCCATTCGGCCAAACATGGGAGTTATGTCATGGCGAATATTCCAAAGCGCAGGGTTGTCGTCGTCCATCCCAGCGTCAGCGAAACCTTGATCGACGGGCCCGCCGCAAGTGGAACGGTCCATAGCGACGGCGCCAAGAACGGCGGTGAGACGACGCAGGCCCGCAAGCCCTGGCCGGCGGAGTTCGGGTGGGATTTCCCGTTCGATTTTCCGAAGCCAGGGCGATGACGGACGATGGAAGGGCGGCTGAACGCCGCCTTTCCCGCCGGCTTGCATTATGACCGCGGGCCGAAGAGCAGCCCTCCGGGCGCGTCACCGAACCTGAAATCGGGCGACGAGGCTCATGAGATAAACGAGGCCTGAGAGCGCCGTGATCCAGAACGAGGTCGGCCAGTCAGTGTAGAAGGCCAGCGTCAGCCCGCCCCACGCCTCCGCCAGCGCGAGACCCGCCGCCAGCAACACCCCGCCGATCAGCGCCCTTGAAAAATTCTGCGCCGCCGCGGCAGGACCGACCATCAGCGTGAACACAAGCAGCACGCCGACGATTTGCGCGCATTCCGCGACCGCAACCGCGACGATGGCCAGGAACGCCACCGAGACGAAGCGGACGGGCACGCCGCGCGCCTCGGCGAGCTCGCTTTCGAGCGAGGCGAAGATCAGCGGCCGGATGATCATCGCCAGCGCGACCAAGCTTACGACGGCAAGCACGGCCAGCGTCAGGAGCGCCGACGAGTCGACGCCGAGGACATTTCCGAACAGGAGCGCCGCGGCCTGGGTCGCCGCCGCGGTGTAAAAGTGCAGGAACAGAAGCCCTAGGCCGAGCGCCAGCGACAGCATCATGCCGACTGCCACGTCGCGCGTGGCGAGCTTCTCGCCGAACAACCCCATTCCAATCCCGGCCACAAAAGTGAAGCCGACCAGGCCCGCGAGCGGCGAGAGGCCGAACAGGATCGCGCCCGTCGCGCCAGTGAAGCCGACATGCGACAGCGCATGGCCAGCGAACGTCTGTCCGCGCAGCACGAGGAAGAACCCGACCGTGCCGGCCAGCACCGCCGCCAGCCCCGAGGCGACGAAGGCGGTGCGCATGAAATCATATTCAAGCATGGCTGTGGGCGTGGTCATCGTGGCGATGCGCGTCGCGCTCGACGTCGACGTCGCCCGCCATGACGTAATAGCGATTTCTAACGCGCACGACTTCGATCTCAGCGCCATAAAGGCGCGACAGCACCGGTCCGGTGACGACGTCTTCGACCGCCCCGATCACGGCTTCACCGCCGCCGAGATAGAGAACGCGGTCAATCGCGTTGACCAGCGGATTGAGCTCGTGGGCGCTGAACAGGATCGCGACTTTCAGGCGCTCGCAAATGCGCCGGGCGATATCGACCACGCTCTTCTGATGCGCGGGGTCGAGCGAGATCAGCGGCTCGTCCATCATGATGAGGCGGGGCTTGCCGATCAGAGCCTGGCTCAGCAACACGAGCTGGCGCTCGCCGCCCGACAATTCGCCGATCGAGCGGCGGGCGAGCTCGCGCGCGCCCACTTCCTCGAGCGCCCAGTCGATCTCGCGCCGCGTCGCCTTGTCGAGCGTGACGAAGCCAAACCGGGCGCCAATCGCCGACGAGGCGACGACGTCCCAGCCTGTGAGCCGGAGGCCCGTAATCGCGCCGCGGTTCTGCGGCATGTAGCCGATCTGAGCATTGCCGCGCGTCGCCGGCCTGCCGAGCACTGCGATCGCGCCGGACGCAACGGGAACGAGGCCAAGCGCGGCGCGCATCAGCGTCGTCTTGCCGGCGCCGTTCGCGCCCAGCATGCCGACGAATTCGCCCTCCTCGACCTCGAAGCTGGCGGCCGAAAGGATGTCCCGGCCGCCAAGCCTGATCGTCACATGGTCGAACGTAAGCGCGCTCAACTAAGCCCCGCCGGCGAGCGCCTTATCGAGCGCGTTCAGTTGCCCCAGCATCCAATCCTGATAGGTCGAGTGGGGCGGCTCGGTCTCGGACACGCCGACGACCGGGATGCCGTTGTCCTTGGCCATCTGCACAAGCTTAGCCACCGCGGGCTCGCTCGCCTGCGCGTTGTAGAGCATCGCCTTCACATGTCTGCCCTTGAGATCATTTTCGAACGCCGCAACCTGCGACGGGGTCGGCTCAGCGTTGTTCATGACCGCGAGCGCGTATTTCTCGTTGCGGACGTCAAGCCCGATGAGCTTCGCCTGATAGCCGAACACGGGCTCGGACGCCGTGACTGGCTGGCCCGCGTAAGACTTGTGCATGGTGGCGAGCTTATCGTCGAGAGGTTTCAACGATCCGATGAACCTGGCTTCTCCCTGCTCATAGTCCGCCGTGTGCGCAGGGTCGGCGGCGACGAGATCGGCGACGAGCGCCCTGGCTGCGGCTTTCATATATGTCGGATCGTACCACAGATGGGGATTGTCGCCGGCCTTCCGGCCAATGAGCGCGCCGACCACGATTGCCTTGCGGCCCGGCGCTTTGCTCGCGCCAAGCAGCTTTTCCATCCACGGGTCATAGTCGACGCCGTTGGCGATGACGATTTTGGCGTCGCTGAGCGCTTTGGCGGTCGCGGGGCTGGCTTCGAACAGGTGCGGATCGTCATCGGGATTCGACAGGATGCTGGTCACCGCGACATTCGCGCCGCCGATCTGGCTCGCCATATCGCCATAGAAATTTTCCGCCGCGACGACTCTTACCGGATCGGCGAATGCGGGTGCGCTGAGCGCGCAGATCGCGATCGCTGCGAGCACGTGGAGCTTGTTGATCATGGACGCCCTCGGTGTCGATTTGAAGCGCCGGGTTGAGCGCGAGCGGCACTGTTATGTTATATCCTATCGGTAGGCAAGCCCTAAGTGCAACCTTATATCATATCGACGCGTTGGCCGTGATATGATGGAAGACGCAATGAGGAAAAAGACACGGCCAGTGCGAAATCAGGCCCCCCAACCCGAGCCCACAGCGGCCGGCTGGCAAGGACAGGTGGAGAGCGCCTGCGACCGGGAGGGTCTGCATCTGACCCCTTTGCGCCGGCAGGTTCTGGCCATCCTGGCCGAAAGCTTAAGCCCTCTTGGGGCCTATGCGATCATCGACCAGCTTTCTCGCCGCGAAGGAAAGCCGGTCGCGCCGCCAACCGTCTATCGCACCCTCGATTTTTTTCTGGAGCACGGCTTCGTCTACAAGATCGAGAGCCGCAACGCCTATGCGCCTTGCGAGCATATCGGTCACGCGCATCACGGCGCGCTGCTGTTGTGCGAAAAGTGCGGACGGAGCGACGAGATCGAGGACGTCAAGCTCGATCGGCTGTTGCAGGAGGCAGCCGCGCGCGCCGGCTTTGCGCCGCACCGGCAGATGGTGGAGCTCGTGGGCCTTTGTAGGGACTGCGCGGGGTAGCCTCAGCCCGCTCCGAGCCGCCTGAGCCAGGCGCGCGCCTCGCGGCGCACGTTGGCTGGCGCGGTTCCGCCATAGGAGGTCCGGCTCTTGACCGAGCGGTCGACGCCCAGCACGCCGAAGGCGTCCTTGGTGATGCGCGGTTCGACGCTCTGCATTTCGTCCAGCGTGAGCTTCTCCAGCGCCACGCCGCGCTGGGCGGCGAGCGCGACGATGCGGCCAGTGACGTGGTGAGCTTCGCGGAACGGCATTTTCAGCGCCTGCACCAGCCAGTCTGCGAGATCGGTGGCGGTCGCGTAGCCCATGCCCGCCGCAGCCTTCATGCGCCTGGGCTCGGGCGTCATGTCCTCGACCATGCCGGTCATCGCGGCGAGACAGAGGGCGAGCGTGCGGAACGCGTCGAACACCCCCTCCTTGTCCTCCTGCATGTCCTTGGAATAGGCGAGCGGCAGGCCCTTCATCACCGTGATGAGGCCGATGAGCGCGCCGACGATGCGGCCGGTCTTGCCGCGCACGAGTTCGGCGGCGTCGGGATTGCGCTTCTGCGGCATGATCGATGAGCCGGTCGAGAAGGCGTCGGACAGCTTCACGAAGCCGAACTGCGGCGTCGTCCACAGCACGATCTCCTCGGCGAAGCGGGAGAGATGGGTCGCCGCGATCGCCGCTGCCGCCAGCGCCTCGAGCGCGAAGTCGCGGTCG